>JAQXZJ010000104.1 GCA_029227155.1 Erysipelotrichaceae bacterium
ATGGTCCGTTAGAAGGAGAAAACTATGAATAAGCAAACATATAAAATGAGAGCATTAGGAACATGGAATTTGATTCCAGTATCGGTTTGTATTATTGTCATCGCTCTTTGTTTGACAAGCGCATTGTTGTACATTATTAGTGAAGGGAATGGAAGTATATTCCAGGTTTTGCCAATTGTATTTATTTGGCCTATTGGTAGAATGTTATATTTAAATTTGGATCGTTATATTCTATTAGATGGAGATCGTTTGATTTTTCATGTTGAACAACAACATACGAATTTAATGCAATTGCCAAGATTTTATGTTGAAGAAATTGGATTAGATGAAATTAGTTTCTATGGTGTTTTTACAGATTTGTATATTAAAGGGTTGAAAAAAGCAAATCGTAAAAAAGGGGAACGAGAAGCATATGATATTGTAACGGTAAAAGAAGGAGAAATCGAAATTCCGGTTGGACTTTTGAAGATTGGACATCCTTTGGCTTTTGTTACGAAATCAAAAGACAGTTATGTTTATGATGATTCCATTTTTACCGATGAACAGATGGGTTATTTGTTCCAATTGATTGCAGAACGGACTGGAAAACAACCAAGTGGTTATATTGAAGCTCATGATAACGGCACTAGTTCAAAATCTGTAGGAGCAAGCTTCTTTATCGTATTGCTTTGTGCATTGTTGGTAGTCGCATCATTGTGGATCCCTGCAGTTGAAACACTTTGGGATTCTAGCGTCACCTTCCAATTTTTACAATATGGTCAATTAGAAGTTGCGTATCTGATTTTTGCTGTATGTGGTCATCTTGCTTTAGGGGCGTATTTGTATTGTAAAAACTCTTTAACAAAGCAAAATTTAGAAAAGGCAAATATTATCAGCTATCTTGCAATGATTTCTATGGGAGTGTTCTATAGCATCTTCTTAGTATTATTCTTTATTTCTCTATTATAATTACGGCTTCGGCCGTTTTTTTATTTCTCTATTCTTATTTTGTTGTATAATAATTCTAATGGGGGATGAATCATGAATCAAAAAATTGAAAATGTATGGGAACAAGATTTCCTTAAAGTAATTATGAGCAATGGCTCGTTTCAGGAATATAAAAAAATCGTGATGCGTCCCATTCAAATTAAAAATCAGTCACTCTATCAGTTTGAAATGTTTACAAAAACACAAGCGTTTCATAAAAACCTGAATCAGGAAGATGCGAGACAGTGGATGCAGGAAATCATGGAATCGATGAATCAAATAGATGTTTTCTGTAAAGATCACATTACAACGATCAAACGTAGCAAAAAAGGTAAAATCATGGAACATACCCATAAACAGGTGAATCCAGTGAAACAGGTTTCAGGAAATGATCGTAAAAAGAAATATTTGTTAGAAGAAGGATATCAGATTCCGGCTTTTGTTGATTTAGGGATTACAACAAAAGAGGGAACGATTATTAAAGCAAAATATGATAAGTTTAAGCAGATTAATCGTTTTATTGAAATGGTTGATGATTTATTACGGCAAAAAAATGTTACGAAACTGAATATCATTGATTTTGGCTGTGGAAAGTCGTATTTAACTTTTATTCTATATTATTATTTGGTAGAAGTTCGGAAGATTTCTGTTCAGATGGTGGGTTTGGATCTGAAAAAGGATGTGATTCGGACCTGTAATGAAATCAGAGATCGTTATGGATATGAGAATTTACGCTTTGAACTAGGAGATATTCATGGATATCATCCAGACTTTGCGGTTGATATGGTAATATCACTGCACGCTTGTGATGTTGCGACTGATTTTGCATTGGCAAATGCTATTCAGTGGAAGGCAAAATATATCTTATCTGTACCATGTTGTCAAAAAGAAGTGAATCATTCCATACAAGATGCTTCCAATCCGATATTGTCCTATGGCTTATTAAAAGAACGCTACAGTGCATTGGTTACTGATACGATTCGAGCAAAGGTTTTAGAAGCTTGTGGTTATCAGGTACAAGTATTAGAATTTGTAGATATGATACATTCACCGAAAAATATCTTATTGCGTTGTCAGTTGATGCGTGATTTACAAACGGTTCAATTACCAATTGATTTACTAGAATGGATCCAACAGATGCACATACAGCCAACATTGATTAAAGAGTTAACAAATATGGGGATTATTCAAGATGCGCTTAAGTGATCAAATCATTGATCTTGTTTTAGTGACTCATTCAAAAGTAGGTTGGTTGCGACGATATACTTGGTATTACTTTGATATTTATTTGCATAATACCAAAACAAGGATTGGATATATTGATCTTAGAATTGGATATTCAGAGTATTTATATTATTTAGGAAACATTGGTTATCGAATTGAAGAACCCTATCGGGGACATTCTTATGCTTTTTTAGCCTGTCAATTGATTTTTCCTTTTGCGGCAAAATTAAAACAGCCATATTTGATCATCACTTGTGATCCAAATAATATACCTTCTAGAAAAACACTGGAGAAATTACCAGGTACTTTTCTTGAGGAAGCACCTGTACCAAAACATCATCCACTCTATAAACAGGGGGAACGTGTGAAACGGATATATCGATATGATATTTTGTA
This sequence comes from Erysipelotrichaceae bacterium, assembly GCA_029227155.1. Classification (GTDB taxonomy): domain Bacteria; phylum Bacillota_I; class Bacilli_A; order Erysipelotrichales; family Erysipelotrichaceae; genus RGIG4607. The sequence continues at coordinate 2,587 of JAQXZJ010000104.1, forward strand.
GAATATATGATATAATGCTAGTACTAGTTATAAGGAGGAAATAACCTATGAAGTTTGGAATTGTGGGAACTAATTTTGTATCAGATTTCTTTATGAATGCTTCAAAATTAGTAAAAGATTGTGAAGTCGTATCAGTTTGTAGTTTAACTTTGGAAGAGGCGCAAAAATTTGCGGATAAATACGGTATACCAAATGCGTATGGAAGTTATCAAGAAATGTATGAATCTCATACAATTGATGCTGTTTATTTAGCAGTACCAAATGGTTTGCATAAAGAACTTTCTTTTTACTTTTTAAATCGTAAAATTCCAGTAATTTGTGAAAAACCTTTTGGAAGCAATGCTGATGAAGTAAGAGAAATGGTTGCTTGTGCTAGAGAAAATCAAACATATTTACAGGATGCTATTGTTCCGCTTTATACAGAAAATTTCTGGCGTACGAAAGAAGCGTTGCCAAAAGTTGGTCGGTTACGTCGTGCAATTATTTGTTTTGGTAAATATTCTAGTCGTTATGATGCTTATTTGAGAGGAGAAAATCCAACCACATTCCGTAGAGAATTGTCAAATGGTTCGACGATGGATCTTGGTGTATATGCAATTAGTGATGCAATTGCTTTGTTTGGAAAGCCAAAGAAAATATATGCTTCTGGAATTCTTTTGGAAACAGGTGTAGATGCATTAGGAACTGCAATCTTTACTTATGATGACTTTGAAGTCGTTATTATGCATTCAAAAGTTACGGATACGGTTATGATTCCAGAAATCCAAGGAGAAGATGGAAATATTTATATTGATTTATTAAGTCGTTTTAATGAAGTTTGGTATGTAGATCGTAAGACAAAAGAAAAAGAAATGATTTCAAAAGACTGGGAAGATAATATGTCTTGGGAAATTCAAGATTTCTGTGATAATGTAAAAGCTGGACGAATCGAATCTGTTAAGGTTCCTCATCAATTGTCGATTGATATTCATGAAGTGATTACGGAATGCCGTCGTCAAATGGGTGTTGTTTATCCTGCAGATGAAAAATAGGTTCAGATAGAGGAGTAAGAGTAATGGAAGAAAAAATGCTGTCTTATGGAGTGTTCATGGGGAAACGCTTCAAACCAAAGCAGAAAGAAAAGTTTTTAAATGTGATTGCGAATGAATTCCATGAGTTGGGATATCCAGTTCGTATCTTAAAGGGTGATGAAAAGTCAAAGACATCTCCTAGTGATTTAGTTGTGGGTGATCTAGCAAATGCGAATACCATTTATGCTGCATATTATGATACTCCTGCTAAATTGTTATGGGGAAATGTTGATTATTATCCATTAAATGGAACACGTTCTATGAAGGCTTCCTTATGGCCTACTTATGTTCCAATTTTTGGTTCCCTTTTGTTGTTTGTTGCATTGTTTATTGTTTTATTGAGTAATAAGACCATTGGTGGTCAGTTCCATGCAATTTTATTATTTGTTGTAGTTATTATTGGATTATTTGTTAGTTCTGCTATTTCAAGAGGAATTGCCAATGGAACCAATTTGAATCGTAATACTTCAGGAGTACTAACTTTATTGGAAGTGGCTCGTAAATTACCAGAAGAGAAACGGAAAAAGGTTGCTTTCTTATTATATGATAAGGGAACTTCGGATCACGCAGGAATCAAAATGATTGCATTAGCTTTAGGTAATAAAGTACAGAATCGTCAGTTTATTCTTGTGGATTGTGTTGCTACAGGAAGTCATTTAGGAATTGGATATCGGGATGCGAATGAACGAGAAGCACGGACATTAGCGAATGCTTATAAAGGAAATCGAGAAACGGTATTGATTCATTTAGATGAAAAGAAGGCAGTTTATACAGGGTCATTCTTTGTCCCAAAATCTGTTGTTGTATGTTCTGGAAAGAATGTAAATGGCGAAATTGCAGTTTCTCATACAGCAAGTAAAAAAGATGTTGATTGGGATGAAGAAGAAATGAATGCAATTAGCGATATGCTAGTATCATTTATCAAGAAATAAGGAATGCACTCTTTTTAAAGAGTGCACCTTTCTTTTTAGGAGGATAATAGATGAAGTTAGTATCATGGAATGTAAATGGTTTGCGTGCTTGTGTGAATAAAGGATTTACAGAGTTTTTTAAGGCTATTGATGCGGATATTTTTGCGATTCAGGAAACAAAAATGCAACCGGATCAGTTGGATATTGGCTTTGAAGGATATACTTCTTATTGGAATAGTGCTACAAAGAAAGGCTATTCTGGAGTAGCCGTTTTTACAAAAAAACAGCCATTGGCTGTGTTTTATGGTATAGGAAAAGAAGAACATGATCAAGAAGGTAGAGTTCTTACTTTAGAATATCCAGATTTCTATTTTATAACTTGTTATACTCCAAATTCACAACGGGAATTGACTCGTTTACAATATCGTATGGAATGGGAAGATGCTTTTCAGGCATATTTGAATGAGTTAAAACAAAGAAAACCAGTGATTGTCTGTGGAGATTTGAATGTGGCAGTTGAAGAGATCGATTTAAAAAATCCGCAAACAAATCGAAAGAATGCCGGATTTACGGATGAAGAAAGAGCACGAATGAGAGAATTGTTGGGAAATGGATGGATTGATACGTTCCGCTATTTCTACCCTCAGAAAACAGGATGTTATTCCTGGTGGTCATATATGTTTCAAGCTCGAGCAAAAAATGCAGGATGGCGGATTGATTACTTCCTTGTATCTCAAGATTTAGTTCCAATTTTAAAAGATGCTAAGATTTGTTCGGAGATTTTTGGCTCTGATCACTGCCCGATTGTTTTAGAAACAAAATAAAAACGAGTCATAGGGCTCGTTTCTATTTTGTTTTGCGTTTAACTAGTTCTTCTGGACGAATCGTTAAAACACATAGGATAAATGGAATTGCAATAGCAGTACTAATCAATGTTCTTTGATCTCCAACGACATTTGGAAATGTTTTATCGAAGAATAAAATGAGATAAGCACAGATAGCAATGATGACCCATCGAAAGTATTTCATAAAAAGCTTTTTTAATTGGTCCATGAATTGAATCCCCTCTTCTAATTTTAACGTTATTATCATAACATGATTTGTTTATCATGTATAGTTTACTTTAATTAGAAAAAAAGAAGCTATATTCCTCTAATGTCCATTGATATCTTTGAATAATATTTGCAATATCTTTACCAACATAACGAAAGTGCCAAGCTTCAAATGAGATTCCAGTAATGTATTCTTTGTCTTTTGGATACCGTTGAATAAATCCGTATTCGTGAGCATGTTCTAAAATCCATGAATAACCCTTGGCAGATTCAAAATCTTCTAGTCGCTTTCCCGCTTCTGCTAAATCAGAAGTTAAGCCTGTTTGATGTTCCGAATGACCTGGACGGCAACTGATGGTATCAGCAATCTTAGAATGGTATAAACGAGTATAGTATTGATAGAGATAATCTTGTAAGTCATAAGAACGATAATTACTGGCAGCTTTGATCGTGTATTGTTGTTGCTTTGCATCATCGAGCATTTCTATCATAGCATTTGCGGCTTCTTGTCGTAATGGTTGCTGGTTTTGAACATATGGATAAGGTAAATAAACAAGATCATCTGGAATATAAGTAGAAGATAAATACCATTGTTTATTCACTAACGCTTGAATACTTTCAGGATTGGGACAAGGCTGTAGTTGTTGATAAAAACTTGCATAATCTAATTTGTCTTTTGTAATATAATCTTCATCTCGATTCACTGCTAAACAGATTTGTGTTTTGGTAAGATCGGGATATTTTTGTTGGTACCAGATATAGCGAGCATAGCGGCTGAGTTCAAAATCAGAAAGAGAAAGCCAAGATTCGATTTGATCAATTTTGCGAATCTGTGTCAGTAATAATGCTTCATCTGGATTACAGTACTGTAGAATGGCAAGGATTTCTTGTGATTGATAGGTGGCTTGTAATTTTATGATCATCTTGGGATCGAATGTGGAAGATAGGTAGGATTCTATCATATCTTTTGTAATTTCCTTTCTTTGAATCATTTCATCCACAAAAGAAGAATAGGGGTATTGAGAAACGATTGCATAGAGATGGTGTTTATGAATGAAAGATCTGGTTTGTTTGCTGTATTCTTTAGGAATGATCGTATGGGGATAAATAAAAGACGCAAATTGTAGTCCAATCATAAAGATGATGAAACATTTGCGTCTAGTCAATAACATGATTAAATATCTCCCAAGGGTATCCATGAGGTGGTTTGACCATAAAGGTCAAGCGTTCTTTGGTAATCGGGTGGTCAAAGGAAAGTTGATAGGCCCATAATGCAATCTGCTGACCCACTTTTGCTTGTGAATTATAGCGTTGATCTCCCCATAATGGGAAGCTTCGACTGGAAAATTGAACACGGATCTGATGAGAACGACCGGTTTCTAAATGGATTTTTACACAAGATAGATTCTGGGTGTGTTGTAATAATTCATAAGATAATACTGCTTTTTTAGAATTTTCATTTGATTGGCTGGTTGTGTGTACACGGTTGGTTTTATGATCCTTTATTAGATAATCGATCCAATGATCTTGCTTTTTAGTAGGTCCTGATTGTGTAATTGCAAGATAGGTTTTATCCAATGTTTTTTCTTGTACTTGTTTGGATAAGCGTGCAGCTGCTTTGGATGTTTTAGCAAATACCATCACACCACCTACAGGGCGATCCAAACGATGAACCAATCCAAGATAGACATTACCTGGTTTCTGATATTTTTCTTTGAGCCATTGTTTTAGCTCGTTTAATAAATCAGGATCATGAGAGTCATCTTCTTGTACAGGAACATTGATCGGTTTTTCTACCACTAAAAGATGATTATCTTCAAATAGAACATTAATCTTCATAGAAGAATTTCCCATAAATACCACAAGGTAATACTAAATCATTATGAGTAACAGGTAATCCAATTTCTCCGGCTTCTACTTTACCAGCTGGATATTTTTTCTGAATGGTTGTTTTTAAGATGTTTTCTAGGGTAATACTAGAAAAACCAGTTGTATATGCATTAATTAAGAAGAAGAGCGGCTTCTCATCTAAAATATCAATACAAGCAGAAATGAGTTCTGGTAATTGATCTTCCAATTTCCACATTTCACCATTTGGCCCGCGACCATAGCTTGGAGGATCCATCACGATCGCATGATAGGTATGGTTTCTGCGTTTTTCTCGTTGAACAAACTTTAAAACGTCATCTACGATAAAACGAATGGTATGATCCTGTAAATGAGATAATTCCATATTTTCTTTTGCCCAATGAACCATTCCTTTTGAGGCATCCACATGAACAACTTCCTTGGCTCCTGCACTAGAACAAGCCATGGTAGCTCCTCCTGTATAGGCAAATAAATTTAATACGCGGATTTCTCGATCTGCAGATTTAATTTTTTGACTCATCCAATCCCAATTGACTGCTTGTTCTGGGAAAAGACCCGTATGTTTAAATCCGGTAGGTGACACTTTAAAAGTCAGATCTTTATATTGAATGGTCCAGTACTCTGGAAGTTTCTTATGAAATTCCCAGTTTCCGCCACCTTTTTTACTACGATGGTAGTGAGCATCTGGATGATCCCATAAACGTTCCTTTGGATCTTTATGCCAGGCTGCTTGAGGGTCAGGGCGTCGTAGGATTACGTTTCCCCAACGTTCTAGTTTCTCTTGTTGTCCAGCATCGATACATTCATAATCATGCCAGTCGCTTGCTATTTGTTTCATGTTTGATCACTCCTTGTGTTCCATATTATAACAGAAAATTAACATTCAATTACGAGAGTATTTGAATAAGTAGAAAAAAATATCTTATTTTATGACAAACTCTGCAGATACCGTAAAAGTATCATCTGAATACTCAAGAACATCCTCTTTCTTGATTCCAGGACAAAATGTCTTCGTAATACGATAAGTACCAGCTTCTAAAGTGCCAATCATCGTACTCCAATCATAGGTAAATGTATGTTGCCCACCAGGATTGATTCCAATCATACCGTTACCATTGGAAACATTATCCGACATATGATCGGCATCTTCCCATCCAAATAATGTTTTCTTTTCTAAACAATAACCAAGATAGTGGCCATATGTGATTTCTTCAGAATGATTCAACATAACTAAAGTTAATCCTGAATTTGTAACGCTTCCTTCTTCTACATACATTTCGATATCTCCATTACTACCTTGTGAACAAGCCATAAGACACAAGATTGCTATCATTGCAAAAAACTTTTTCATTGAATCACTCCTTTGCATGTATTATAACATTATTTATAGAGTTAACATCATAAAAGAAATTCTAGAAGTTGATATGCGTGATTCACATAAGTTTGTTATAATACTACAGGAAGATAAAATATGAGGTGAATAAAATGCTGGAATCTTTGAATGAAAACCAAAGAAAAGCAGTGACATCGACCAGTCAATATGTACGGATTATTGCCGGAGCAGGAAGTGGAAAAACGCGAGTACTGACGACAAGAATTGCTTTTTTAGTGAATACTGTTGGAGCTGATCCTAGAAAAATCGCTGCGATCACCTTTACCAATAAAGCAGCTAAAGAAATGAAACAACGGGTGGAAGCGATGCTTGGTGCACAAGGTCTTGGTGTGCATATTTCTACGATCCATTCTTTATGTGTACGAATCTTGCGTGAAGATATCATGTGTATGAAGATGCCACGCAACTTTACGGTATTAGATCAAGAAGATCAAAAGAGTGTATTAAAAGAAGCCTATAAAGAATTAGGGCTGGAAGTAAAATCATTGAGTTATGGTTCTTGTTTGGACTATATTTCCAATTGTAAAGCAGCAGGTATTTCTTACGAAAATGCCGTCAAATTGGCATGTAATCAAAAGCGTGAAAAGGATAAGGCGGAAGTCTATCGGTATTATACGGAACGGTTAAAATCTATGTATGCTTTGGATTTTGATGATCTTTTGTTATGGACGGTACGGATGTTTAAATTATATCCGGATGTTTTACAAAAATGGCAATATCGTTTTCAATATCTATTGGTAGACGAGTTCCAAGATATCGATAACATCCAATATGAATTGATCACGCAGTTAGCAGGAGCACATAATCAGGTTTATGTTGTCGGTGATCCAGACCAGACCATTTATACTTGGAGAGGTGCCAATGTAGAAATCATAATGCATTTTGAGAAAGATTTTCAGCCATGCGAAACGATCGTATTAAATGAAAACTATCGAAGTACTCCAATGATTTTAAATGGAGCAAATAGTCTGATTCAAAACAATCGTTTCCGAGTAGAAAAGGATTTATATTCGAAACGGGAAGATGGGGAAAAGATTACCCATTATACAGCGATTAGTGAAGATGCAGAAGCATTATGGATCGCACAGAAAATTGTTGAACTGCATCGAATTGGAAAGCGTTATTCTCAGATTGCGATCCTTTACCGAGCAAACTATATTTCTCGTTCCATTGAAAAAGGATTATTAGATTACCAGATTCCTTATGTAATATATGGTGGGATACGATTCTATGATCGAGCTGAAGTAAAAGATATGTTAAGTTACTTACGTTTACTTACAGGTGCAGATGATTTAGCTGTAAAACGTATTTTGAATGTTCCAAAACGAGGATTGGGTAATAAAACGGTGGATACTTTGTTGGAATTATCTCGTAAGGGACATACTACAATGTATGAAATCATGAAACAACCAGGACATTTTAAAGGGAAAACGGAACAGATGTTGCAACAATTTGTTCAATTAGTAGAAACCTGGAAACAGAAGATGCAAGATATGGAATTGGATCAAGTACTAGAAATGGTGTTTGAAGAAAGTGGTTATCGGACGATGTTAGAAGCAACAAAGGAAGATGATCGAATCAGTAATATTAAAGAATTGATGAATGATTTACATGATTTTTCAGTAAATTATCCGGAATCTGATTTATCGGAATACTTACAGATGATTAATTTATATACGGAACGGGATGAAACGGATCTAAGGGATGCGGATTTTGTACAATTGATGACAATTCATGCTTCTAAGGGTCTAGAATTTGATTATGTATTTGTGGCGGGTTTATCAGAAGGCGTATTCCCATCGGAAAGAACATTGCAAGAAGGAACTAAGGGATTGGAAGAAGAAAGACGCTTAGCTTATGTTGCTTATACAAGGGCAAAAAATAAGTTGTTTTTGACAGAACCTCAAGGATTTTCTTTTGTATTGTCAAAGCCGAGAACGGCTTCTCGATTTATTCATGAAATCAAGGATGATTACATTGAGCATCTAGGGCATTCATTTGGTGTAAGGGAAACAGGGCCAAAAGCATATACACAAACATCAGTACCAAAAGAAACGATGCCAAAAAGAAAATCGAGCTTTAAAGCAGGGGATTTAGTGAATCATTCTGTTTTTGGTGATGGTGTTGTAATTAAAATGAATGGAAACATGATGGATGTTGCGTTTGATTTCCCTCATGGGATAAAAACGATCATGGTGAATCATCCATCGATTACCAAAAAATAGGAGGGTAAAACGAATGAGTGTACAGCGAATTCAAGAATTACGAATCTTATTAGAGCGTTATAGTCGGGAATATTATCTGAATGATGCGCCTTCGGTACCTGATAGCGAATATGATGCATTGATGAATGAACTCAGGCAATTGGAACAGGAACATCCGGAATGTTATGATCCCAATTCAGTTACAGAACGAGTGAATGGATTTGTGAGTGATAGTTTCCAAAAGATTACGCATAAAAGACCAATGCTGTCTTTAGGAAATGCATATAGTTATGAAGATCTGAAAGCATTTGAAAAACGTGTGGTAGATGAAGTAGGCACGGTTAATTTTGAAGTGGAACTAAAAATTGATGGATTAGCAATGTCGATTACCTATCGAGATGGTCGTTTTGTTCAGGCTGTTACTCGTGGAGATGGAATTGTTGGAGAAGATGTTTCTAATAATGTGAGAACGATTCGCTCTTTGCCACTGCATATTGATTTACAGGAAGAAATCGAAATCCGTGGGGAAGTCTATATGCCAAAAAAGAGTTTTGAGCGTTTGAATGAAGAACGGAGAATGGCACAAGAGGAAGAGTTTGCGAATCCAAGAAATGCGGCAGCAGGTTCTATTCGTCAATTAGATTCAGCAGTTGCAGCAAAACGAGGACTGGATGGATTCTGGTATCATGTATGTGATGCTAAAAAATGGGCAAGTACCCATAGTGAATCTTTAGCAATGTTAGATCGACTTGGCTTTGTGACCAATCCATTAAGACGTGTTTTTACCAATATGGATGATGTTTGGAACTATATTTTAACCATAACAAAACAACGGCCTGATTTGCCTTATGAAATTGATGGTATGGTAATTAAAGTAGATTCTTTGGATGCACAGGAACAATTAGGAAATACCATTCGGGTACCGAAGTGGGCGATTGCCTATAAATTCCCTGCTGAAGAAGTTGTTAGTGAAATTGAAGATATCTTTGTAACTGTTGGTCGAACAGGAAAGATTACACCGAATGCAAAACTAAAACCAGTTAGAATTGCTGGAACGAGCGTTTCTTATGCACAGTTGCATAATGAGGATATGATCCGGAATAAAGATATTCGAATCGGGGATGCTGTTGTGGTGCGCAAAGCGGGAGATATCATTCCAGAAGTTGTGCGAAGCTTAAAAGAACGCCGAAATGGGCAACAGGTGCCTTATGAATTTCCAAAATTTTGTCCGGTATGTAATGCCCCATTGTATCGTTTTGATCAAGAAGCAGATCATTACTGTATGAATACAGAATGTGGTGCTAGAATCGTAGAAAGTATCGTTCATTTTGCTAGTAGAGATGCGATGAATATTGATGGATTAGGAAGTAAAAAAGTAGAACAGTTACATGATGCGGGTCTTTTAAATAAAGTAGAAGATATCTATGATTTAAAATATGAAACAGAAAAGATGTTAGCATTGGATAAGATGGGGCAGGTATCGGTCGATAAATTGATACAGGCCATTGAGAAAAGTAAAGAAAATCCATTAGAAAAACTGTTATATGGCTTAGGTATTCGTCATGTAGGAGAAAAAGCTGCGAAGTTATTGGCTCAACATTTTGTAAGTATGGATTCTTTAAGAAATGCTAGTAAGGAAATGTTGGTAAATATTAAAGATATTGGAGAAACGACTGCAGAAGCACTGATTGCATTTTTTGCAGAAGAAGAAAATCAACAGATGTTACTATCGCTAAAGAATCATGGGTTGCGAATGGATACCGATCCAGTGGAAGTGAAAGAAAGTTTATTTACGAATAAAAAAGTCGTATTAACCGGATCGTTACAGTATTTTACACGTTCTGAAGCGACAGAACTGTTAGAAAGTTTAGGCGCGAAAGTGAGTGGCTCTGTTTCGAAACAAACAGATTTAGTGATTTATGGAGAAGCGGCGGGATCAAAACTTGCGAAAGCGCAGCAATTAAATATTGCGACAATGAGCGAACAAGAACTGTATGAACGATTACAAGAGATTGAACAGGAAAACAAAGAAGTGTTATAATAGGCAAGAAATGTAAGCGAGGAATAGAGATGGAACGTTTAGAAAAAAATGATATTCAGCAATTGGCAAAACAATTGATGTTTGAATTGACAGAGGAAGAAGCACAGGCAATTCAGACTGAATTTGATGTTCTGCAGAAACAGTTGCAATTATTAGAAGAGATTGATACAGAGGGTGTAGAAGAGATGGTGTATCCATTTGAAACACCAACTAGTTTTTTAAGAGAAGATGAAGTTGAAAACGTATTATCAGTGGAAGATGCATTAAAAAATGCAAAACGGGTGAAGACGGATTATATCGTTTTGCCAAAGGTGGTGAAGTAAGATGGATATGCATATGATGAAGGCTTCTAGAATAGCAACTAGTGAACATGCACGAATTGCGGTTGAAAAAGCACATCAGGTACAACCAAAGTTAAATGCAATGGTTACTTTTTGTGATATAGAAGAACAATTAGAACATTTAAAAGAGATTCCTACGGATGCAAAGTTCTATGGAGTGCCTATCGTATTAAAAGATAACGTAAGTACCAAAGGAATTCGTACAACTGCATCCAGTCGGATCTTAGATGATTATGTTCCAGTATATGATGCTGAAATTGTGACACGGTTACGCAATGCTGGGGCAATTATTATTGGGAAATCTTCAATGGATGAATTAGGAATGGGTGGTACAAACCTTTCTGCTGCAACCGGTCCGGTTTACAATCCTTATGATTTAAGTCGTATTTCAGGAGGTTCTAGTGGAGGATCTGCAGTTTTAGTCGCAAGTGGCGTTGTTCCTTTTGCAATCGGAACAGATACTGGAGATTCTGTGCGTAAACCTGCTTCTTATAATGGAATCATTGGAGTAAAACCAACCTATGGAAGAATTTCCCGTTATGGAATCATTCCTTATGCTTCTAGCTTAGACCATGTGGGTTATTTTACTCGTTCTGTACGAGATGCAGCATTGGCTTTGGAGGTTCTTGCTGGTAGAGATGATCGGGATATGACTTCTTCTTATCATGAAGTAGAAGCATTTGAATCATTAACGACAGGTTCTATTCAGGGAATGAAAATAGCAGTGTTAAAAAATGTGTCTGAAATGCTTATTGATGGTGAATTAAAACAACAGACGGATGATTTACTAGACAAATTACGGAATCAAGGGGCAATCGTTGAAGAAGTTTCAATGAAAGAAATGTTGTTAAAGGCAGCATTACCTGTGTATTTCATTATTTCTAACTGTGAAGCGACTGCGAACCATTCAAATCTAGATGGTATTCGTTTTGGAGTACAACATGGGGATCAAAGTTATGAAGATATTATGATTCAATCTCGTTCTCAAGGATTCTCTAGTTTGATTCATAAACGGTTTGTGATCGGAAGTTATGGTTTATCGGAAGAAAACCAAGAACGTCTTTTGAGAAAAGCACAAAAAGTCAGACGGTTGATCGTAGAGGAATTGCAACGTATTCTGAGTGAGTATGATGCAATTGTAGCGCCTGCTTCCTTATCTGGTGCTCCAAAAATAGATGACTCTGCTGATCAGTTATCATTAGAATATTTGATTGCGGAAAACTATATGGGTATTGCAAATTTCTCTGGTTATCCAAGTATGACGGTTCCTTATGCAAGTGTTGATCATTTACCAGTCGGTTTAAATATTACTTGTCGGGCATTTGATGAAGTGACGATGTTTAATCTTGCTTTGGCGATTGAAGATATTACCGGATTAAGAGATTCGATTCAGGAGGTATTGTAAAATGGATTATGAAACAGTCATTGGGATTGAACTTCACTGTGAGTTAAAGACGAAAACAAAGATGTTTTCTAGTAGTCCTGTTAGTTTTGGTGCTCGTGCAAATAGTTGTACCAATGAAATTGATTTAGGACATCCAGGAACTTTGCCTTGTGTAAATAAAAAGGCTGTAGAACTTGCATTGCGTGCTTGTACAGCCACTCATTGTACGATTGATCCACTGGTTCGTTTTGATCGTAAAAACTATTATTATTCAGACTTACCAAAAGGATTTCAGATTACCCAACAATTTCATCCAATTGGTAAAAATGGGTATGTAACGATTGAAGTGGATGGAGAAGAAAAACAAATCCGTTTAAATCGGATTCATATGGAGGAAGATACTGCAAAACAATTCCATAACTATGATGGAACATATCTTGATTTTAATCGTGCAGGTATTCCTTTGATTGAAGTAGTTTCAGAAGCAGATATGCGTAATGGAAAAGAAGCAGCTGCTTATGTAGAAAAAGTACGGACGATTTTATATTATTTAGGTGTTTCTGATGGAAAAATGGAAGAAGGATCTATGCGTTGCGATGTCAATGTATCGATTCGTCCTGTTGGTTCTACCACATTTGGTACAAAAACAGAAATTAAGAATCTGAATTCTATCAGTAATGTTCAAAAAGCAATTGAAGTAGAAGTGGAACGTCAAAAAGAAGTAATTGAACAAGGTAAAGAAGTTATCCAAGCGACCTATCGTTTTGATGAAGCTACACGGAAAACAGTGATGATGCGGAAGAAAGAGGGTGCAGTTGACTATAAATTCTTCCCAGAACCTAATATTTTCCCAATTCAGTTAGATGCAGAATGGATCAAGAAGATTCAAAAGGAAATGCCAGAATTGCCTCAACAACGTCGTGTTCGTTATGAGAAGGAATATGGCTTAACAGAATATGATATTTCAGTATTGGTTGCGAATAAAGAAGTCTCTGATTTCTATGATGCAGTGATGAAACATACCAAACAAGCGAAGATGGCTGCTAACTGGGTAATTACCGAACTATTATCGATTCTAAATAAAGCAAATCAGTCAATTGAGGATGCTAAGATTCAGCCTCAACATTTGGCTTGTCTGATGGATCTGATTGCGTCAAATGAAATTTCTGGTAAACAAGCTAAGGTTGTGTTTGCGGAAATGATGGATGGAAAAGATCCAAAACAAGTGATTGAAGAAAAGGGTATGAAGCAAATGAGTGATTCTAGTGCTTTATTAAAAATGATTCAGGAAGTATTAGATGAACAACCACAATCGATTGAAGATTATAAAAATGGAAAAGATCGTGCAATTGGCTTTTTGGTGGGTCAGGTAATGAAGAAATCAAAAGGTCAGGCAAATCCAAAAATGACTAATGAATTGTTGTTACAGGAGATTCAAAAACGCTAAGAAGTGAAAAAATACTGTTATACTAGTCAAATGAAGTGAAATTTAGTAAAATAGATTCGAGAAAAGGAGTGATGATATGAATCAAGAAGAGAAAAACGATGTTTTTCAAAACGATGAGAATGTGAATGAAACGTCATCCATGAATAACGAATCAACGGTTTTGGATGAAACCGCAATAGTAGAAGATAACACAGAGATGTTAGGACAAACTCGTCCAGTTGATATACAAACGATTAAAGATATTGCAGTTGAGGATAGTGGAGTGAATCATATGGCAAAGAAGGAAACTAAGAAAAAGACGAAAAAGAATCAGAAAGACCAATTAGGAGTAAACTGGGTTCTTTGGGTTTGTTTAGTTATTATTTTGATTCCTTGCTTGTTGTTTGGTTGGATTCTTTTATCAGCAATGAAGGATACAGGTACTCCAATTTTAGGAAATCGTTTCCAAGGAGATTTAAATCCTGCAATTGAACAATCTCATATCACGACCATAACAGATCGTATCAATGGTTTGGATGGAGTAGAGAATTGTAACGTGAATGTCATTGTAGCAACGATGAGAATCAATGTGGACGCTAAAGATAGTTTGGATGCTGAAGCAATTTCTGCTTTGACAGAGAATATTTATCAGACGGTAATTGAAGTATTACCTGTTGAACAATATTTCACTTTGATGGATACTCAAAAACAGTATGATTTAGAAATTAATGTCTATAATGATCTGTCATTAGAAGATGATTTCATTATGTATAGTATTATTAAGAATTCTCCAATGGAAACTTATATTTTACAGGATGTTTCTACTCCGTTGAATGCAGAATTGGCACAAGAACTTCGTGATTATGTTATTGAACGTGACAAGGAAGATCAAGAAGATAATACAGAAAACCAAGATATAACAGAGGAGGACGAAGGGTGATAACCACCCTTTTTTGTTCATATGAAAAAAAATGATCATGTAATAGGAACCTGTATCGATTATACATATGATGGTATGGGAATTGTAAAAATTGATGGCTTTTGTTTATTTGTAAAAAATATGTTAGTAGGGGAACAAGGAGAAATCGTTGTAACAAAACTAAATAGGGAATATGGGTATGGACGTTTATTAAAAAGAACGGTGACTTCAAATGAACGGGTAGAACCAAAATGTAAGATGTATCCACAATGCGGTGGATGTCAGTTGCAACATTTTTCTGTAGTTCATCAAGCAGAGTTTAAAAAGAAAATGGTTCAACAAGCAATTTCTCATATTGGGAAATTAGACATTCAGGTAGAAGAAGTTTTAAGTATGGAAGATCCATGGAAATATCGCAATAAGATGCAATTGCCGGTACAGGTGAATCCAGATGGATCTAGTCTAATTGGTTTTTACCGAACCCATTCTCATCAAATCATGCCTTTGATTTCTTGTGAAATTCAAAGTGATTTGGCAAATCAGATCGTGTCATCTATTCGTGAATGGATGGATGAGTTTGTTATGGGATCGCAAGTTCGACATTTATTATTAAAAACACAGGAAAAGACCAATGAAGTGATGGTTGTGTTCGTTACGTATCAAAAGAAGGTAGATCATCTGATGGATGTGGTTAATCACTTGCTTACAAAGTATCCAATGGTGCAATCAGTGATTCAAAATATTAATTCTAAAGAAACCAATGTGGTTTTAGGAAATGAAGAATATGTACTGTATGGTAGAAACTATGTAGTTGATCATTTAGGTGATTTCGAATTCCATATCTCTAGTCGTTCCTTTTATCAAGTGAATCCTTCACAGACGAAGGTGTTATATGATACAGCAGTTCGTTTGGCGAATATTGATGAAACATGTAAAGTTGCGGATGTGTATTGTGGAGTAGGTACGATTACGATGTTTTTATCACAACATGCAAAAGAGGTAGTCGGAATTGAAATTGTACCTCAGGCAATTGCGGATGCAAAAGAGAATGCGAAACGGAATGGTATTACGAATGTAAGGTTTATGTGTGGTGATGCGAAGCATTGCACAAAACAATTAGTAGAAGAAAAGTATCAGATTGATGTAGCGGTGATTGATCCTCCAAGAAAGGGAAGTGATCAAGATACATTAGATGCATTAATTTGGATGAACCCAAAGCGGATTGTATATGTGTCTTGTAATCCAAGTACTTTAGCTAGGGATTTGCGTTATTTAGAGGATCATGGATATGAAACAAAAGTAGTACAACCAGTGGATATGTTTCCTCAGACGTATCATGTGGAGACAGTCTGCTTGATGTCTAGGAAAGAGGAATAAATAGCGAAAAGTAGCGTATTTACGGGCTTTTTTGAGATTAGGCAATAGCTCATGAAAGTCCGTATTTCTTATATAGAAACATATCTACTGTAAAAACGGCCAGAGGGTTTAGGCTGTGGATTAGATGTCGTGGGTTGTGGCACTAGGATAAATGTTTTCTAGGGTGCAAACTCAATTTGAGTGAGTGATTTAGATGTTGTCTAATCCGGAAACTCGA
>JAQXZJ010000105.1 GCA_029227155.1 Erysipelotrichaceae bacterium
ATTTTGATTGGAATATAATCCAATAATTGGGCCTGCCGCATGACCATGTAATCCTAATGGATGGGTATATAGAATTGGACGTAATCCTGCTTCTTTTCCTTTTTGAATCGCTTCAAGGAAAATTTCATTTCCACTTTTACCATCCGAAAAACAATCACAAACAATATCTTGAAACCGAACATTATTTTTCATAGCATTCGAAAGGCTTTCAGGAAGTTCTGTTTCATCATCTTTTAAGATATAACATAATCTTTGAGTATCCGTATTTAATCCTAGATAAGTAATACCAAAATCGCAATGTAATAAATCGCCTTTTTCAATGATCGTATCTTCTTCAAAGAAACCTTTCTCGTTTTGTAGATTTACTGTTGATTCAAACCAACATTGGATTCCTAATGAATTAACCTTACTATCCATAAAATCCATTACATCTCGTAATGTCGTTTTCCCTGGCGTAATTACTGCATCGGAATATGCTTCATCAATAATAGAAATTGCTAGTTGCATAATTTCTGGATAATACTTCAACTCCAATTCAGATCGTGTTTCTAATAAACGAATCGCTAGATTACCACTAGAGACAAATCGTTCCGTTAATGATTTTGGTAATTTGTTATGTAGTTCTTGATAAAGCCCCGTAGATAATCCATCCGCAAAAGCAAAATCTGTCGAATAGTTTAAAGCAATTCTATTCGGATTGATTTTTTTCAGTTCCCTTTGTAGAGCTTCGAAAAAATCTTCATTTTTAAAATCATATTCCCGATGATAGTATTGTTCCAGATTCTCATCAGGTAATGATAATGAAATAGCATCCGTTGTTCCATTCTGATGAGTAAATAACAAAGCTGTAATTCTTCTCGCATGATAATAATCTGCTGGCACTAAAAATGGAAAAAGCACATCTTCATTATATTCTCTTGATAGAATCAACCAGGCATCTATTCCTTCTTCTTTTAGAATTGGTCCAATATTAGCGATTCTTTCTTTTAAAAAAGCATCACGAATCTTCTTTTGTTCAACAAACGATCTCATACGATAACCTACTTATGATAAACGGATCAAAATCAATTCCTGTTGTGCAGGTTGTAAAAATTCTGTGCCATTTTCAAGAATTACTACATCTTCTTCAATTCCAATTCTTCCTTGAGGAATTTCAACTCCTGGTTCAATTGTAAATACATTTCCTACTTCTAATGGAGTATCGATCAATTCTGGGCGATTATATCTAGGTCTACGATTCGCTAAAATCGTACCACCATCATGTGTAACATGCCCTACTTGATGTCCTAATGCTGCATTCCATGAATCAAATCCTTCATCCACGATCATATGGCGAGCTACTTGGTCTACTTCAAATCCAGTAACTCCTGGTTTCATAAATAAACGAGCAGCATTAATAGCGTCACGTACCAGATAGAATGCTTTCTTTACATCTTCTGGCGCATCATCTTCATCATCTTTTAATACATAATACATTCTTTGTAAATCAGAACAGTATCCATCTTTAGAAACACCATAATCAATATTGATGGTGCATCCCTTCTTTAAAGGTGTATCGGTAATACCTGAATGTCCTTGAGGAACATCTGGATCACAAGAAACTGATGGACATTGTGATTCTGCCCATGACATACCAAAGCCATCCTGATAAGCAACTTCATGTAAGAAATTAAAAATTTCAATAGAAGTTGTTCCTTCATGACAGATTTCTGGAACTCTTCTTAAATATTCATCTGCTTTCTGTGCACATATTCTAATTTTTTCAATCTGAGAAGGCGTCTTTTTTCCTCTAACTTCACTAACAATTGCCATTGATGAAACAATTTCAGGTTTACAAACTAAATGTGGGAATACGTCTTCTTCTAATGATTGATACATACCTAATGTTAATCCATCTGCTGCAGCATCTGCATGATTGATATTTAATGCTATTTTCTTTGGTTGTAATTCATTCAATACTTTTACAATTGTTTCTTCCATAGTCGTTGGATATTCATATACTTCGTCAATACCATCAATTAATTGATAGCCATCAACGTCTAAAGGAGAAACAATAGCAAGACATTTATCTTTTGTAAAGATAAGTGTTGTTGCAATAATAAAACTCATATCTCCTAATACTGGTAAAATTGGTTCTGAGTTCATAATTGTTTCTCTACCTATAATCATCCATGCATCAACGTTATTTCTTTTTAAAGCTTCAAAAATAATAGGAAGCTTTTCTTTATTTAAATTCATATCTGTCTTGCTCCTTTACATTTTAATAAATGGCATGAGGCAAGGACCTCATGCCATTTGAACTTATTTTATTGATTAATCAGCAATCTTAACAAACCAGAATAATGAGTTTCCTTGACAGTTATTAAAGTCGCCACTAACTTTAGAACTTCTCAAGCAAGCTGAACCATATTCAAACAAAGGAATGACTTGTGCTGTTTCTTCAACGATGTATTTTTCTGCTTTATGCAATTGATCAATTCTTTCTTGACCAGACATACTTGCTGCATCAAGCATCATAGCATCATAAGTAGCATCACCCCAAGATTGTTTCATTTGGTAAGTAGATGTAGCCATATCTAAGTATGTTAATGCATCCATATAGTCAGCAGACATAGCACCACGTGCTAATTCAAAGACTGCATGTTCATCTCTATCTGCAAAGAATGTACGAACATCAGCTGTCTTTAATTGTAATTCAACATTGATCTTAGACCATTGTTCTTTCAATACAGCAGCAACTAAATCATGAGCAGCATTCTGATTATAGTAGTATTCTAATTTTAATGGGTTTTCAGCGTTATAACCAGCTTCAGCCAATAATTGTTTAGCTAATTCAGGATCATACTTTGTTAAGTTACCACCTACAGTACGGAAGTCTCCTTCATCAGTAAAGATACCAGATGGAACGAAACCATATAATGCTTTTGTAACTCCATCATCTCTTGCTTCAACGATAGCTTCACGATCAATACCATAAGATAATGCTTTACGAACGTTTACATCTTTTAATGCAGCATTTGTAGCATTATCAGCACAGTTAATATTTACATAGTAGTTAATAACACCAGATGGGAAGAAATTATCCTTAACTTCATCTAATTTAGAAACTGTAGCAGCTTCAACAGATGTAGCAAAATCAATTTCTTTATTTTGGAAAGCCATTAATTGAGCATCCATATCTGTAATCACTTTAGCAACAAGTGTATCTACATTTACTTGGTCAGCCCAGCACCATTTTTCGTTCTTTTCCATCACGATAGTAGAAGCTCTATCAATTGATGTAGGAACGAATGCACCATTCATTGGGTATCCAACTGTATCAGCCCAAGTATAATCTCCGCTTGGAGCAAAGTCAGCACGTAATGGATAATATACACCACCCCATAACAATGAAGTGAAGAAACCAACAGGTTTTGTCAATGTATATTGGATCGTATCATCATCTAATGCTTTGATACCTAAATCAGGCATGTTAGTAGCATCACCATATACATATTGTTTTGCATTTACGATGTAATCTGTAATCCAGCTTAAATAAGAAACTTCAGCATCACCAATAGACAATGCATGTTTTGGACCATATACATAATCTTCTGCAGTTACCTTAACTCCATCAGACCAATAGTTTTCTCTTAGTTTAATAGTATAAACCAAACCATCTGAACTAACTTCACAAGATTCTGCAGCACCCATTTCTAGGTTATCTTTTCCCATGTAGAACAATGGGAAATACATTTGATTGATTACATAAGAACCAATCGAATCACTAGCAATTGCTGGGTCCATATAACTAGGTTGGTCACCAACTGCAAAAGTGAAAGTTTTTGATCCTCCATTTGAAGATCCTTTAGAACCACAAGCGGTTAATGAAAGAACCATCAAAACAGAAAGTAATAAAACAACTAACTTTTTCATATTTTCTTCTCCCCTCTTTTTATTTTTCGTATAAGAAACATGAAACCAGACGATCACCAACTCGGATAGGTTGAGGAACTTCTCGTTTGCATCGTTCTGTGGCTTTTGAGCAACGCGTAGAGAAAGGACAACCTGACGGAGGATTAATTGGTGAAGGAATTTCACCTTCAAGAATAATTCTCTGTTTACTCTTTGCTATATTTGGATCCGAAATCGGAATCGCTGACAATAATGCGACGGTGTAAGGATGTAGTGGACGGTGATATACATCGTTACTAGGTCCTACTTCCATCATGTGCCCTAAATACATAACACCAATTCTATCTGAGATATGTTTTACCATACTTAAGTCATGGGCAATGAATAAGTATGATAGCCCCATTTCTTTTTGAATATCTTTTAATAAGTTAATAACCTGCGCTTGAATAGAAACATCCAAAGCACTGATTGGTTCATCACAGACAATAAATTTTGGATTTACTGCCAATGCTCTTGCAATACCAATTCTTTGCCGTTGTCCACCAGAGAATTCAGAAGGATATCTGCGAATGTGGTCTGGCTTTAAACCAACAATTTTTAACAGTTCAACAACACGTGCTTCTCTTTCTGCATCTGAATTATAGATGTTATGCACGACCATTGGTTCTTTAATAATTTCTCCAACGGTCATACGAGGATTCAAGGAAGCATATGGATCCTGGAAAATCATCTGCATATCCTTGCGGAATGCCTTTAATTCAGAACCTTTGATTTTCGAAATATCTTTTCCATCAAATTCAATAGAACCAGAAACTGGATCATATAATTTAACAATCGTTCTACCCAATGTTGTTTTTCCACATCCAGATTCACCAACAAGACCAAATGTTTCATTTTCATAGACTTCAAAGGAAACATCATCAACAGCTTTTACAATCTGTTTTTTTGAAAATAAACCTTTGGTAACATCAAAATGAGTTTTCAGATTAGTTACTTTTAGAATCACTTTATTTTCTGACATAACTAATCTCCTTTCTTTGGTGCCATTGGATGATTCAACCAGCACTTACATTTATGGTTAGCACTAAATACCGTTTCTTCTGGCATATACCATTTACATACTTTCATTGCATCATCACAACGATCGACAAATGGACAACCCTTTGGTGGATTTAACAAATCTGGTGGAGAACCAGCAATTGGTTCGAGTGGTTTATCGGAATCATCTTCCGGATTTGCGATACAGTTTAACAAACCTTTGGTATATGGGTGTTGCGGATGATAGAAAATATCTTGATCCGTACCCTGTTCCACCAATTTACCACCATACATGATCATTACTTTATCGCACAATTTAGCAACAACCCCTAAATCGTGAGTAATCATGATAACTGCAGCATTTGTTTCTCTTCTTAAGGTATCGATTAATTCCAATACCTGAGCTTGAATCGTTACATCTAATGCTGTTGTTGGCTCATCCGCAATAATTAATTTAGGATTACAAGTAAGAGCAATTGCGATTACGATACGTTGTCTCATCCCCCCTGAAAATTCAAAAGGATATTGTTTGATCCGTTTTTCAGGAGAAGGAATACCTACCAATCGCATCAATTCTAATGCTCTTTCACGTGCCTCTTTTCGACTCATGTTGGTATGATTCATCAAAGGTTCAATTAATTGCGTTTCAATTCTTAAAACCGGATTTAAAAACGTCATTGGATCTTGGAAGATCATCGCCATCTTATTCCCACGAATCGTTAACATCTTATTTTCATATTTTTTCTTAGAATCAAAGTTTTTAGGAGAAATATCTTCTCCATCAAATAGTATTTCACCAGACTCAATCACTCCATTAGAAGCTAACAGCCCCATAATCGAATACATCGTCTGAGACTTCCCAGAACCAGATTCACCAACAATCCCTAACACTTCTCCTTCATTCACTGAAAAAGAAACATCACGAACTGCCTGTACATCCCCATGGTCAGTTTTAAATACTGTTGATAAATTTTTTACCTCTAATAATGCCATAAGTACTCCTATCTAGTCTTAGCCTGGAAAGCTTCTCCAATCCCGTCTCCGACAAAGTTCAATGATAGACATGTTAGTGAAATCGCTGCAATTACCCAAACGATCTGAACCGGATAGGTAAAGAATAATCCACGACAGTCATTTGCTAATTTACCCCAAGAAGGAATGGATGGATCAAGACCAATACCTACAAAAGATAAGAATGACTCTGTAAAAATTGCTGATGGAACTAACATCGTTAAGTTAACAATAATTGGTCCAATCGCATTAATAATTAAATGTTTTAATAAAATTCTAGTATGAGAACATCCCAAGACAGTGGCTGCCAAGGAGTATTCCATTTCTTTAATAGATCGAATCTGTTGTCTTACTTGTCTTGCCATTCCAATCCAAGCAGTAAAACAAATCGCAAGCATCATCGCCGGAATGTTATTACCAAAAATCATTAGAATTAAAATGACGTAAAGCAAAGTAGGAATGGAATCAAAGATATCAACGATACGCATCATAATCATATCTACTTTTCCACCTACATAACCAGAGATACCACCATAGATAACTCCAACAACCAAACAAATAAGTGCACTAGAGAATCCGATTGCTAAAGAAATTCGTCCTCCATACATAACTCTTACAAATATGTCTCTCCCTAATTTGTCTGTTCCAAATAAATGAGTAAGACAAGGTAACATATTTCTATTAGCTATATCCTGATCCTCGAATCCATAGCGAGAAAACATCGGAACCGTAATAGCTAAAACAACCATAATAGCAATGAAGACTAATCCTGCCATCGCCAATTTATTTTTCTTATACCTTCCCCAGGCATCTTGGAAAAAGGTTTTAATATCCATCGCAATGAATTCCGAGTTTTTTTCAGAATCACTTAACTTCTCGAACAGCTCTGGAGTAAGATTCAATTCTTTTTCACTCATATTTCATTTCTCCTTCTATTTATCTACCTTAATCCGTGGATCTGCAAGCGCAGCAACGATATCAGAAATTAATGTCATAACGATAACCAACATACCAAACAATAACGTCAATCCCATTGTTAAGGTGTAATCACGATTGTTAATGGAATTGGTAAATTCCTTTCCAATGCCAGGAATTGAGAATAATGTTTCAATTACAAGAGAACCTGTAATCATACTAGCAAACATAGGACCTGCATAAGTAATAACAGGTAATAGTGCATTTCTTAATCCGTGTTTAATAACAACCAAAGCTTCTTTTGTTCCTTTTGAACGAGCTAGTGTAATAAAGTCAGAACCCATCACATCTCTTAAGGAAGCTCTTGTTAAACGAGTAATAGAAGATATTGGCGAGAAAGATAACGCTAATACAGGCATGATATAACTCGCTGGTGTTTCTAAGCCGACAACTGGTAACCATCCTAATTTAACTGAGAATAGAACCATCATCAGCATCGCTAACAAGAACCCTGGGAACGATACCCCAATGGTAGCAAATATGGTAATCAGTGAATTGACCCATCTATGTCGCGTTAAAGCGGAAACAATTCCAAAAGCAATTCCAACAGAGATCGCAAACACGAAAGCAATTAAACCAAGTTTTGCGGTAACTGGTAATCTAGCAGCAATAATTTCTGCTACCGGTTGACCTTTTTTAGAAATCGAATCTCCGAAGTCTCCTTTGATTGCGTTTGAGATATAAATTACATATTGTTCTGTAACCGGTTTATCCAATCCATATTTTTCATTTAATGCCTGCATGGTCGATGCAGGAATTGCTTTATTATCACGAGAGAATGGAGAACCTGGCATTGCCTTCATTCCAAAAAAGACAACAGTTGATAAAACAAAGATTGTCAGCACTCCCAAAAGAAGCCTTTTTACAATATACTTAAACATCATTTTCCCCCCTTACTTAATTAAATATAATTCCATTTGCGGAGGAACAAGGAACTCTGCTCCATCCTTTCTGACTACGACATCTTCCTCTAGTCCTAACCTTCCAGCACTTGTAGGTACCCCTGGTTCCAAAGTGAAACACATATTTTCATATAATGGGCTATCAATCAGTTCTGGTCGATTATATCTAGGACGTCTTGGTCCTAAGATCGGACCGCCATCATGAGCAACTTTACCAATCTGATGACCTAAAGCAGCATTCCATGAAGGATAACCAAGATTTGTAATATAATCTCTTGCTATCGAATCAACATAGTTACCAGTAACACCAGGTTTTAATGCCTTAGCCGCTAACAGAATCCCATCTCTAACTGCATAGAATGCAGCTTTAACATCTTCTGGTGCATCTGTCTCATCATCTTTTAACATATAATACATTCTTTGAATATCTGAAGCATATCCATCAAGAACGATTCCAAAATCAACGTTAACAACATCCCCTTTTTTAATTACAAAATCAGGAGCTCCAACATGTCCTTGAGGACATCCAATTCCAGAAACAACTCCAGGATTCTGTGACTTTGGCCAAGAATAACCAAATCCTTTTCTTTCCACTTCATTTTGGAAGAATCGATAGACATCTTGGCAATTCATTCCCGCTCTGATATATTCTTTTGCATCATTGAAAATAATTTCTGTTTCAATAACTGCTCTTTTTATTTTTTCAATTTCTTCTTCTGTCTTTATTCCTCTAACAAGAGTAACGATCTTTTCTGCTGAAATAACTTCGGTTTCAACATTTGATTTTTTTACTGCTTCTTGAATCAGTTGATACATACCAACGCTTAAACCATCAGCACTTGGATTATTCTTTGAGTAATCTAAGGCAATATTCTTTGGTTTTACTTCAGCAATCACTTCCGCTAAAGTATCAACAAAACTAATTGGAAAAGGTCTTACTTCATCAAAAGCATTTGTCATAACATAACCATTTGCATCAATTGGTGTGCATACAACTCTCGCTTTATGATCCTTTGTAAAAATTAACGCTGTTTTTCCAATAAATTCAGTATCGCTCAGAATATCCAATACTGGTTCCGATTTTGTAGCAGATTCTTGACCTGCAACGATCCACATATCAACATCATTCTGTTCTAAGCTTCTGTAAGCAATTTCAATTTTTCCCTTGTTAAATCCCATCTTCGTTCACCCCAAAAAAATTATAGGTCTATGATATAGCATTCATTTTCTATTTTCAACATAATTTCAATGAAAATGCAATATTTTCATTTCAAAAATGTAAATTTTCTGAAAATATTTTCATATTTTAATTATCAAATCAAAAAGGCAATCAATCGTTTCACGATTTCATGCCTTTTCTTTTATTTTACATGAATTTCCATCCACCGAGTTATTTCTTCCAATCTTCTTAAACGATGTTCTGGTTTTCCACTTCTTGATAATTCGTGATTTTCTCCTTTGAATCCACAGATTCTCGTTTCTACACCTTTCCATTTCAATGCAGAAAATAATTGAAGAGCTTCTGGGAATGGACAACGATAATCTTCTGTAGATTGAATAAATAATGTAGGAGTAACTGCATTTTCAACATATTTTAATGGAGAGCGATTCCAGAATAATTCTATTGCATCTGCATTCAAAGGAATTCCATTTTCATAGGTCGTGTCATAAGAATAATCAGAATAATAGAAATCAGACACACGATTGGAAATAGAACGTTGCGAAACAGCTGCTTTAAAACGATCGGTATGCGTAATGATCCAGTTTGTCATATAGCCACCATAAGATCCACCAGTTACACATAAGCGTTCTTTATCAATCTGTGGATAGATTTCAATAGCACGATCCACAAACATCATCAAATCATCATAATCCGTAGCTCCATAATGTTTCAAATAATCAGAGAATTCATCTCCCCTACCATCTGAACAATGTGGATTACAGAATATAACAAAATACCCTTTCGATGCCCATAATTGCATTTCATGATAGAACACTTCCCCATAAGCTGTCTTTGGACCACCATGAATATCTAAAATCATTGGATACTTCTTATTTGGATCAAAATTAATAGGCTTTAATGCCCATCCACGAATTTCATGAAGATTGAAACAAGTAAACTTCTCTGGTTTTGCGACATACTTATCTTTCAATACTTCATCATTCATATGGGTTAACTGAACAACATCTTCCTTAACTTGATAAATCTCCTGTAATTTCATATCTTTCATCGCAATTACATATAAATCATCACCAATAAAAGTAAAATCATCCGTAGAGCCCTCAAAATTCGTCATAAACTCTAAGCTAGTTCCATCAAATCGTTGTAATACAGAACGTTCCTCAACAGTATTCAAAATATATAAATTACCACCTACTGTTAAACTATTTTTACATGATCCATAACGACAATCACTACCAATGGAATTATAGAACATCCACTCTGTTCCATAGACACAAGTTAGTTTACCATCCTCTACCCGATAAAAAGATTGACCGGAAATACAGGTTTTTGTAGAAGCCAATGCATGTAACTTTCCTTTTACCATCGCTAATTTTCGAACATACATTGATTCATTTTTATAGATACAAGATAATTGATTGGTATGGATATCATATTGATAGATGCTAGACCACATCTTCTTCATTGACTGATAATCATTTGCTAATAGATACAATCGATTCCCATCAATGATCACATGTTCAATATCCATGGTGTCTGGAGTGATCTTTGTAATGGAATGATCTTTCTTATTTACCAAATAGCCATTATTTCGAGTCCCATTGATGAAACCTGTTCCATTATAGAAAAATGGATATTCATCCAATACTAGATAATCATTATTTTTTTCTTTCTTTGTATGATATGCTTTTTTCTCTTGTTCATCCATACAATAATAATTTGGGCAATCCATCAAACTATTTGCAGTAACAAAATAATACTCATCTGTAAATCCATACAATGAATGGATTTCCAATGGTAAGGTACATACCTTTTGATCCAATTGATAGACATCTGTCTCAATGAAATTTGATCCTGTTCCTTTTAAAATCATTAATTCATCATCAACTAATGCATATCTGATTCTTTTATCTTCTAAAAGAATTCGATCCTCTTTCGTATGAGGATTCAAACAATGCAATCGTTGCGTATAATCATTGTTATTGGTATCTGCCAAGGTATCAATATAGATCAATTGATTTTGATAGGCATTCAGTCCTGACAAATACCGATATTGTAACATTAAATCAAGTTCTACTGGTTTCATAACACATCGCTCTCCCATCTGTATTTAATTACTAAGTATTCTACTCTTTGCTAGGATTTCCTGTCAATTATGAATATACAAAGATTATAAATAATATTGCCATTTCCAAGATGTAGTACTATAATTCCTTTAATCATTTCTAGACAAAGATTAGGGGGAAACAAAAATGCTAAGTAAAAGAAGAGAAAAATGTCTTGATGCGATTCAAAAGACAGGATTAGATGGTGTTTTATATGCTTTAGGGCCTAATTTCCAATATCTTTCTGAATCTCATAGTTGTTTATGGCAACGGAATGCAATGAATACGTTTGCTCCAATTTCCGGGGCATCGATTATTCCAGAAGCATTGCTCTATGTGAATAAAGAAGGAAAATCAACGATTTTAACGATTCCTAAACACAAAGATACAGTAAATTCTCTATTAAATGATGTTGTTGTCAGTTACTTGGATCAATTTGAAGATGAATTAACACATATCATCGATGGAAAAAAGATTGGAATTGGTAGAGATTGTGACCAATGGATCAAAGAAACACTTTCACATATCGACCCTACGATTACAGCCACTGATGTCGATTCCTTATTTGAAGATATTCGCCGCATTAAAGATGAACAAGAAATTGCTCATATGAAAAAGTTAGCTAAATTTACGGATGATGCAGTGATGTATGTATGCAAGCATTTAAAACCAGGCATGACCATGTTTGAAGCAGAACGGATGATTGTAGATTATGGTTTACAACATGGAATGCAGGACTTGGCCTTTTCTTGTACCTGTGGATTTAAAACAAGAGATACCGAAAATGCTCAAGCAATTGAACCATTTGAAAACGAAAGAAAACTAGTAGAAGGAACAATGATTGCTTTTGATATTGGATATATGGACCAGGGATATTGTTCCGACTGGGGTAGAACGGTATATTATGGAACTGCTCCTGAGTTAGTTAGAAATGGCTATCAAGCACTTCAAGCAGCTCAAGTTTATATGGTATCTAAGATTCAACCAGGTGTTACAAGATTTGGTGACCTATATGGTTATATCTGTGATAAAGCAGAAGAATTAGGATACTACCAATACTTACGTTTCAAACGGGAAGAAGAAGGTGGAAACGGACACCATATCGGAACCGAAACTCATGAAATGCCATGGCTAAAAAACGATGTGGATTTAATTCTACAACCTGGTATGATTTTCTGCTCAGAGCCAAAAATGTTCTTCAAAAACGAAGGTTATATGCGGGTAGAAGATATGATCCTTGTTACGGAAAATGGTGCAGAAATCTTAACAAAATTCCCAAGAGATTTATTTGAAATCGACTTTACTAAGAATATATAAAAGATGCGAAGTATATATTTCGCATCTTTTCATTCTTTTTCACACCATTGAGCAATTTCAGCAATCAATTTTAACGGTAATGGTTGATCATAAGGAAGTTGAATCGTTCCTTTTTGAATCTTATAGTCTTGCAGTTGATTCGAAAAAGCTTCTATTGCTTCTACTTTTGGGTACAATCCAATATGATTTTTATGAGCCGCAAATTGGATCAGATTACATTTTTTCCAATAGGTAGGCATGCTCTACGATATTTTTTCTATTGCATCAGGAATTGCCGATTGGATCGTCTTGTGAACCTGTCTTAAATATGGCTGTAATTCCTTTGGTTGATGATCAATATATTCTTCAATAGTTTTTGGCGCTTCCCCACAATAATGTTGTTGATTGTTATGTTTGAATGTTCGGCCACATTTTGGACATACCCAAGTTTTATGTTCTTCTGTTATTTCTTTTACTGTAACCTTAATAGAATCCCCTGGTTGTTTATCAATTTTACTTCGAATCTCTTTACGAATCCCAATGACATAACAGATAGAACCATCATCATTTTTTACTCCCATATTTACAATACTACCACAATATGGTTCACCATCAAATGTAACCATTACCTTGACTCTTCCTTTACCGAATTCTTTCTTAATATCATATGGGAAACGAATATAAGCACCACCATTTTCCGGTACTGCTTCTATTACTGCATTAAATTCATAGTTCTTGTTCATAAATGATTTCCTTTATTTCATCGGTTCAAAATAAGATGCATCATGCTTACATAATGGACAGATAAAATCACTAGGTAATTGATCGCCTTCATAAACATAACCACAAATCTTACAAATAAAACCTTTTGCACTTGTTGGCACTTCTTTATTTGTAATATTTCCTTTCTTGTTACAGAGTTCATCAGCTAACTGTTCGATTGCTTCTTTGGTATCTGATTTCATTGCTGAACGGATTGTTACATGATGTTCTGTTTCTGAAATATTTTTACACTCCTCTAACATCCCCTTCATCACTTTCATTGCCTGTGGAGCCCAAGAACCATTCTCGATATAAGCAACTGAACGGTTCTGATAGTTTCTTTCTATTAAATGTTCAATAAATGTTTTCATAAATGGGAAAACATCCCCATTATAGGTAGTTGTCGCAAGAACCAATCGATCATAACGAAAGGCATCTTCTACTGCTTCTGCCATATCATCTCTTGCTAAATCATGCACAGAAACCTTTGGACAGCCTTTTTCAATTAACTTATCCACAAGCAGATCAACTGCTTGTTTTGTATGTCCATAGATGGAAGTATAAGCAATGACAACCCCTTCATTCTCAACTTCATAATTTGACCAAATATTGTAAAGATGTAAATAATGTTCCATGTTATCTGTTAAAACAGGTCCATGTAATGATGCAATGATAGCAATATCCAGATGAGCAATTTTTTTCAGTAATGTTTGAACCTGTGCACCATACTTACCAATAATTCCAAAAAAGTACCGACGTGCTTCACAATCCCATTCTTCTTCCACATCGTTAGCCCCAAATTTCCCAAAACCATCTGCAGAAAATAACACTTTATCTTTCGCATCATAAGTCATCATCACTTCAGGCCAATGTACCATTGGTGCAAAAACAAAGGATAATTGATGTGTTCCTAAATCTAATACCCCTTCATTTTTTACGACCATTCGTTTCATATCTAGATTTATATCAAAAAACTGATCGATCATCTTAAATGTATTCGCATTGCCAACAATCGTTGTTTCTGGATACTTCATTAATAGATTTAGAATGTTTGCCGAATGGTCTGGCTCCATATGTTGTACAATCAAATAATCCGGTGTTCTACCATTAAAAACCTGAGCAAGCTTATCTAACCACTCATTTGTAAAATGAATATCTACCGTATCCATAATCGCTATCTTTTCATCCATAATCACATAGGAGTTATATGCCATACCATTTGGAACTACATATTGTCCTTCAAACAGATCAATTTTATGATCATTCACTCCTACATAATAAATATCTTCAGTTAACTTCATTTTTAGTCATCTCCTAGATCTTTTATCTCACTATTTTTATTATAATCTTATCTGTTATACATATCAATTTTTGCTCAAAAAAAGACTTAACATCGTTTTTGTTAAGCCTTTATGATATAGCATCCATATTTTTAGGTAACACGAGATTCAGAATAATCGCAACAAGGAACACAACTGCCACACAATTCTCTGCAAAAATCGTTTGTACCAATTGAGGAAAGATATGAAAGATTTCAGGGACTTGTGTAAATCCGATCCCAATACCCGATGCTTCAATGGTTAATATTTTATTGATTCGTTCATTCGCAAAACGTTTTTTCCATTCTTCACCCATCTGCTTGAATAGTTCGATATCCATTTGATGATTCAAAAAACTATCAACCTTTAATACAGTTCCTTCTTTTACATTCCCATCTTTTTATATTATTTCCTCTAAAAAATTCATTTTCTCACCTTCCATTTTGTTTCGTGAATATTAAAAGAATGGAGTGGTTACCCACTCCAAAAAGACTAATCTAATTCCAAAGCTCCTGTATATAATTGATAATAAGTACCATGTTTCTCAATCAAATCTTCATGATCTCCTCTTTCGATGATTCTTCCTTGATCTAATACCATGATTACATCACTATTCTGAATCGTACTTAATCTATGAGCAATAACAAATACTGTTCTTCCTTCCATTAGTTGATCCATCCCTGATTGTACAATTGATTCTGTTCTTGTATCGATTGAAGAAGTTGCTTCATCAAGGATCAATACTGGCGGATTACTTAAAGCTGCCCTAGCAATAGAAAGTAACTGTCTTTGTCCCTGCGACAAACTAGCACCATCACCAGTAATTTTCGTATGATATCCTTCTGGTAAATGCTTGATAAAATCATGCGCATTCGCTAGTTTGGCTGCCTTAATTACATCTTCATCACTCGCATCTAGATTTCCATAACGAATATTATCCGCAATCGTACCCGTAAACAGATGTGTATCCTGTAATACGATACCCAATGACCTTCTTAAATCATCTTTTTTGATCAATTTAATATCAATTCCATCATATGTGATCGTACCCTTTTGAATATCATAGAAACGATTAATTAAATTGGTAATTGTTGTCTTACCTGCACCAGTAGCTCCAACAAAAGCTATTTTTTGACCCGGTTTAGCATACATATTGATATTATGAAGAATGATCTTTTCTGGATGATAACCAAAATCAACATCTATAAATTGCACATCACCTTGTAATTGAACATAACTAATGCTTCCATCCTGATGTAAATGACGCCAAGCCCACATACCTGTACGATTTTCACTTTCCACAATTTCATTATCTACAACTTTAGCATGAACCAAGGTTACCGTTCCTTCATCCACTTCGACTGTTTCATCCATTAATTTAAAGATTCGATCTGCCCCAGCAAGAGCCATGATGACACTATTTAACTGTTGCGATATCTGATTGATTGGTTGACTGAATGATCGGTTTAATTGCAAGAAAGCAGCCAATCCACCAATTGTTAACTGATCTGTATAAATCGTCAATAACCCACCAATCAAAGCACACAAGACATAATTAACATATCCTAAGTTCCCCATAATTGGCATTAAGATATTCGCATATTTATTTGCATGATAAGCAGCATCATTCAAATCAACATTCAGTTTATCAAAACTTTCAATCGCTTTTTCTTCATGTGTAAATACTTTAACAACTTTCTGTCCTGTCATCATTTCTTCAATAAAGCCATTCACTTTCGCAATATTCTTTTGTTGTTCCACAAAATATTTTCCACTATTGCTAACTACTTTCTTACTGACATTTTTAATCACAATAACCATGACTAAGACAACTATTGTCAAAGGAATACTGATTCTAACCATTGATACAAAAACCGCTACAATTGTAATCATAGAACTAATAAATTGTGGCATACTCTGTGAAATCATCTGTCTTAAAGTATCTGTATCATTCGTATAAATACTCATGATATCACCGTGAGAATGGGTATCAAAATATTGAATCGGTAGTTTTTCCATATGCTCAAATAATTGATCACGTACATTCTTCAATGTACCTTGTGCCACATATACTAATATTTTATTATAAGCAAAGCTGCAAATAACACCAGTTAAATAGATGATTGCCATAAAACATAATGCCTCAAATAAGAGATAGAAATCAGGATTGCTTACTCCAATTAATGGTGTAATATAATCATCCACTAGATTTTTTATAAAATTGGTTCCTATAACACTAGTGATACTACTAATAAAAATAAATAGAACAACCAATAGACAATGCCATTTATAATCTTTAAAAATAAAATTGATCAAGCGTATAAAAGATTGTTTCGGGTTTTCTAATTTAACCTTAGGTGTAAATCCTCTTTTACTCACCTAGATTACCCCCTTTCTTTTGCATAGATACAATATCTCGATAAATTTCATTTGTCTTGATCAGTTCATCATGAGTACCTACTGCATTGATCTTACCATCATCTAAAACAAGAATCATATCAGCATCTTCTACACTAGAGATTCGTTGAGCAATGATGATTTTTGTTGTATCAGGAATTTGTTCTCTAAAAGCTTTACGAATGAAAGCATCCGTTCTAGTATCTACAGCACTAGTAGAGTCATCTAAAATTAATATCTTAGGTTTTTTTAGCAATGCTCTAGCAATACATAATCGTTGTCTTTGACCACCAGAAACATTGGTACCACCTTGCTCAATATATGTATCATAACCATGTTCCAACTGACAAATAAATTCATCAGCACAAGCTAATTTACAAGCCTCTACCATTTCCTCATCAGTAGCATTCTCATTGCCCCATCTTAGATTATCCTTAATCGTACCAGAGAATAATACATTATTCTGCAAAACAACACTGACCTGATCCCGCAATACTTTTAGATCATATTTTCTAACATCTTCATTTCCAACGAATACACACCCCAAACTCACATCATATAAGCGAGAAATCAAAGAAACCAAGGTACTTTTACCACTACCTGTCGCTCCTATAACACCAACCGTACTACCACTAGGAATCTCTAAATGAATATCTGTTAGATTATAGTCTTCCTCTGATTGTTGATATTTAAAGTAAACATGGTCAAATGTGATCGAACCATCCTGAACATTCATAATAGGATGATCACCATTCACAATCGTAGGCTTTTCATTTAACACTTCAGCAATTCTTCTCATACTAGCAATACTCATCGTTATCATGACAAAGATCATAGAAATCATCATTAAGCTCATTAAGATATTTGTCGTATAAGTAAATAAACTCATTAATTGTCCTGTCGTTAGTTGACTATTAACAATCATCTTAGCTCCGATCCAACTTAACAGTAGAAGAATACTATACATCGTAAACTGCATAACAGGCGAATTAAATACTAGATAGCTTTCTGCTTTACAGAAAATATCATAGATATCTTTACTTGCTTTATGAAACTTGCTTGTTTCATATTTTTCCTGAACAAAAGCTTTCACAGTTCGGATTGCTGAAACATTTTCTTGAACACTCGCATTTAAAGCATCATATTTGGTAAAAGCAACGTCAAAAATCTTCATTGTGATCTTAACAATAGAGAATAAAATCAAAGCTAAGAAAATAACTGCTCCAAGAAAGATCAGTGCTAATCTACCATTGATCAAAAAAGCCATGAACATTGCACTAACAAGCATAAGTGGTGCTCTAACACATACACGAATGATCATCTGATACGCATTTTGAACATTCGTTACATCGGTTGTCATTCTTGTAACTAAACCCGCGGTAGAATAATGATCAATATTTTCAAAAGAATACTCTTGAATCTTCTGAAACATCGCTTGTCTTATATTTTTGGCAAATCCACTAGATGCATAAGCAGCGTGTTTTCCACTTTGTGCTCCTGCATATAAACCAATAAAAGAAGCAATCAACATCAATACTCCAAAAAGAAGAATCATCTTAATGTTTTTCTGTTCCACGCCATAATCAATGATCATAGACATTAAAAGCGGAATCAATACTTCAAAAATAACTTCAATACTAACAAACACAGGAGCTAAGATACTTGATGTTTTATACTCTTTTACTTGTAATAGTAATGTCTTTATCATCTACATCTCCCTTTCATGATCCATTAACTGATCAACAATCTGTTCCAACATAGAGAATAATTGTTCTTGTTGTTGCTCATCAAAATTTGATAATAATGCATCATCAAAAGTGTCAAGCTGACAACGTAATTCTCTATCAATTTTTAAAGCCTTCTCAGTTAATTGAATCTTACGTTTTCTAGCATCATCAGCATCAATCTTCCTTATAATAAAGCCTTTCTCTTCTAAACGATTCAAAAGGCCAGAAATCGTAGGATTGCTAGAATTAAAATACTTTTCTATTTCCCTTTGAGTAATCATGATATTTTTATCATGATTCATGCTTAAATATCTTAAAAGATCTGCCTGTGATAACGTTAAATCATAACTCTTGAGCAATTCATTAAATCTAGTATCCACCGCCCAATGAATCTTCTTAATTAAAGGCCCTAGCCTTTTTTTACATTCTTTCATAAACAGCCTCCTTATATATAGCTAGTTATATTATAGCATGCTATATATTTTAATTAGATTTTATCTTTTGTCAATAAAAATTCCTAGTAATTCTTCTAAAAATATTTAATATATAATTAGTAAATTTCGAGGTAAAATCATTATGGATATTTGGAAAAAATATATAACAAAGCAAAGGAACAATATCATCCAAAAGAAGTCTCCCCTTTTATCTATGCGCATCATGTTGTATGTGCGATAGAAAGTGAAAATGGAGAAATCTATGCAGGGTTCTGTATTGAAAGTTGTGGAGGAGTACTTGATCTGTGTGCAGAAAGAACAGCCGCATTGAACATGTACATCAATAGTGGTCAAACGGTAATTAAACGATTAATCGCCTTTAGAGATCAAGCTCCATCTAAAGAAAGTTGCGGAATGCCTTGTGGAGCATGTAAAGAATTCTTGATGCAATTCAATCAAAAGAACAAAGATATGGAAATTATGGTAGATTACGAAAAAAGAGAAGTTATTACCTTAGAAAAACTTCTCCCTGATTGGTGGGGTTTAGTCGCTATGATAAATAAAAAACTTCGCATTTTTACAAATACGAAGTTTTTTTCATTAGTACATTTGTGGTTGAGCAGCAACAACTGGTTCCGGTTTTTCAATTTCAGCAATACCAGCTTCTGTTGTGATAAATAATGCGGAAATACTAGCAGCATTTAATAAAGCACTACGAGTAACTTTTGTAGGATCAATAATACCTGTTTCATACATATTTACCCAAGTTCCGCTTTTTGCATCGAAGCCATGATCTTTTTCTGCTTTCTTTTGTAGATCAATGATATCTTCAGAATTGTAACCAGAGTTTTCTGCAATCTGGCTAATAGGAGCAAATAGTGATTCCATCACAATGTTGATACCTTTTTGGATATCTTTATTGTCATTTTTTAAAACTGGTTTCAAAACTTTATAAGCTTCAACCAAAGCAGCTCCTCCACCAATAACAATGCCTTCACTGACTGCAGCTTTTGTAGCATTCAAAGCATCTTCGATTCTTAATTTCTTTTCTTTTAATTCACTTTCTGTGGTTGCACCAACTTTGATCGTTGCTACACCATTGGTTAATTTACCTAATCTTTCTTGATACTTTTTCTTATCGAAATCAGATAAATCTTTATCGGCAATTCTCAATTTAATTTCTTCTATTCTTTCTTGAACAGCAGGATTTGTTTCATTATTACTTACTAGAGTCGTATTATATTTTTTAAAAATTACTTTCTTAATCATACCTAAGTCTTATAACTTATCATCTTCTAGTTTCATATTAAAATATTTGTTATATAAGGTAGCAT
>JAQXZJ010000106.1 GCA_029227155.1 Erysipelotrichaceae bacterium
TAAAAAATCTGCTTTTCTATTTTTTCTAATTATTGAGCCTTAATTTTTACCCATAATTGGGATAACTTTTTCTTTAATACTTCATTATGACGGAACGTTTCATCTAGATCATATCCTAAACGTGGTTGATATGCTTCATTCTTATAGAAATATCCACCAAGATCAATTTCTGCATCATATACCGATTGAACCGTTGTTGTATAACCAACATATTCCGTATTCTCAAATGCATTATCTTCATCTAACATATAATTGATAAAGGTATTCGCTGTAATTGGACATTTTGACTCTTTTGTTATTACAAATCCATCCACCCAACGATTAGTTCCTTCTTTTGGTGTATAATAACCCATCTTATCATTCATATCTGTAACATAAGCAGCTTCTCCACTATAGGTAACAGCCAAATCTTTTGATCCACTACCCATTGCATCAATCACTTCATCTGTTACATAGACAGGATCTACATTCTGATCTAACTCTCTTAGCCATTCTGCAGCTTCTTCAATTTCTTTTTCATCATCAGTATTCATAGAATAACCCAATGCTTTTAAAGCTACCATAAAGGAATCTCTTTCCGAATCATACATATAAACTCTTCCTTTATACTTTGGATCCTTTAAGATATTCCAACCCTTTTCTTCTAATTCTGCTAATGAAACCACTTCTTTATTGTAAATGATTCCAACAGTACCCCAAAGATAAGGGACACTATATTCATTTGTTGGATCATAACTTGGATTTTTCAATCCATCCATGATACCTTCAAAATTAGGAATCAAGCTCATATCCAATGGTTGAAGTTTTCCTTCATTCATTAACCGTTCAATCATATAATCAGAAGGAACTAGCACATCATAAGTTTCCCCAGATTGTAGTTTTGTATACATTGCTTCATTAGAGTCAAACATCTCATAGATGATCTTCACACCATATTCTTTTTGGAATCCATCAATGACACCATCACCAACATATTCTCCCCAGTTATAGACTTTTAGAGTTGTGCAATCCATTCCCTTTTCCATTGGATCAACATCAGACTTTCCACCACAGCCACTTAATAATAACAAGAACATACATGCACATAAAACAAACTTTTTCATTTCGCTACTCCTTCCTTTTTTCTTAACAGCGGAACTACATTTATTAGAATCAAAACAACCGTAATCATTACCACCAAAATGGTTGATAGAGCATTGATGGTAGGATTAATTCTTTTAGACATTGTATAAACTAAAATTGAAATATTGCTTACGCCATTTCCTGTTACAAAATAGGAAATCACAAAATCATCGAGTGACATCGTAAAGGCAATCAAAGCACCAGAAATAACTGCTGGAATAATCTGTGGAATAATTACCTTCATCAAAGCTTGCCAAGGCGTTGCTCCAAGATCCATAGCTGCTTCTGCTAAGTTTGGATCCAATGTTCTAAGCTTTGGTAAAACACTCAGGATCACATAAGGAATACAGAATGCAATATGAGCCAATAACATCGTTACATATCCCTTTTCAATCCGTAATGATGTAAAGAACAACATCAACCCAATAGCAGTAACGATATCAGGATTTAACATTGGCAAATCATTTAACGCCAATACACATTCCCGAAGAATCCGTTTAGACTTGCTCAAACCTACAGCAGTTAAAGTACCAACCACCGTTGAAATCGCCGTTGCTAAAATTGCAATGGAAAATGTATTAATAACCGCCTGCATCATATCTTCACTGTGGAACAGTTTTTCATACCATTCTAAAGAAAAGCCATTCCAGATCGTTAACGAACGAGAAGAGTTGAAAGAGAATACAATCATGATAATGATTGGAAGATAAAAGAATAAGAGAATCAAGCCAAGATAAGAACCGCTTAATAATTTACCGCGCCATTTTACCATATTCTTCCCCCTCCAGAAGCCACAGAATCCGAAGCACTCTGTTTATCCACTCGTTTCGTCAAATACATCGAAATCATAATAATAATCGTCATAACCAGCGAAATTGCACTACCAAAGTGCCATTCACCAACGGAAATAAACTGTGTTTCGATCAAGTTACCAATCAAAACATATTGTCCGCCACCTAATAGTTTTGGAATGACAAACGAACTAACTGCTGGTAAAAATACTAAGGTTATTCCCGTAATAACCCCAGGCAAACTCAATGGCAACATCACACGAAGAAACGTCTGTACCTTATTTGCCCCTAAATCAGCACTCGCCTCTAATAACCCTTTGTCCATCTTATCCAAAGAGTTAAAAATAGAAATAATCATAAATGGCAAAAAGTTATATACCATCCCTAACGAAACTGAAAAATCAGTATATAATAATTGAATCGGACCAATCCCTAAATATCCTAAAATCGTATTAATCAAACCGCTATCTGACAAAATAGAAATCCAAGAATACGTACGCACCAACATATTGATCCACATTGGCATCGTCAACAACAAGAAAATTGTTGCTTTCATCCGGCCTTCCATCCTAGATACAAAGAAAGCTGCTGGATATCCGATCAAAATACATAATACCGTCGTAATCAATGCAATTTTCAAAGACTGCATCAACACTTGAATAAATACACTGTCATTGAAAAAATCTAAAAAGTTCTCAATGGTAAAGGTAAAAGTTGTTACTGAATTCCCACTTTGAGTAAACGCATATAGAATAATTAGGATCATCGGAATCCCAATCATAACACATGCCCATACAATGTAAGGATAACTTAGCTCACGAAACGATTTCATATTAGTAAGCCCTCATCTTACTCATCACATGGATATCTTCTGGGAAGAAATGTAATCCCACTTCTTTTCCAATCTCAGAATTATCCGTTGTATGCACTTTAAAGGTCATTAAATCTGTTTCAACTTCAATTTCATAATGAACACCTTTAAAAGTAATTGACTTAACAACCCCATGTAATTTTCCAATATCAGTTGTTACAATATCCAAATCTTCTGGACGAATGACAATATCTACTTCTTCATTATCATCAAATCCATAATCTACACATTCAAACTCTTTATCATGGAATACAACACGATAATCATCTAACATCACACCTGGAATAATATTGGATTCCCCAATAAACTTCGCGACAAACTCATTCTCTGGTTCATTATAAACATCTGTAGGAGATCCAATCTGTTGAATCTCACCATCATTCATAACCACGATCTTATCAGACATTGTTAATGCTTCTTCCTGATCATGCGTAACATAAATAAAGGTAATACCTACTTCTTTTTGAATCTTCTTCAATTCAATCTGCATTTCTTTTCTTAGTTTTAAATCCAACGCTCCCAAAGGTTCATCCAACAATAAAACCATTGGTTCATTTACCAAAGCCCGAGCAATCGCAACCCGCTGTTGTTGACCACCAGACAAAGTAGTAATTGGACGATGATCATATCCTTCTAAACCTACAAGCTTTAACATTTTTTCAACTTTTTGCCGAATAATATCTTTACTCTGCTTTTTGATCTTTAATCCAAACGCAATATTATCGTAAACATCCATATGAGGAAATAACGCATACTTTTGGAATACTGTATTAATTTCCCGTTTATAAGCAGGCACTTTACTAATTTCAATACCATCAAAGTATACTTCCCCTTGTGTTTGTTCCAAGAAACCACCTAAAATCCGTAATAACGTGGTTTTCCCACAACCACTAGGTCCCAATAAGGTCACAAACTCATTTTCGTAAATATCTAAATTGATACCACGTAAAATCAGTTGACCATCAAACTCCTTGACAATGTTGTGAAACTCAATAATTTTT
This sequence comes from Erysipelotrichaceae bacterium, assembly GCA_029227155.1. Taxonomy (GTDB): domain Bacteria; phylum Bacillota_I; class Bacilli_A; order Erysipelotrichales; family Erysipelotrichaceae; genus RGIG4607. Next base: position 3,786 of record JAQXZJ010000106.1, read on the forward strand.
CTCATTTCCCTTACTCCTTCTATCAAAACACCGGTGGGGTACAGATCCATAGAACATAAGCATCATGACTTCCTGTATTCCTTAAACAATGCTTATTCTCCCCTTTTAAATAAAATGTTTGTCCTTTTTTAACAACTTCTTCTTTACCACCATTTATTAAGGTAACCCTACCTTCGAGAACATATCCAAATTCTTC
>JAQXZJ010000107.1 GCA_029227155.1 Erysipelotrichaceae bacterium
ACAGCAGGCAATAATAACACTGGAGATGGTGGAGATTCCGGAACATACAACGGTGTGCATGGTGGCAATGGTGGATCTGGTGGAGTAATAATAAGATGGTCAGCACAGGAGGTATAATATGACAATAACACCTAGTTTTGCTTTGATAGGACTTGACAGTGCGGAAACTGGATTTGTAGTGAAAAATCGAATCGTATGTGATGATATTGAGACAGCTACTCAATTGGCGGTTTCGGCATACGGAAGTACTGCAAAAGCACATGAAATTACATTTTATCCGGTTACAATCGGAGATTTGTATATTAATGGTTCATTTTTTAGAAAGATGGCAGATGACCAGTACGAACAAATTGTCTCCTCTGGATCATACCAGGAAATGATTACGAGATTGGAGGCACAAAATGCGGAAATGGCTGAGGAATTGCAAGCTGCGCTTGACGCAATTTGTGAATTATATGAAATGCTTTCAGGAAGTAGTACAGATGTATAAGGAAGGAGGGGAAGAATTTATGGCAAAGGTTTATTTTATCCAGCTTTACAAAGGCAGAATTACATACGCTGAGTTTATTGCTAAAAATCTACCTGCAAAACTTGTAGCTCAGGTGGAACAGCTGATCAATGATTCCGAAATGGAATATCTGAGAGATGCAGAATAAGATCTGAGGGGTTAACAGCCCCTCTTTCTTCTTAAAGGAGGACGCATGGAATTTTATATTTGCAGAAATTTGATTACACAAAGAGCAAGAGAAGAAGTTAATACGGACAACGTTAATGGTCTTAGCGCAAAATTCTTCTTTGCAGAGGACTATTGGTCCGGTGTTACTAAAACTGTTACCTTTACAAAAGGAAGCACTGTAAAAACTGCAGTTTTAACAGAAAAAGATGTGCTTAATTTTAGAGAACTTGGATTAACAGCTGGCACATGGACTATTAAAGTAACCGGTGGTGACAAGTCAACCCAAAATGCTACATTTATCGTGGAGAGTGTAACTTATGATAACTTAACAAGTGAACAAATTAATACCATAGTTGACAGTGCAGTTGACCAGTATTTCGAACAGAACCCATCCAGTGGTGATACAACTATTACAGATGAACAGTATACAGCAATGATGGAAGAAATCTTTGGAGGACAATTAGGCGGCGGTGACGTCGGTGGCGGAAGTGGCGGAAGTGTCGGAACAGCAACTATTACAGATGAACAAGTAACCGCAGGTATGAATAGTATTTTTGGTGAGGGGAACTGGAGTGAGTAAAACAACGTATCAGTATATTAATTTAGTTGGGAAAAATCTAAAAACAGAAGTTACCGCGTTATCAAATGCGTTAGATACTAAAGCAGATATCTCAGCAATAGGAACAACAATAAGAAATGAAGTAACTTCATATATAACAGAAAATCCGATCAATTCTTCATATCCAGCTTTGAGCTCTGAGGGTGGTACGGTAGTAAACGATGGGTATCCATATGGAGATGTAAGACGATATGGTGCAAAAGGCGATGGAACAACCGACGATGCACGTGCTATTCAGAATGCGATTAATTGTAATGAATATATCTATTTCGAGCCATACAAAGAATATAAATTAGTCTCTAACGGTTTGTATATTCTAAACAGGACTCATTTAATTGGAAATAACGCAACACTTTTCTTTGACGATGATTATGCTCCTACGGATGATAATTTTGGATTATATCGAAGATTTATACGGTGTAAACCTTCAGTCTCTTCGTCAAATATGAACGAACTTTTTCATGTAAAAGATTTAATCATAGAAACTAGACGTACTCAAGCAACACCATGGTCAGCAGACGCAGAATTCCATCTTGTAAACCCAACACACGTCAAAAATGTATTCATCGAAAATATCACCATTAATATTCCGGCTGTTGAAGATAGACTGCATTGTTTTACCACAACCTCATGCGAGAATGTCGTTGTACTAGACAGTACGTTTATAAACTTAGCAAAAGGTGGTACTGGATGTGCTGTCTGTCTGCATGTCACTGATGTAAGCTGTAAATTTTACGGTCGCAATTTATACTGTGAAAATTATTGTTCAGATGAAACATTCACCGCGCATCCTGTCTTTTCGTCTAATAATGATAAAACATTCGATATAACAGTTGACAATAGTGTTTTCATAGGCAGTAATGCTAAACTTGTAAAGAGAACGAAACTACTGTCTTTTTATGACATTAACGAAAATAGAATAAAACATTTTAGAACCACATTTAATCAATGCAAATTCGTAACTACGGATGATACAACACAGACAGATAATTATTTACAACACTTAGTCTCTTGCGGTTCTCC
>JAQXZJ010000108.1 GCA_029227155.1 Erysipelotrichaceae bacterium
TTTTCGCTTCTTTATCAAAAGTAACGAATGCAGGGATGTTCAATGTAGCTTCTAATGCATCATTGATAGAAACGTTATTTTTTGAAGATTCTTTTACTTCAATTACATCACCAGGTTTGCAAATGTAAGAAGGGATATCAACTTTCTTACCGTTTACTAATAAGTGACCGTGGTTCACTAATTGACGAGCTCCGCGACGAGTTCTAGCAAGACCCATACGGTATGCAACATTGTCTAATCTTGATTCTAATAAGAATAAGAAGTTATGACCAGTTACGCCTTTCATCTTACTTGCTTTTTTGTATGTGTTGTAGAATTGTTTTTCATTTACACCATACATAAAACGGATTCTTTGTTTTTCACGTTGTTGTAATCCATAGTTGGATAACTTAGTACGTTTCGTTGGTCCGTGTTGACCAGGAGCGTAATTACGCTTGTTTAATTCTTCACCAGTTTCTAGGATAGAGAAACCTAAACGACGGGATTTCTTCCATACTGGCCCTGTAATTCTTGCCATGTTATTTCCTCCTTAGTTTTATGGCTCATCATAAAACATACGAAGCACAAATCATCATGATTGTGTGTTGATACAAAGGTGTTTTCCCTAATTTTGCAGCTAAGGTACTCTCTCACTCCAGTTTTTCTTACTGGTATCAACGCTGATAATCAGACTTTGTGTGCTGCACATTCTGACGCTACAGTAATATATCATTTTGTACTTGTGTTTGTCAATACAAATGCTGCGAAAATAGCAATGTTTTGTTAGGAATTGTAAGGAAAAACAAGTGTAAGATAGTGAAAAAAAGTGCAGTATATGATACTATATTACATAAGAGGTGGTATCGATGAGTTTGAATGAAGTTATGACAATGGTAATCACATCCGTTTGGTTTTATATAGTTATTGTAGTTGTTGCATTATTGATTTTGTGGATGATTTATCGAAAGATGACAAAAAAGAAAATCAGGAAGCAGTTAAAAGCTTTGGATTACGATTATCAGTCAATGAAGTCGATTCCGATTTCCTTTAAGTTAAATAAAGCGGTTGCTTTGTCTCGGATGAATCAGGAAGTCGCAGATACATTACAAGGGTTACAGGAAACGTATGATGAAACACAAGCGAATATGAAGACGATTTCTCAATTGTTGAGTGATTCGGATGATTTATCCATGCTTGGAAAATATAAATTGGCAAAACAGAATAATCGTGACCTCGAACAACTGATTTCTACCACGCAGGTTAATGTGAAACAATTGAACGAGGTATTAGATGGTATCTTACAGCAGGAAACGGAACAAAGAGAAAAAATTAATCAGTTAAAAGAAGAGTTCCGTAATTTAAAGATCGATTATAATGAACATTCGAATCAGTATATCTATTCTTATGAAGCGATTGAAAGCAAGATTAGTGAAATTGAGAAGTTGTTTTCTAATTTTGAAGAGTGTATGTATTCCTCTGAATTTCAGCAAGCTTCTGATGTAAAAGAAGAAATTGTGACACGTTTAGCATATGTTCAACGGTTATATAGAGAATTACCGGAATTATTGACGATGGCAAGAGGTATTTTGCCAAGAACGGTTGATGAGGTAAGTAGTACCTATGCACAGGCAAAACAAAAAGGTGTTTATCTGAAACATTTGGAAATAGCTCGTAATATCGAATTTATTACGGAATCGATGAAGGCGGATCTTCATGTATTGAAAAATGCTGAAATCGATGATGTTCAGGAACATTTGAGTGAGTGTCAAAAACGGTTGCAACAGTTATTGCAACAAATTGAAAAAGAATGCAAATCTTATGATGAAGCAAATACGATGAAAAATCTGTTGTTTGCGGATATTGATCGGATGAATCAGATGATCGTTCAGGTGAAGAAGATTTATCAGGATGCTTCTTTGCGGTTTGGATTTGAAAATATGGAAGATACGATTCAATCATTGGAAAATGATCTGCATGAATTTGTTTCAAAACGGGAAGAAATTCAAACACAGATGGAAGAGAATCGTACTTCTGCGACTTCTTGGTTGATTGCCTTGAGAGAATTGCGCCAGAGTGTGGATATTAAATCGGCAGAATTGAAAATTATTCAAGAAAAGTTAGATCATGCATGTCAAGATGAATCTCATGCGAAAGCACAATTGTTGAAGTTGTATCTGATTATGAATGAGATGAAAAGTCGGGTGCGTAAGCATCGGATTCAATCTATTTCTGAAAGTTATGAGGAAGATTTGAAAACAGCATATTCTTATGTAAATTCTATTGAATCTCTGTTGGAGGAAATTCCTTTGAATATTAGTTTATTGAATAAGACATTAACAGAGGCGATTGATTTTATTTATCGTTTATATAATAACGTAAATAAGATTTTGGGCTCTGCAACGATGGTAGAGGATGCTGTGGTTGTAGGGAATCGTTGTCGTTCTACTTATCCAGAAGTGGACGTGGATTTAACACGTGCAGAATTGGCTTATCGCAATGGGGAGTATACCAAAGCATTATCGATTGCTTTTCGGGCAATTGAAAAGGTATATCCTGATAGCGCAGAGACCATGATAAAGTCGAATGCACAAAAAGGGTAAATAGTTATGATTTATGTAGATTATGCAAGTACAACTCCAACAAGTCCAGAGGTGTTGAAAACGTATCACCAACTTCTAGATCGCTATTTTGCGAACAGTGAGTCGTTACATCAATTGGGGATGGAAGTATCACAACTTATGGAAAAAAGCCGTCAACAAACGGCTTCTTTGTTGCATGTTTTACCAAATGAGGTGATTTTTACTTCTGGTGCAAGTGAAGCAAACTCTTTGGCGGTTAAGGGAACAGCTTTTGCTTATCAACATTTAGGAAAGCATATCATTACTTCAAAAATTGAGCATTCTAGTGTGTTGAATGCGATGAAGCAGTTAGAGGAAGTATTTGGGTTTGAAGTAACCTATTTGCCTGTTGATGAAGAAGGAAAAGTAAGTGTTGAGGAATTAAAGAAGCATTTACGTTCGGATACGATTCTGTGTTCTATCATGTACGTAAATAATGAAGTTGGTAGTATTCAGCCTATTTCAGAAATTAAGAAACTGGTGCGTCAATTTCCTAATTGTCATTTACATGTGGATTGTGTACAGGCCTTAGGAAAATTGCCGATTGATTTTAAGGATATTGATTTGGCAACATTGTCGGCACATAAGATTTATGGATTGAAGGGAAGTGGTGTGCTGATTAAGAAACAGCATATTCAATTGATTCCTTTGATCAATGGAGGACAACAAGAGTTTGGTTTAAGAGGCGGAACGGAAAATGCATGTACCAATATCTTGTTTGCAAAAACGTTGCGTATGGCGTTAGAAAATCAATCGGAACGGGCAATTCATGTTAATAAGTTGAATGCCTATCTTCGTAATGGACTCAAACAGATTGAGAATGTTGTGATCAATAGTCCCAAAGATGCTTCCGATTATATTTTGAGTTTTTCTTGTTTGAATCTTCCTTCTGAAGTTCACATGAATGCTTTGAATCAACAAGGAATCTATGTATCAGCTCAAAGTACCTGTGGTTCCAAATCTCATAGCTATTCCTATGTTTTAGAAGCAATGGGAATTAAAAATGAGCGTCTTCATGGTGTCATTCGTTTAAGTTTCAGTCATGATCATACGTTCCAACAAATGGATGAAATTCTAAAAGCAATAAAGGAGAATGTAGAAAAATATGGAATATAACTATGAATATATCTTGGTTCGTTTTGGAGAACTGAGTACGAAGGGGAAAAATAAAAAAGATTTTATCTAACGATTGACGGAAAATGTAAAACAAGCATTGCATCATTTTCCTAATTTGAGTTATGAACGGACACATGATCGGTTATACATTATGTTAAATGGAGAAAAGGCAGAGGAGATTTCTCCTATTCTAGCGAATGTATTTGGTATTCGTTCTTTTTCCTTGGCAATGAAAGTGCCATCGACCATTGAAGCAATTGTAGAGGCTGGCTTAGTAGCTGCTCAAAAAGAAATAGCAAATGGAGCAAAAACATTTAAGGTGGAAGCAAGAAGAAATGATAAGCAATTTCCATTGATATCGGATCAAATTAATCGACAAGTGGCTTCCGTCGTATTAAAACAAACGGATTTAAAAGTGGATGTTCATGATCCATCTTTCCGTTTGATTGTAGAAGTACGGAAAGATTTTACTTATGTGATGGCACATACCATTATCGGCGCTGGAGGATATCCAGTAGGAGTAGGCGGTAAGGCTTTGCTGATGCTTTCAGGTGGGATTGATTCTCCTGTTGCAGGGTATTTAACGATGAAACGTGGAGTGGAAATTGAATGTATTCACTATGCATCTCCACCATATACTTCATTGCAAGCACAACAGAAAGTAGAAACTTTAGCTCGGATGCTGAGTCAATATCAAGGACGTATCAAACTGCATATCGTTCCTTTTACGGATTTACAGTTGGCTATCTATGAGAATTGTCCAGAAAGTTATGCAATTACCATTATGCGTCGTATGATGTATCGTTTGGCAACGAAAATTGCAAGTCAACATCATTGTTTAGCATTGGTCAATGGTGAGAGTGTTGGACAGGTTGCCTCTCAAACACTAGAAAGCATGCAGACGATCAATGAGGTAACAAAGCTTCCAGTGATTCGTCCTGTAGTGACTTATGATAAACTTGAAATCATTGATATTGCTAAACGAATCAATACCTATGAAACAAGCATTCAGCCTTTTGAGGACTGTTGTACGATTTTTACCCCTAAAAATCCGGTAACTCGTCCAAGTGCAGAGAAAGCAAGCAAATTTGAAGCAAAATTTGATTATGAATCATTGATTGAAGATGCAATGGCTAAAACGGAAACTCGGGTATTGCGATTCAAAGAGATTGAACAGGATGATGATTTGTTTTAGTATAATTTGAGTTTTTTTTCTCATACTGTTATTGAGGTGAGAAAATGGAAAACAACAAACGAATTCAGCAACTGAAACAGAACGATCAAAAACAGAATCGAAATCAAGATTCGAATCGTCAGCAAAACCAAGATCAATTTCAATATGAAATGGGTCTTGAGTTAGATGAAGAACTACAAGATCAGTTGAAAAGACAAAACAATGATGAGAATAATTCTCAAAGTCGTTTGAATCGTCAACAGAACCAGCGACAGAATAAGCGGTAAACCGGAATTTCCGGTTTTCTTTTTCTTTGATTTTGTGATACTATACTAGAAGAGGAAATGAGGTTTTACAAATGGCTTTTGATTCATTATCTAATCGTTTAAGTTTAGCATTTAAAAATATTGCAGGAAATGGGAAATTAACAGAAAAAAATATGGACCGGATGTTGAAGGAAGTGCGTACAGCACTTTTGGAGGCAGACGTTAATTATCAGGTGGTGAAGAAATTCATCGAAACTATCAGAGAAGAATCAATGGGAGAAAAAGTATTATCTGCTTTGGATCCTTCTCAAATGGTAGTAAAAATCGTACATGATGAAATTGTTTCTTTGTTAGGAGAAGAAACAGCAGAAATTCAATATTCTTCCAATGGCATGACTACCATTATGATGGTAGGGCTCCAAGGTACAGGGAAAACAACTTCGATAGCAAAACTTGCGAACTTGATGCAGAAGAAACAAAATAGGCGTCCATTGTTAATTGCTGCGGACGTAGTACGTCCTGCTGCAATTGAACAGTTGCAGACTCTAGGCGCTTCTATTGGAGTAGAAGTATTTACCCTAGGAAATCAAGTATCTTCTGTTGAAACGGTAAAACAAGGGTTAGAATACGCAAGATTACATCAATATGACACGGTATTAATCGATACTGCAGGTCGTTTGCATATTGATGAAGAATTGATGCAGGAATTGCATGTAATGAAAGATCTGGCTCGTCCACAGGAGATTTTGTTAACTGTGGATGCGATGACAGGGCAAGATATTGTAACAGTTGCAAAAAGTTTCCATGAACAGTTGGATGTAACCGGTTTGGTGGTTACTAAATTTGATGGCGATTCTCGTGGCGGAGGCGTTTTATCAGTTCGTGCAATTACGCAGGTTCCTGTTAAGTTTGTTTGTGTTGGAGAAAAGATGGAAGATATCGATATATTCTATCCAGAACGTATGGCAGACCGTATTTTAGGTATGGGTGACATCATGACTCTGATTGAACAAGCTCAGGAAAAGATGGATTTAGAAGCAAGTGAAGCAAGTGCGAAGCGGATGTTGAATGGCGAATTTACTTTGGATGATATGCTTGTGCAATTTAAACAGATGAAGAAAATGGGCTCTATGTCAGGCGTATTAAAGATGATTCCTGGTATGGGTCAATTAGCTAGTCAAGTGAATGATGAGGAAGCAAATGAACGAATAAAAGCACAAGAAGCTATCATTTACAGTATGACTCCAGAGGAAAGAAAAAATCCTAGAGCACTTCGCTCTACCCATAAGAATCGAATTGCTAAGGGTAGTGGAACTTCGGTTCAAGAAGTGAATCGATTGATCAATCAGTTTGAGAAAACAAAGACGCAAATGAAGGCGATGGGTTCTATTATGAGAAGTGGTAGAATGCCTGAAAATCTGTTGCAACAGATGCAACAAGGAATGAACAAAAAGCGTAGGTTTTAAGTGTTGAAAGAAGAAATGAACGAATGAAATTAGGCATTTCTTCTTTTTTGTCTATTCATCAATTGAATTATCTGCTATTTTATCTTATAATTTATAAGAGAATTTACGTTTAAAATCAACGATTTATAGGAAATTATCAGTTCAGGGAGGTTATTATGGAACAAAGATCAAGATCTCAAAAGTATCAAAAATTACGCGAATCAATGGCGTTAGAAGCGGAAACAATAGTGAAATCAAATGATTTATCTCGATATGCAAAACAAATGGAAGCATTTCAGACTCCTACAACACAAGAATTTCAGTTTGATAAAGAAGAAGTAGTAGAGGGAAGTCGTTCTCGTGTTCATGCGGATGTGATAAAGGAACAAGAATCACAAGACATTCAAAATTATAAGAATGATCTTCAAAAAGATAGTGAATGGATCGATCAATTGTTACAAGAAAATGAGAAACTGATGCAAGATATGAAGCCTGAAAAAAGAGAAGAACCAAAAGCTGCACC
>JAQXZJ010000109.1 GCA_029227155.1 Erysipelotrichaceae bacterium
CAGCGTTCATCCTGAGCCAGGATCAAACTCTCCATTTGATTGACTCTCGTCTGTTATCCTTTCAGCATATCTCTCTATGCTTCTTTGTTTCTTTCTTTCGCTTGAATTGACGTTTCTGTTTAGTTTTCAAAGATCTGTGCGACACCCTGTCCGAGCGTGCTTTATTAATATACACGTTTGCTTTTTAATTGTCAATATATTTTTATGTTTTGTTTCAATTTTTATGATCGAATTTTAATTGATACAAACAACATACTATTTCCGTTGATTCCAATGCTTTTTAAGCTCTTCTAAAGACCTTTGATTAGATATTGATTGGAAATTAGGAAACGCCTTTAACAAACGTTTTTCTACGAAACTTTTCAAATTTAAGTGATATCCTCTTTGTTCTCTAAAATTCTTTAAATCTTGAGACAAACGCTCAATACTTTCGATTTTACTATCTACACGATTGGCAAGCTTCACACCAATCTCTTCTAATACTTCACTAGATGATAATGATTCCAATCTGCTCCGTGCTTCTTCTGCTGTACTATAAAGCATAGAAGATTCTACTCGTCTGATAAAATCGTTTCGCATCTGCGTCAAAATTTCCAGTTTATTATTTAAAGATAGTACATGTTTTACTGTCACAAACAAGTCTGTACTAACTAGGATAATAATCACCCAACCCACAATTTTCCCAAGTGTCACTGGAATCTGATTTACAATAAACAAAACAATCGGATGAAATACTTCTAGCATAATAACTGAAAGCAGTCCCCAACATAGTGAAATAGATAAACAAATACGACCTTGTAGATTAAATTTTTTATCACTATAATCCCACCAGCGAGCATGAAATGCCTGCTCCATCACCAAAGAAGTTAAGTATTCAATCGCTGTCGCTAGAACCATACCTCCCAAAAATACAGCAAGCAGATGATCCTTTAGAGGTTGTAAACACAAATAAATTGCAGTCGCTCCTGTACCATAGATCGGACATAGAGGTCCATTTAAAAAGCCACGGTTAACAAATTCTTTACTATTAAACGAAACCAGACAGGTTTCCATACACCATCCCATAAAACTATAAATAAGAAAAAAATAAAAAAGATGAAAGAAATCCGTCCACATAATTGATGTTTCCCACATAGTTTCCCTCTTTTCTAAAAAACAGAATTAACTCTAACACAATATCATTACAAAATCAAATTTAAAAAGGAGACCCTACCAATCCTCTTTATTCAATCACGCGATAATATTCCCGTTTATTATTCGCTTCCAATAACTTTAAATATACCTGAAACATCTCTTCCATTTCTTCAGCACAGAATGGGGTTCTTTTTTCTTCGATCCAATCAAGCAAAATCTGCAATTCATCTTCGATAATCGTTAAAATCGTATCCGGATAATTCATTTCTTTTTGATGTTCTTCATATTCATCTTCATCTAATAACAAAATCTGTCCATCTGGAAATACTTTAACATCTAAATCGTAATCAATATGCTTCAATGCTTCCCCATCATAAATTGACGGAGATGCTAAATTACAATAGTAATAAACTCCCGTTTTTCTCATCATGCAAATCACATTAAACCAGCGATCAGGATAGAAGAAACAAATAGCCGGTTCTCTTGTATACCATTTTCTTCCATCTGCCTCTGTTACCCAGGTTTTATTGGTAACAACTACCGTTCTTTTATCGTTTGCTTCTATAACAAACCCCTGCGACCATGTGCGGTGTAGACTGCCATCATGTTTGTAACTCTGAATATAAATCAGTGTGCCTATTCTTGGCCCCATATCTGCACCTCCTCGACTATGAATAATTATAATCAATCCATAAACAAAAAGAAAGCGATTTTCATCGCCCTCTTACTAATTCTTTACTGTTTTGATTCGTGAGCAGATAAGCGGAACAACAATAAGACATACGATCATCGTTGGAATCATATACCATGCATTGTAAGTGAAAGAAGCCCACCATTCTGTTTCCCAATATAAAACACCAGCTACGGTATGCAGTGCTAAACGTAAAAGATTTGTTACTACGATACCAGAATAGAAATAAGAAATATTAGGTAATAAAGAACTCAATCCATAAATACCGAAGGCTAGGAAATATTCTAGGATAAATTGGGCAAAAGACACAAAATACATCTGTCCTGTCATAAACTGCAATAATACAGATAACAAAGAAACAGCCAATCCTTTCTTCCATCCTAAATGATAACTAGCTAATAATAGTGCAATCACTCCTAATCCTAAGGAACCACCTTGTGGCATCTTAAAGATTGCTAATTGGTTTGCGATGACATCTAACACATAAAAAAGTGCTAAATACATTGCCATAAATGTAAGATCTTTGGTTTTACTGTTCATAAAAAAACACCTCCATAGTTTTGAGGCGTAAGGATAAAAAACGAACTCCCTACGCTAGCTTTACCTAGATCAGGTGATAAGGGTCTGTCTTTTTGACATCTCAGCATAACGCTCCCCTGTTCACGGTGATTATTATAACACTATTTTTTATCTTGTGATACAATATTTTTGGTGATAAATATGAATCTACAGTTAGAAAATGATTACAAGCAATTAAAACAACAAATGCTCGCCTTGTTAGATAAGAACAACTCTTGGATTACCAATCTAGCGAATGCCAGTGCTCTTTTCAATTCTTTTTTAAGTGATATTAATTGGGTAGGATTTTATATCGCACAAGGGGATGAACTCTACCTTGGCCCTTTTCAAGGATTACCTGCCTGTGTACGTATTCCTTTTGGAAAAGGAGTCTGTGGTACGGCAGCTAGTACTAGATGCACCCAACGAATCGAAAATGTGCATGAATTTCCAGGACATATTGCCTGTGATTCAGCTTCTAATAGCGAATTGGTGATCCCTATTATCATTCATCAAGAAGTCTTTGGTGTCTTAGATATAGATTCTACCTCCTTTCATCGCTTTACAGAGGAAGAAACCAAATTGTTAGAAGAAATTGTGAAAACTTTGCAAGATATTCTTACTACAAACTAAAAGCCACCTAAGTGGCTTTTATTGTTCTGCATACTTTTTCTTCAAATACATGGAAGTAAAATCAACCGCTTGTCTTAATGAGAATAAACGACAATCCGCTTGTCCAATTTTCTTCCGTTTTACAAGTCCCTTTTCTTCCATCATTCTACCAGGCATGATAAACTCATCACTGTTCAGATCAATATCAAGGTACTTGACCCATTGACTTATAGAATCTGTTTCTATTTTGCCACCCTGTAATACAATCGGACGAACTTGGCTTTGATATTCTCCTAAGTGCATTCCTGTACAGTGATCATAACCAACTCCCAACAAAAGAACATTGGCTTTTAATCGAACCATCTGTCCTAGTGGTGATGTTTCAGAAAGACTATAATTCAATTCGTGCTTGCTGCAAATCAATTTTGCATATTTTCCATAAGCAACAAATGCTGCATTTGGATGATTGGAAACATAAGTTCCTCTTCTTCTACGAAAATTATCGACAACAGCACCCATTTGCTGGGTATCCGTATCATGAGAATCAAAGGCTGGCATATGTTTTCGAATCGTTTCCCAAAGATGGCGATCGACAGGTGGATGTTCCCAATAGGATGGCTCGGTATTATTTGAGCTTTGTAAAGGCATAACAATCGTTCCTTCGTAGCCAACAGCTTCTAGCA
>JAQXZJ010000110.1 GCA_029227155.1 Erysipelotrichaceae bacterium
TCATCAGTTCCGTTACCTACAGCTGCGTATTGAGATTCTGGAAAGTAAGAAGCATCAAATATATCGGAATAGTAATAGCAAGAAGATCCATTACCTGCTACGAATAATCTAGAATTATTATTTCCCCCATAATTGTACATATATTTACATTTCATAATACTTTCTATGTACTCTAAGCTTTCATCTCTAGACATTGCAGCAGTGATTATTACATTATCTACTCCCTCTGCAGGAGCCTCTGTAAATGTAACTACACCATCTTCCCAATTTACTGTAAATCCTTTTTCACTTGCACCAAATACCCATTTTTCCGTTCCAACAATGCATTCAACCATTGGATCATCTGTATTTCCTTGTAGATTTTTAACAATTAATTGATAATTTATAGAAGTGCCATCACCATTAAATGTGTTTTTGAACTTACAAGATAAACGATTGTATTCTTCAATCAAATCAGCATAACTGCCATCTGGCTTCATGTTGATTGCAATATCCGGAACATAATAATCTAACTCATGAAAACCATTTTCATCATATGCAAGATACACAGTTCCGTTCATGAATAATAACTGACGATTAAAAGTAAAGAATCTTCCTTTATTTCCTGGTATATATTCATTTATCAGAGATACATTTCCATCAATGATAGAATACATTTTATTGCCAGCTTGGACAATCAAAGTTCCATCATATTCTCCGATTGCTTGTATAGGCTTTGATAAAGTTCCAATAATGTCTACTTTTGATTGCCCATATCTTTTTCCCAACGCTCCATCATCAACCATCATATTGATCATATCCGGAGATTGATTATCTTCAATATCATATTCCAGATCAGCTATGTTCAATCCTCCCCATCCAGGTGAACTCAGTAGATAGTCATTATATGTAGTTGAAGATAATTTTGGTGTCTCCGCTCTAGCCATATACATCACTCACTTCTGATATAATTGCACGTTCATGCTTAAAGCAAGCATTTAAAAAATTAGTATTGTAGATCGAATACTTGTTCAAATCATCATCAATGCTAAACTGTGCAGCTAACCCCCATGGTAATATTTCGTTAAGAACAATATCTTCGTAAGGAATCTCATCATTATCATTAGTCATTACTGGAATCACGTCTAATGATTCTAAACCGTTTTTATTTCTAATTGTATTATTAATATCAAATACATTGGCAAGCAATAAATTAATATGCGTCAAATAATAATTTTCATATACTTTACTATTCGGCTTTTCAAACATAACATTTATAGCTTTTTTATATAGTTCATAAACAGTCATATATAGATCCTTTCTAAAAAATGGGAGATTATATTGCATAATCCCCCACATTAAATTAAGCACTTGCTTCTGCAACGTCAGATGTAAACTTACCACTTTCCAAATTTGAGAATCCAACAGCTCTTACTGTACCTGATTTGATTTCTCCAAGTGCAGCAGAATAAACTTTAGCAGACTTAGAATAACGTGGATCTGTTCCATCAGTGGTATACATGATTAAAGATGAACCGCTAGAGGTAATAGCACCTGTACTTGTTGTAATTGAACAAGTTAATTTCTTGGAGTTCAATACGCACGCATATACAGCATCGCTCTTTTCACCGATTACGAATCCATCAAAGATGAAACGTCCTTCTAACAAGTGACCGCTTAATCCTGGAGGATCCATGTGAATCTTAGTATCCCAAATCTTCTTTGGGTTTAATACTGCATCAGATTTCCATGCTAAGAACTGTACTCCATCTGTGAAATAATCTTCAGGCATTTCAGTAACCAACATATTGTAGATTTTACCAACAACACCGTTTGATAATAATTCCTCACCCAATTTATCAGCTTCGATAAATTCTGTTAATTCTAACATTACTGTATAAACAGATGATGGAACACCCAAATAAATTGTTCCTTCTTTCATTTTAATCTTATGGTCAACAAAGTATTTTCTACATTTTCTAATTTCTGCCAATACAGTATCTTTAGTTAATGCAGCTGCAACTCCGGCCACTTTTCCTGCGAACTGCGTCCACTTGAACAATGCTAACTTATCATTCAAAGGAATTACCTTTTCTTCCATTTGAACTTTCAACACTCTACCAGCATTTTTGATAGCATTCTGCTCACTGTTATTGCCTTTGTCTACAGTCAAAGAGAACCCTTTATCATATTCCATAGTCATTGATTGCATGGTATCTTGAACCTCTTTTGGCTCACCATATCTTTGCATTCCACTTCGCGTATAATCAGTCAAATCCTGTGCTACAATCGTAGGAATGTTAACTGTCTTAACCCCTTCGAATGTATATTTATTGCTGCATTTACCAGCAATCACTGAATCTAACGTGAATTTTTGTTCTACTTCTTTTGCGTATTTTTCATGTAAATAAATAGCCATTTTTTATTTTCCCTTTCATTGATTTACTAATCAAGAAAACCAGATAAAAAGAAATCTTCCTCTTTAGATTCTGAATTACCACTAATCGGACCAGTAGCTTTCGATTTATTCTTATCATTTTTTTTGATAGCCTCTAATTCTGCTTTTAATCTTTGATTATCAATGTTTTGATAAGCAGATACCAAACTATGTCCTTGATCAACGAGTTTGATAAATTCAGGATTCTGCAATTCTTTTTCTAGATCAACATCAGGGTACAATTTCATAAATTCAGAGATCATTTCATTCAATTTATCATCCTGTTCCTTTTGTTCATCTTTCTCATTTTCTTCTTTTTTTCTAGCTTCCTCTTCAGCTTTGATTTTGTTTTCCTGCATGATTAGAGCATATTGAGATTTTGCTAATTCATCTAATAATTCTTCGCTAGAATCAGGATATTTCTTCTTGAGTTCTACTGAAATCTTTTTGATGTTTTGATTTTCAAATCCCAATTCAACTGAATCAAGATATTCATCAATAGACATATTTGCCTGATTCGCTAAGCGTTCAATCACTTTGATTTGTCTAGAATTTTTTAGAGAATCTAGCTCACTCACCTTTTTGTCATAATTCATGCCTTTTTGTGCAAGAGTTATAGCCTCATCGAGCGGTATTTCTTTAACTTCACCGTTAAATTTAACCTTAATCGTTTGTGGTTGATTAGACTCTTCCTCTTTGGTAGGTTCCGGTTGTTCTTGCTGTTCTTCAACTGTGTTTTCTTCCGCTGGTGTATCAGAAGATTCTTCTGTTGATTCTTCATCAAATAAAGACTCCGGATATTCTGTTGTGCTGGTTTCGATTGGTGTATCTAATTCCATCTATAATTCTCCTTTCGTGCTATGGTTGGCACTTTCCTCTTGGGTAATAATGGATTTGAACCAATATACACTTCGTGTGTTTTTCTTAAACTAATTACCCATTAATTAAAAAGCACCTAGTTAACAGGTGCTTGATTCATTAGTTGTTGATTGATCATCTGATTCACATTGTCTTGTTTCATTGCCAAATCATTCATATTCATTTGTGCTTCTTGTTCCGCAAGCATTGCTTCTTGCTTTTCTTTCAGAGACTTGATGATTTCAT
>JAQXZJ010000111.1 GCA_029227155.1 Erysipelotrichaceae bacterium
ATTCCGGAGTCAGCGGTTCTGTCGCAAGTTCTATTGGACAGAAAATGAGACAGATTGCAAATGATTCCCAAGTATTTGCTGTTACCCACTTATCACAAGTTGCAGCATATGCACATCAACATTATTCTGTTAGAAAAACCCAAACAGATCATTCAACCACTACTTCGATTCAATTATTAACTCAACAACAAAGAATAGAAGAAATGGCAATTATTTCCAGTGGTTCGATTACAGATGCTTCTTTACAAGCCGCAAAAGAACTTTATCAACGTTCTATTGATTAACATGTCAGAAATTGACATGTTTTTTATTACCATTATCTAATACATACTAGTTTTTGTAAGGAGGCAATGATGAAACATAGAAAAATTAAGATCTTCCTCTGTTTATTTTTCTTTTTTGTAAGTGTTCCTATTTTTGCAAATGAAGATTATGTCATCTTAGGAGGAGATAGTATTGCAATTATCACTCATTATAATGGCGTTTATATAACAGGAAGATATCCCTTTGAATATCAGGGATCTAAGTTAGAACCAAGAAATTTTGATGTGAAAGAACAGGATATAATTATTTCCGTGAATGGTCATAAAATAACAACCATCAACGATTTTTATCAGGAATTATCGAATTTTAAACATCCTCACTTTACGATTCCTGTTGAAGTTAGTCGAAATGAGCGAATTTATCAGTTTCAAATTCCTATTAGTTATTATGAAAGTACAGGAATGTATAAAACAGGACTTTATATGAAAGATGAGTTATCAGGAGTTGGTACATTAACGTATTATGATCCTATTACAAAACGTTTTGGTGCCTTAGGACATCATATAGCAAATACGAGAGATATTCGTTTAATATCCCAATCAGGACAGCTCTATCAATCTAAAATCACTTCATTTTCAAAAAGTAATGATCATCAAGTCGGTGAGAAATTTGCTAGTTTATCAAAAAGTAATATCATCGGTACGATTACCAAAAGCAATTCTTATGGAGTCTTTGGGAACTATCATTTACCATTAAATAATCGAAAACAGATTCCAATAGCAAAACGTGAGGAAATACAATTAGGAAAAGCTTACATTTATACGGTATTAGAAAATCAAACCATACAAAAATATGAAATTCAAATCACACATTTACAAAATCAATCTACCATTCAAGAAAAAGGAATTACTTTTCAAATTATTGATCCTGAATTGTTACAAAGAACAGGGGGAATCATTCAAGGAATGAGTGGTTCTCCAATCGTACAAAATGGAAAATTAATTGGAGCAATTACTCATGTTATTTCTTCAAACCCTAAAAAGGGTTATGGGATATATATTGAATGGATGATTTTACAGACGGATTCATAGAGTGTTCGACAAAATTCTCGGTACTTTGTATTTTTTCTTGTCTATAATTACGTTTATAAAGGAGAATGGAGTATGAAAGACAGAAAGATGTTGTTTGTGGATGATTCGCAAGAATACCATCAGCAACTGAAAAAGGGAAATTCTTTATGGAAATCGTATGAAATCAATTATGTAGAAAATGGAGAATTAGCCATCGAATGTTTAAAAAAAGAATTGTATGATGTTGTTGTTTTAGATTTATTTATGCCTATAAAAGATGGAATTGAAGTATTGCAGTTTATTATTGAACATAAAATAGCAGTGAATAAGATTATTTGTACGACTCCGATTATTCAAGAAACTATGTTTCAGCAGCTTTCTAATTTTCCGATTGATTATATCCTATTAAAACCATTTGATAATAAAATGTTGTTTCAAAAGATAGATATCTTATTTCAAGTTATGCCAAAAGGTAAATTAGAAGCTAATATTGCGATCAATATTACAAGTGATGAAAAAGAACGTCTTTATAAAATCCAGTTAGAACGAGAGATTACTTCCATTCTTCATGAAATTGGGATACCCGCTCACATCAAAGGATATCTATATTTGCGTACAGCGATTTTAGAGACGTTTTTAAACGCAGATTTCTTAGGACAGATTACAAAGGTATTGTATCCTGAAATTGCGCGCAGATACCTCACAACAGCCTCTAGAGTGGAAAGAGCGATTCGTCATGCAATTGAAGTCGCATGGAATAGGGGAAATGTAGATGCAATTGATGAAATATTTAGTTATACGATCAGTGCAACAAAAGCAAAACCAACAAATTCAGAATTTATTGCCATGATCAGTGATAAGTTACGCTTAGAGCATAAATTAAAATCCTCTCAACGTACATTAAAGAACCAGTAACAGGTTCTTTTCTTATAATCATTTCATAAACTAAAGATAGAGGTGAAACAATGATAAAGCGCATTCAGAAACATATCATAAAACATAAAAATGCTTATCTGTTTTTAACCATTCTATTCATCGGTGGCATCATTACCGGTATCTTTCTGGTAGGAAAGATTGATGTTGATCAATCCAATCGTTTAGTTACATATTTATTAGATCCTATGGGTTCAATAGAAAACAAACAAGAATATTTCAATGTTCAATTTACAACAAATATCCTATCAATTCTTTTTATTTTTTTCCTAGGCTTTTCCATCATCGGAATCCCATTCATTGCTTTTTTTATATTTACCAAAGGAGTACAAATTGGATTCTCCAGTTGTTTATTTATTCTTGCATATGAATGGAAGGGTGTTTTCGGTATTATTATAGCGTTATTACCACAGATTCTATTTGATTTAATTGCATTTTATCTCATATCTATTGTTGCATATGAATTATCTTATTCATTTTTAAGAGTAATCATCGATCAAAAAACTTCGATTCGTTTTAAAAAACTGTTTTCATATTGTATGAATGATCTATTGATCGCTGCCATTATTGTATACTTTTCCAGTTATGTGAAAGTAACTGTAGTTGTTTATTTTATTGAATTATTTACGCAATGGAAATAGAAAAAGAGATACCCGTGTGTAAGAAAATATAATATAATATCATTAGGTGATGAGAATGGAACTACAGGAAGCATTCGATGAATTTATTCGTTATATCACATTACAAGAACCAAAAGCTCTCAGTACGATTCAATCCTATAAACGAGATCTGAATCAATATTTGCAATATTTGTTCTCAAAGGAATGTAAAGAAATCTCGGACATCAACCATGAATATGTACAATCATATTTAAATGAACAATTACAAACAAAAAAGAAAGCTTCTGTTGCTCGTAATTTTTCTGCTATAAGAAAGTTTCATCAATTTTTATTTATTCAATATGATCAACATGATCCAACATTGAATATCAAAATAAAAGTAACGCATGATCATCTTCCTGTTTATTTAACGAGTGAAGAAGTCAATCGACTATTAGAATCCTTTGACGATTCTTTATTGGGTATTTTTCATCGAAGTATGTTAGAATTGATGTATGCTAGTGGACTGAGGATTCAAGAATTAACTGATCTTAAATTGAATCAGGTACATTTTGAACAAAAAGTATTGCGTATTCTTGGAAAAGGCTCAAAAGAAAGAATTGTACCTTTTAATGATATTAGTCAGCATTACCTGCAATTATACCTGCAAATGGTACGTCCTGTATTTTGTAAAACACGTTCTAATTTAGTTTTCATTAAACGAAATGGACAACCAGTTACACGGCAATATGTATGGAAAGTGATACAGGATCAATGCAAACAATTAAACATGCAAAAACATATATCCTGTCATACCTTAAGACATAGTTTTGCGACTCAATTATTAGAAGGAGGAGCTGATTTGCGCTCCGTACAAGAGTTGTTAGGTCATAGTGATATCTCAACCACTCAGATCTATACTCATGTACAACAAAAGAGATTACACGAGGCTTATGATCAATTTCATCCTCGTGCTAGAAAGAAAGGAATATAGAAATGGAAAAATATAAACGGATATTTGTGATCGTTATGGATTCAGTTGGCTGTGGAGCAATGATTGATGCAGAGCAATATGGTGATATTAACACAGATACCATTGGTCATACTGCAAAAGCAGTAGGGGGGCTTCATTTACCAAATTTACAAAAATTAGGGTACGGAAATCTTCATGAGATTTTAGGGGTTGATCCAATTTCTTCTCCGATTGGCTATTACACGAAAAGTTTGGAAATCAGTAAAGGAAAAGATACTTTAACCGGTCACTGGGAACTTATGGGATTAAAAGTTTCTACACCATTTAAAACATTTACCGAAACAGGTTTTCCTCAAGAGTTATTGGATGAATTGACTCGTAGAACTGGACACAGAATTGTTGGTAATAAATCCGCAAGTGGAACGGAAATTATCAAGGAATTTGGAGAACATGAGATGAAAACAGGGGATATGATCGTTTATACTTCTGCGGACTCTGTTTTACAGATTTGTGGACATGAAGAAACATTTGATTTACAAGAATTGTATCGTTGTTGTGAAATCGCTAGAGAAATAACAATGAAAGAAGAATGGAGAGTAGGGCGAATTATTGCTCGTCCTTATATTGGAACTTGTGCTGCAGACTTTACTCGTACAAGTAATCGCCACGATTATGCTTTAAGTCCATATGGGAAAACAGTTTTAGATGCACTGAAAGAA
>JAQXZJ010000112.1 GCA_029227155.1 Erysipelotrichaceae bacterium
GAGTCGTTTGATGCGATTTTCTTTGATATGCTCCCTTAACAAATTTTCCAGTCGCTACAAAATACCAAAAATCACCCTTCATGACAATTCCATAGTTTTCCATGATTCCTTGGGTATAAGGAGCCAAGTGTTGTATTTTAACATCATAGGATACGCGATCTTTTGCTACTGTTGCACTATGAACACTTGCTTTTGCACCGCTTTCCTCTAATAGAACACTTGTATGATGACTCAAAGGCTGTAACATCAATTCGCTATAAGCCACTGTTAAAGACGCATCCTTTTTCACATGATACGTTTCTTTGGTATCAACTTTATGTTCTGTATGATTCAAGTAAAGGATCGTTGCCTTCACATCAGCCTTTATCGTTGCCTGAATTTCTACTTGCAATGGTGCATCATTGACATATTCAATCACCAAACTACAATCGTTATCAATAGTGAAATGATACCCATCACTTGAATCATAGATAAGATGCTGAAATCCACGTTCTATCGTTAATTCTTTCATATCTTACCCTCGTTTGCTGGCAGCACATGCTCCCAAGGAAATCCGTTGATATGGATCTTCTTCCGATTGCAGTTCCACATGATATTCTTTTGAAATCCATTCATATCCTTCTTGGTCAATTTTTTGAGCCAAAGATTGATCTCCGCTCACTAAAATCCGTCCATCTACTAATACATGAGCATGGGTTGGTTGTAACAGTTGATAGAACCGTTCATAGTGAGAAACAACAATTAATCCTAGTCCTGTTTCTTCTTTCTGTTTACGAATGCTTGATGCTACAACTTTTAAAGCATCTACATCAAGCCCACTATCAATTTCATCTAACATTGCAATTTGAGGTTGTAATAACTTCATTTGCACAATTTCATTCCGCTTCTTTTCTCCACCAGAAAAACCATCATTTAAGAAACGATGTGCTAGATCTGGCTTCATTTCTAATTCTTGAATAGCCCCTTCCATTTGTTTGATAAACTGGAATAGAGAGACTGGTTTTTCACGACGTGCGTTGATCGCTGCCTTTAAAAAGTCAGAGTTGGTCACCCCAGGAATTTCCTGAGGATATTGCATCCCTAAGAATAAACCTGCCTTGCTGCGTTCATCAACACTCATGCTCAAAACATCTTTTCCATCTAATGTAATGCTACCTTCGGTAACTGTATATTTTGGATGCCCCATGATTGCCTGCAACAATGTTGATTTTCCATTTCCATTAGGCCCCATTAAAGCATGCACTTCATGATCTTTTATCACTAAATCAATTCCTTTTAGAATTTCTTTTTCTCCTACAGATACATGCAAGTTTTTTATTTCTAATATTGCCATAGATTGATCATTCACCTTCCATTGATTTCTCATTTATGTAACACGTAGCATTATATCATAATTTCCTCAGATAATGTTGTGTAAAACACACTCCAGATACAAAATAAGTTAGATTCTATCCTTTATTTTGCCATATTTTCCCTAAACATATCCAAACTTGTAATGTTCACACAACTTTCAGAGAATAAGAAGAACATAGAATTGCAAATGTGCCTAAAATTGTCTATAATAAGAAAGATTTTATAAGGAGGAAATTATGACCGAAATCATGAAAAAGAATTGGTTTGTAGTTGTTGTTGCCATTATTTTCTGTGGTATGGCAATCTTCTTTGCATACGACCAAAACAAAGATAAATTACCTGGAAAAACTGTCAACGGTCAAGATGTTGTTTTTACAATTGATGGGCAAAACTTCACTGCAGATGATTTATACAACGAGTATTATCCTGTAGGAGGACCAGATGCTGCTTATTTATTAGCTCAACATCTGTTATTAGATCAGATCGTGCCAAAAACAAATGATTTAAAAAATGAAGCTGCTACGATGGCAGAACAATACTATCAGTATTTCTATCAATATTATGGTACTCAAACAGATGCCTTTATTGAAACAAATATGAAGGCTATCGGTTTAGAATCATTAGAAGAATACTGTATGTACAATCTGATGTTGGAACAAATGTATTCCGAATATATCAAAGAAAATCTAGATACCTTATATGAGCCATTCAATGAAGAATACAAGCCTCGTTTTGTATCTCATGTATTGATCAAGATGGATGATGCTGAAAAACCTACAGCAGAAGAAAAAGATCGTCTACAAAAAGCACAGGAAGCATGGAACAGTGGAGAATATGATTTTGCTACATTTGCTGAACAATTCTCAGATGATACTGCAAGTGCAATTAATAAAGGAATTGTTGGATATTGTGATAAAGATTCTAACTATGTTCCTGAATTTAAAGCTGCTGCTTTAGCATTAAATGAAGGCGAAGTAAGTGAATGGGTAAAATCGGATTATGGTTACCATTTAATTATGGTTACTTCTACAAAGATGGATGAAGTAGTTGAAGAACCAGAATTCTTGGAACATATCTTAGATGCAAACGAGAATTTAGGAAATGAAGTGCTTTGGGCACGTTTTGTAGAAAAGAACATTTCATTTGCTGATGCAAAATTAGAAGCTAAGATTAAAGATGCTCTCAATATTAAGGAGGGAAGTAACGAATGAAAAAACTATTGATCATAGGTGCTTGCCTATTGTTGTTGGTTGGCTGTTCCGATGCTAGTGCAATGGTAAAGGATAAGAATCAATCGGTGATTACGATTGGTGGTAAGAAGATTACCAAAGGTCAAATGTATGAAATTTTAAGAGAACAAGACCAATCAGAAACAGCTTTAAGATTACTGACCAATTACATTGTTAATAAAGAGATTGAAACAACTGCCGAAGTAGAAGCAGAAGCAAAAATTGCATTGGATGCTTCTATTGAAAAGCTAGGTAATTCATTAGATTCGTTCTTAGCTTATTATGATTATGAAAATGTGGATGAATATTATGAAAAAGAGATTCTTCCAGAAACGAAAAAAGAATTCTTGAAAGATGTATATATTGAAGAAAACTGGGATGCTGTAATTGCTTATTATTATCCTACAAAAGTTCGTATCATTGAAACAAAAACAACGGAAGAAGCAAATACAGCTTTACAGGAAATCAAAGATGGAAAAGACTTTGAAGCAGTAGCAAAACAATATTCTACTCAATCTAACAAGTTATATGATGGAACAGAACAATTAGTTTCTCGTAATGATAGTCAAACACTTACAAACCTAGTGACTCAATTCATTCGTGATGCAGAAACTCCAACTTTATCAGCAATCATTCATAATGATGCTGCTGACAAGTTCTATATTGTTCAGATTACAAATTGCAATCCTGCGCAATTTAAAGAAGAAGCAATGGCAGAAGTTGCTAGTGCTTCTGATTTAGAAACAGAAATGATTGCTTACTATTGTAAAAAATATAACTTTAAAGTCTATGATATTACCCTTTATAATTATTTAAAGGAAAATTATCCAACTTATTTAAATCAAAAATAGTTTTCTGAACCATATCCAAGTGATATGGTTTTTTTATGTTATAATAGAAAAAGAAGGAGGATTTATTATGTGCATTTTTTGTAAGATTATTAATCATGAAATTCCAAGTTATACCATCTATGAAGATGAAACAATTATCGCTTTTTTAGACATTGCTCAAGCCACTTATGGTCATACCTTGGTTGTTCCAAAAAAACACTATGATACGTTATTAGATTGTCCAGAAGATGTCCTTTGTCACATGATGAAAGTGACTCAAATGCTAACCAAACAGATTATGGAGAAAACACAGGCAAAAGGATTTAACATTCTTAATAACGGATATGAAATTGCCGGACAAGTCATTATGCATGCACACATGCATATTCTTCCACGGTATGAAGAAAAAGAGGGCTTTGTGATCGAGATGCATGAAAACAAAGACATCGATCTGGCTCAAGTTCAAGAGTTATTAACGCACTAAAAAAGCTACCATAGGGTAGCTTTTAGTAACCTAATTTATGCAACAAATTTTCAACATCAGCCGTTTTCAATACCTTGCCCATGGAAACAACTTGCTCATTGACTACAATAGCAGGCATACTCATAACACCATATTCCATAACCTTTTGCATATCAGTGATATACTCTACTTCAACTGCTAAGCCCATTGCTTTAACTGCTTCTTTCGCGTTTTCGTATAATTCATGACATGATTTGCACCCTGCTCCTAAAACCTTTATACAACAAATACCCTCTTTGGTTTCAGAGCAACAAGCATTCGCTTGTTCGCTCGTAGGACTATCGCAATTACAACAACAAGCGCTTTCCTTTTTTTCCTCTTCCTTTTTCTTTCCGAAATTAAATAATGACATCATCTGTTCCTCCTATTTCTTTTTTATTTACAGCCGCAATTACAAGAAGAATTGCGATTTTTACCTTCATAAAAGTGTTTCAAATTCTCAGGCATGACATAAGCTACATCTATTGGTTCCGTATCTGTCAGTATTTCTTTTGTAGGTACTTCATAAATAATGCCCTCATATTCAAACACTCGACAATCAATATTGCTTCCAGCAATATCACTACAACAACCACAACTCAATTCAACCTCACTGTTTTTACTAGCAGCAAAAGGAACCCAACCAGTATCATCCCCCACATAAGTGATTGCACCTACAGGGCATTTTATTCCACATCCATGACAATGATCTACGCAATATTCAGGATGAATGACAACTGGAGCAGGAGATTTCTTTTTATCATAAACGCCATGAGAACAAAAATTAACGCAAGTACCACATTCTACACAAGACAATATATCCACAACAGGATACCATTTTTTAGCCATTTTCCTATCCTCCATTTTTAAAGTATCATCGGTTGTATCATATTAAAGAAATATCCTACAATGATAATTCCTATAATACAGATTGCAATAAAGATACTGAGCAGTTTCGGTTTTACTGCTTTGCGTAACATAATCATTGACGGTAAAGAAAGTGTTGTAACAGCCATCATAAAAGACAGCACAACACCAAGCAATGCACCTTTTGCAAGCAGAGCTTCTGCAATCGGAATGGTA
>JAQXZJ010000113.1 GCA_029227155.1 Erysipelotrichaceae bacterium
TGGCAAAAAAAGGTAAAAAGATTACTAAGGTTTGCAAGTTACAGTTCAATGCTGGACAAGCAAAACCAGGACCAGCTTTAGCTTCTGCTGGTATCAACATGCCTCAATTCTGTACAGCATTTAACGATGCTACTAAAGACAGAATGGGCGACATCGTTCCTGTAATTATTACAGCGTACGAAGACAAATCATTTGATTTTGTTTTAAAAACTACACCTGCTAGCGTTATGTTGAAAAAAGCTGCCGGAATCAAAACAGCAAGTGCAAATTCAAAAGTAACAGCTGGTAAAATTACGAAGGCTCAACTTCGTGAAATCGCAGAATACAAAATGCCTGACTTGAATGCAAATGATGTAGAAGGTGCAATGAATATTATTGCTGGTACTGCACGTAATATGGGCATTATGATCGTAGAGGAGTAACAGATAATGGCTAAACATGGTAAAAAATATCTAGACGCTGCGAAACTTGTAGATCGCAGTAAACAATATGAAGTTAATGAAGCAGTTGCATTAGTTAGACAAACAAGTATTACAAAATTTGATGCTTCTGTAGAAGTATCATTCCGTTTGAATGTAGACCCTCGTCACGCTGATCAACAGATCCGTGGTGCTATGGTTCTTCCAAATGGTACAGGACGTTCTCAAAAAGTATTAGTTATCACTCAAGGTCCTAAAGAACAGGAAGCGAAAGATGCTGGCGCTGATTTCGTAGGTGGCAAGGAATTGTTAGAAGATATCAAAAAAGGTTGGTTCGAATTTGATATTATCGTTGCAACTCCTGACATGATGGGTGAACTTGGAAAATTAGGACGTATCTTAGGTCCTAAGGGCTTAATGCCAAACCCTAAAACAGGTACTGTAACAATGGATGTTGCAAAAGCTGTAAATGAAATCAAAAAGGGTAAAGTTGAATATCGTGTAGACAAAGAAGGAAATATCAATTGCTTGATCGGTAAGTTATCATTTACTGATGAACAATTAGTTGAAAACTTCAAGGCTCTTTATGATGTAATTTTAAGATCTCGCCCAGCTGCAGTTAAGGGTGCATTCATGAAGAATGTTGTTCTTACTTCTACAATGGGTCCTGGAATTAAAGTTGCTCACGATTAATTCTTGACAAATATATAAAACTATTTATTATTAAAGATGTTATCAATATACCATAGACAGTAACGGCGTTAAGCTTAATCATGTTACCGAGGTAATGATCGTTTTCTAATGAAACTTTCAACTCGTGTCTATTGGCGCGAGTTCTTTTATTAGGTATATTGTTGAACATATAAAATCAACAGGAGGTGTAAAAAGGGATGAATCAAGCGGTACTTGAACAAAAGAAACAGATCGTTGAAGAAATCGTTGCAAAAATGCAAAACTCTTCTTCTACTGTTGTTTGTGAATATCGTGGCTTGACAGTAGGTGAAGTAACTGAATTACGTCGTAGCTTACGTGCTGAAAACGTTGAATTCGTTGTTTACAAGAACTCAATGGTACAACGCGCTGCTGAACAATTAGGTTACAATGACTTATTGGAAAATCTAACTGGGCCTAATGCTATCGCATTTAGTGCAGATGCTGTGGCTCCATCACGTGTATTGGCTAAGTTTGCTAAAACACATGACAAATTAGTATTAAAAGCTGGTGTGGTTGAAGGAAACGTTGTGGGTGTAAACACATTAAATGAATTATCTTCATTACCAAACAAGGAAGGTATGATCTCAATGTTCTTGGGATGCATCCAATCACCAGTACGTTCATTCGCATGTGCAGTTAAAGCTGTTGCGGATGCAAAAAGTGAATAATTGAAAATCGGAGGAAAAGAAAATGGCAAAAATTACAAGTGAAGAAATCTTAGCTTTCTTAGAAGAAGCTACAATCTTAGAATTAAATGAATTAGTAAAAGCTATCGAAGAAAAATTCGGTGTTACTGCTGCTGCTCCTGTTGCTGTAGCTGCTGCTGCTGAAACAGTTGAAGAAGGACCATCTGAAGTTAGCGTAATCTTAAAAGACTTCGGTGCTTCAAAAGTTGGTGTTATCAAGATCGTTCGTGAAATCACTGGATTAGGATTAGTTGATGCTAAGAACTTAGTAGACAAAGTTCCTTCAACAATCAAAGAAAATATCAAACCAGAAGAAGCTGAAGAAATTAAACAAAAATTAACAGACGCTGGTGCTCTTGTTGAAATTAAATAGTCTATTTTAACTTGATTTAGCAAGCCGATTTAATTATCGGCTTTTGCTGTCTAAAAGGAATGATGGAAATGAGTCATTATTTCATAAATGATGAGAATATGGCCAAAAACCGAAGGGATATATCTTTTCGGTTTTTAGGCCGTTCTTTCCAACTGATTAGTGATGATGGAGTCTTTAGTAAGGACACTTTAGATTATGGAACGAGAGTTCTGATGGAAAGAGTATTAAAGTATCCGTTGGGAAAGCGGGTGCTTGATTTAGGGTGTGGTTACGGACCAGTTGGTATTTTTGTGAAGACATTTCAGCCAGACTGTGAAGTAACGATGTTAGATATCAATGAACGAGCAGTAGAATTAGCAAAACAAAATGTAGAACGATATCATTTTGATAATCGTGTGGATTGTTCTGATTTATATGCTGCTGTAGTTAATGAAAAATTCGACGAGATCATTACAAATCCTCCAATACGAGCAGGAAAAGCGGTGATCTATGAAATTTTTCGACAAGCTTATGATCATTTAAATGAAAAAGGCAGACTGTGGGTTGTGATTCGTAAGAATCATGGTGCTAAAAGTGCAATCAAAGAGATCGAAACGGTTTTCGGAAATTGCGAAGTAATTGATAAAGAAAAGGGCTATTTTATTTTAATGGCACATAGATAAATGTTGACATCTTGCAATTTACTTGCTATCATATTAAATTGCATAAATATAGAATTAAAATGGGGGGATTGCTCCTTTTGTTGCGTAATTTCCCATAAGAAAGGATGGCGTACATGACAAAGAATAATACGTATAAAGTAGTTAATTTAGGTAAGAAAGTACAACGCCGTGACTATTCCAAAGTCAGCGGTACCTTACCATTGCCAAACCTAGTAGAAATCCAGACAGATTCTTTCGAGTGGTTTAAAAAAGAAGGCGTAAGAGAAGTTTTTGAAGAAATTTATCCAATTACTAACTATGCCGGAAATATTAGCTTGAAGTTTGTGGATTACGAATTTGGAACGCCAAAATATGATTTAGATGAATGTAAAATTAGAGAAGCTAACTATGCAGCTCCATTAAAAACAAAAATGGAACTTCAGATCGTTGATAACTCTACTGGGGAAGTTTTAAACAAGAACGAAGAAGTATTCTTGGGCGAATTCCCAATGATGACCCCAACAGGTACATTTATTATCAATGGTGCAGAACGGGTTATTGTATCTCAAATCGTTCGTTCGCCTGGGGCATATTTTAAAATTGAACAAGAAGATAAGACAGGTAAAGAACTATATACGAGTGAATTGATTCCAAGCCGTGGAACTTGGTTAGAATTTATGAGTGATAGTAAAAAAGCGGCTATTGGTCGTTTCTTAAACATGTCTGTGGATAGAAAACGTAAAATCTTATCTACGATTCTATTTAAAGCAATTGGGATGAGTTTAAATTTAAAGACAGGGGAAGATGCTTTTAATACCGAAAAAATGAAGCAGTTCCTTCAAGCTTTAAATCTAAGGGTTTATGATATTGAAGTAGAGAATGAACAAAGAGAATTCTTGAATCAATATATCTTGTTATATGCTGCTGTATTTGGTAACTATGAAGAAATTACCAATACTTTAGTTGCAGATAAAGTGAAAACCTTAAATGAAGCATTGTTGGAAATCTATGAAAACCAACGTGCTGATGAAGTTCCAACTTTGGATGGATCTATTAGCTTAATGAACAGTAAGTTCTTTGATGCAAGAAGATATGATCTAACAAAAGCGGGACGTTACAAATTAGGAAAGAAATTAGGCGCGCATTCTCGTTTAGAGAACCAAGTTTTAGCGTGTGATATTTACGATGTTCACGGGGATCTTGTTTTAGCAAAAGAAACTCTTGTGAACAAAAAAGCAGCTGTTTTACTTGAAAAAGAATTGAAGAAAGGTACACATATGAATGTGTTGCCATTCAATCACAATTTCTCTCATCCAGATGTAGTAGAAATGCCTAGTGATTGGACAAATGCATTGGTTGGACGTATCGTTGCAGAAGCTTTCTCTTGTGAAGATGCTGACTTTGATAAAGGTACTGTATTAACGGCTGCAGATGCACAATATATTAACGGTAAAGTAGAAACTGTTAAAGTGTATGGTGGCATTATGGCGAAAGAAGTTCAATTAACACCAGCGAATGTTGCAGCTGTATTAGATTATGGACAACGTCTGTATTGCTTCGGCCGTTTAACAGATACAGAAGGTCATGATGTATTGAAAGAAGATCAAGATTTATATGTATCTCGTTATGTTCCTGATGAAGTTGTTTATGAACTAACGACAACAGAAGAACAGGAAATCTATAACCGTGTTCAAGCGGGAGAACAAATCTCTGTATATCTTGTTGGTGCTGCTGTACAGGAAGTATATGCACATACACCAGAAGATGAACATGTAGTTAAGATCATTGGTATCGATCCAATTACGAAGAAGAAAACAATTATCATTTCTGATATGTATGCTCAATATTCTTATATGTTGAATATGATGGATGATATCGGAGATGAAGATGATATTGACCAATTGGGTAATCGTCGGATTCGTACGGTTGGTGAATTGATTCAGAACCAATTCCGTATCGGTTTGAGTCGTATGGAACGTGTTGTTAAGGAAAGAATGTCTATTTCAGAAGTAGCAACTTTAACACCAAAGAACTTGACGAATATCCGTCCGTTAACAGCGGCTATTAAAGAATTCTTTGCTAGCTCTCAATTATCTCAGTTCATGGACCAACAAAATCCATTAGCTGAATTAACAAATAAACGTCGTATTTCTGCATTAGGACCTGGTGGTTTGACAAGAGAACGTGCTGGATTCGAAGTGCGTGACGTTCATTCTACTCACTATGGTCGTATTTGCCCAATTGAGACACCTGAAGGACCAAACATCGGGTTGATCAATAACTTAACAACATATGCTCGTGTTAACGAATATGGATTTATTCAAACACCATATCGTTTGATGGGCCCAGATTTCACAGTTACAGAAGATGTTGTTTATTTATCTGCGGATGAAGAAATGAAATATGTAATTGCACAAGCAAACGAAGTTAAAGATGGCAAGTTAGTCAATGAAGATGTAGTTTGTCGTTATAATACAGAAACAATTATGGCTAAACGGGAAGATGTTGAATTGGTTGACGTTTCTCCAAAACAAATTGTATCTGTAGCTACTGCTTGTATTCCATTCTTGGAAAACGATGATGCTTCTCGTGCATTAATGGGTGCGAACATGCAACGTCAGGCAGTACCTCTATTAAATCCAGTGAGTCCTTATGTTGGTACGGGTATTGAACACCGTGTAGCAACTGACTCTGGTAGTGCTGTTGTAGCACAAGAAAGCGGTGTTGTTACTTATGTTGATTCTGAACGGATCGTTGTAAGTGGAGAACATGGCGAACATACTTATAAATTGCAAAAATTCCGTCGTTCAAATGCAGGTACTTGTATCAACCAAAGACCTATTGTTAAAACAGGAGAAATGGTTGTTATTGGTGATGTATTAGCAGATGGACCATCTATGAAAGATGGAGAATTAGCATTAGGACAAAACGTAACAATTGCCTTCATGACTTGGAATGGTTATAACTACGAAGATGCAATTATTATGTCTGAACGTCTAGTAAAAGAAGATGTTTATACATCAATTCATATTGAATGCTACGATATCGAATGTCGGGAAACAAAATTGGGGCCTGAAGAAATTACTCGTGACATTCCAAACGTTTCAGAAGCTGCTTGCCGTAACTTGGATGCTAGAGGTATCGTTATGGTTGGTGCTGAAGTAAAAGAAGGAGACATTTTGGTTGGTAAGGTTACGCCAAAAGGTCAAAGTGAAATTTCTCCAGAAGAAAAATTATTGCTTGCTATCTTTGGTGAAAAATCTAGAGAAGTTAGAGATAATTCCTTGAAAGTAGAACATGGTGCTGCTGGTATCG
>JAQXZJ010000114.1 GCA_029227155.1 Erysipelotrichaceae bacterium
TCGGACACACGGAAGGAAATAATCTTGTTTCTGAATCTTCCTTTCTGATCTACATTCTTCTTACTCATTGAAAGCACCTCCTCTGAAATCAGTAAGCTTATCAGCAATTGCCTTGTCCTTGGAAGGGAACATATGAGCATAGCGATAGGTGATCTTTACGCTTTCATGGGCAACACGATTAGCGATATCAACAGCAGAGAATCCCATCTCAATAAGCAGTGTTACATGGATGAGTATTACATCGTTGGTAAAGTGTAGTCACGTGATGGAACGATGATTCAAGAAGCAATCAATGCAGATATGAGTATTGGTAAATATAATGAGTATCTGAAATTAAAGAAATGTGATGATTCTTATACGATTGAAGATTGTAAAGGAATGTCAATTCATGAGATTCATACGAAGGTTCAAATACATCATGCACAACAGAGCCATAATATGAATCATCATGATTAAAATAGCCGTCATAAGCTACTTGCTTAGACGGCTATTTTTAATTGGAATCTTTCAACAACTCTTCAATGATTTTAGCAACACCATCATTTTCATTTGTGTCAATAATCATAGAAGCTTTTTCTTTTGCTAACGAAGAACCGTTAGCCATTGCATAAGAATGAGTAAATGTAGCAAGCATATCTACATCATTGCTACTATCTCCAAATACTGCAACTTCATCTTCTGAATAATGTTTATGCTCTAATACTTTTTTTAACATCAAACCTTTATTCATGGTATTCTCTGTAATTTCGATAAATGCACCAAAAGAAGAATGAATTTCTAAATCAGGATAACTATGCAGCTTTTCTAATACATAGGCACAAGCTTCTTTATCTTCATTTCTGGCATCCATTTTCAATATAGGGATCTGATGCTCTCGCAAATATGTTACATCTGAAATTTCAGTTGTATTCGCTAACATGAAGGTAGGATTGTACAAAGGATTCTTTGAATTTTTGGTAATGTCACGATGAGCAACGTTTTCTAATAAATTCATATGACGTTTGAAGAAAGTGTCTTTATCTACGAAAATATATTTTCCATAAAGAGTATGCACAGATAAGTGGAAGTTATGTTCTAATAAAAGAGTCGTAATCTCTTCAAATGTTTGAAAGTCCATTGCTTGGAAAAATAGGGTATTTCCTTTCGCATCGATATATTGATGTCCACTGTTTAAAATCATATCACAACGTAAATGATATTCATCTACTGTCGGTTGTACCAAACCTTTGTTTCGTCCAGTTACGATGATATATTCTCTTCCATCTTTACGCCAAGCATCAAGCGCGCGTAACGATCGTTCACTAATACTTTTATCATTTCTGAATAATGTTCCATCTAAATCTAAACCAAGTAACTTAATCATAAATAATCACTCCTTAAATAAAATAGTCTTCATATTGCTCTTTTAAATATTCAATCATTTCTTTTTTGTTTTTATTCTCTAATTCTTCAACAAAGCGATCCGCAAAGAAACGTTTTCGTGTTCTTCGGAATCCAAACATTAATAATTTTTCAATATCATCATTATCTAAAAAGAAATGAATCAGTAATGCAGGAAGCTTTTGACGTTTTAAAATTGTATAAATTCTCTCTGAGAAACAAAGAATAAAATCATATTCCAACTGTTGTAGTTGATAGATATCATTACTATCTAAAACATCTACTAATACGATATCAACGTAGTCTTTTAACTGAGTAATAAAATAAGAAATTCGTTCATAGGAAATACTTGTAACAATGACAATTTTTCTTTGATTCTTATTGACGATTCGATTACGAATACGATGTTTTTGTAGCATGATTGCTAGTGTTGAAAGATGTTCATCTTTTAATTCAAAGTCATAGTCTTCATAAAAGAAACGACTGAATTTTTGAATGATCTGATAGGGGATAGAGAGTTCTTCTCTTGTATTTCTGACTGTTTTGTCGATAAATAAACAGTGAAAAGAATTAGCTGTTATTACTTTATATAAATAACAGTAAAGTTCTTCGACAAAAGCTTGTCTCGCATAAATCTTATAGGTAATACATTCTTCAATCTTAGAGGCAAACTTGTCAACTAAATGAGCAAGTTTTTCATCGTAAGGGAAATTAAGATTTGGTGAAAAATCTAGCATATCTAAAACAATGTTAAAAATATAATTTTCATAAGGGTCACTTGTAAAATAGATTTGCGTAGGGGCACACTTTAAATCATATTTTTTGTTGGTAGTAAGATTCCGATATTTTAAGATTGCAATAAATAATAATAAGAATTTTTTAAAAGGGTAAGCAATGGTCAAACGATAATTTTCTAAAAATTCGTTCATTTGTTGGAAACTCTCTGGAATGTAAGTCTCTAATTGTTCCATTGAGGTTTGATAGATCTGTTGTTCGATAATAGTATTCGCTTTACGGGCAATAACTTTGTTTTGATCGGATAATTCAATCAAACGATATAATTTATATACTAAGATCAAACGAAGCTTAAAATCATCTCCAACAAGTGCTAGGCCTTTTTTCTTGATAGAAATAAGTTCCAGGTTATAGGTTTTCAAATATTCTCTTAATCGAGCCGTATCCGATTTTTTGGTTGTTAAAGAAAGATTCCATGATTGGTAAAGTGCAGTGGCATTTACACAACCATGAAAAAACATCTGAACAAGCAAAACATTGATGCGTTCATCACTATTGCTGGAATACTCATCAAAAGAAATGCTTTGAATAAAGGATGTAAACTCGGCATAGCTTAATTTCGTTTGACAAATGCTATTATGAATGTATATGGAAGGTTCTTTGGTATACAAGTTAATAATTTCGATTTCTCTACGAATGGTTGTTTCGCTTTTGTTAAAGTGTTGTGCAACTTTGTTGAGGGAAACTTTATGTTTCTCTTGGATGTAACGAAGTAAATCTAAATTGTATTTGGTAATTCCCATATTGTCACCTTCTTACTATTTTTACAATATGATTATATCAGGTTTATGATATGTTTTAAGGGAATGAAATGCAAAATTTTTTTTGTAAAAATAGTCCAATTCTTTATTTTTACATTAAAATGAAATGTATTTTAGAGGGAAGTAAATGAAAAAATTATTTTGAAAATAACTTCCTTTAACTGACTATAATTGTATGAAATAATGAACATGCTAAAAGTTACGTAGCTTAGCATATACTTAGAAAATTAAGAGAAAGGAAAAAGAGGTATGAAAATTCCACAAAGTTGGAAAGACGGAATCCAAACATTTGGACGTTCGTTATTACTACCAATTGCATTATTAGCTCCAATTGGTATGGTTATGGGAATTTGTAGTGCGTTAGGACAATCATACATGATTGCACGTTTCCCATTTTTAGGAAATGAAACACTACGTTTGGTTTTATCAAGCTTACAACAAATTACGAATATTATTTTTAGTAATATTCCATTATTATTTGCGATGGGGGTAGCGCAAGGTGTTGCAAAACATGAAAAAGGGATCGCGGTATTCGCTGCTGTAGTTGGATATTTAACATTAAATATTGTTATGAATGTATATTTAGGAGCAACTGGTACATTAGCTGAAAAAGCTGACATGGCTGTTGCTGGTCAAGGTATCATCCTGGGTATTCAAACATTAAAGATTGAAGCCTTAGGAGGTATTATTGCAGGGTTGGTTGCTGCTAAAACCGCTAATAAGTTCTATCGCTTAGAATTGCCATTAGCTTTCGCATTCTTTGGTGGTAAAAAATCAATTCCTATTTTAACTTTTGTATTCATGATTCCAATTGGTTTAGTTATCCCATTCTTCTGGAAATACTTAACAAGTTTCTTAATTAGTATTTCATTTATCTTTACAACTGATTATATTGGAAGTGCTGTGTATTATGCATTGAACCGTGCATTGATTCCATTCGGTTTGCACCATGTATTAGCTTCTATCGTTCGTTTTACAGAAGCTGGTGGAACATTCATGATCAATGGTACAGAATATGTTGGTGTATTAAATGCTACAAACGAAATCTTGTTCAATCTTGGACCTACATCTGAATATTGGTCAATGTATATGCCAAAATTAACAAGTTACTTAGGTGGAGCACAAATGTTAACAACATTGTTCCGTGTTCCTGCTATTGGTTTGGCTATGTACCATACTTCATATTTGAAAAACAGAAAAATTGCTAAAGGTGTTATTTTAACATGTGTATTAACAGCGTTCCTAGGTAATATTACGGAACCTCTAGAATTCTCATTCTTATTTATTTCTCCTTCATTATTTGTAATATATTGTATTCTATGCGGCGTTGGATTAATTCCATATCAATTATTGAACATTTGTATCGGTTATATCCGTGGTACGATCTTTGATTTCGGTATTTTCGGTTTATTATATGAAAATACACATTGGCTTAACTTAGTATTATTAGGTATCTTTAACTTCTTCTTATTCTATTTTGTATTCAAATGGTATATTGAAAAATACAATTTGGA
>JAQXZJ010000115.1 GCA_029227155.1 Erysipelotrichaceae bacterium
ATGAAAATGAAGAGTATGGCATGGCAGTGATTTTCTGTTGTTATGATCAAAAAACCTATGATGCATATTGGAATTACGTTTCATTGAGTTGGGAGGAAACATATGGCAATTCAACATATTCGTAATTTTAGAGATGTAAAAGGGTATCGTAATGATTATGGGGAATGGATAAAACCACAGATGATTTTTCGTGGGGCTTCTTTAGATGCGGTGGATGATAAAGAACTAGTGGAAATGAGTCAGTTAGGGATCAAATATATCTTAGATTTTCGGGATGAGCAGGAAGCGTTGTTGGCACCTGATCGATATATTAACCAAATGGAATATATTCGAATTAAAGCGATGTCTGGGGGATTTGATTTTGGAGAACTGTTGAAAAAAGGATTTACGATGGAATCATTAACGATGATGAATCAATATTTGAAAATGGGATATGAAACAATGCCGTTTGATAATCCAGCATATCATCGCTTATTTGAACTGTTATTAAAAAATGATGGAAAAGTCTATTTTCATTGTTCTGCAGGAAAGGATCGTACAGGGATTGCGGCGTTTCTGATCATGATTGCTCTTGGTTGTTCAAAAGAGGATGCAATCAATGAATATCTATTATCGAATCAATATTTAAAACAAAAAGATCAAGAACTGGCTTCTATTTTACAGATTCCAAAAGAAATTGAAGCGTTATGTGAACCTTTGTTATATGTTCAAAAAGAAAGTATTTTGTGTTCGATTCATGCAATTCAAAAGAAATATGAAACGTTTGATGACTTTTTGTTTGTAGAATATGGATTGGATCAAAAGAAGCGGAAACGATTAAGAGAAATCTATTGTGAAATGAAACAGTGATGGAATTTTTAAGCCAATCATTCCTTTTTCTACATGTTTTGTGATATACTACACCTATAAAAAAGAAGGAGAAAAAGATATATGTCAACACCTCATAACACAGCAAGAAAAGAAGATATTGCAAAAGTAGTATTAATGCCTGGAGATCCATTACGTGCAAAATTTATTGCAGAAACATATTTAGAAAATGCAAAACAAGTGAATAGCGTTCGGAATATGTTTGGATATACAGGAACTTATAAAGGAGTACCAGTTACGGTATTTGGTAGTGGTATGGGTATGCCAAGTATTGGAATTTACTCTTATGAATTATTTTCTCAATATGATGTAGAAAAGATCATTCGTATCGGTTCTGCCGGTGGATATACCAAAGAAGTCGATGTATATGATGTTGTTTTAGCGGAGAGTGCTTGGAGTGAATCAAGTTATGCGTTAACACAAAGTGGTTGTACAGATACTACGATTTATCCAAGTAAAGAATTAAATGATCAGTTGATTGCGGCTAGTAAGAAATTAAATAAGCCAATGCATATAGGAAAAGTTCATTCTTCTGATGTATTCTATCGGGAAGCGTATGCCCCAAATGATGCTGTTAAGAATGGATGTGTATGTGTAGAAATGGAATCATTTGCTTTATTCCATAATGCAAATGTATTAGGAAAAAAGGCAGCATGTGTATTAACGATTAGTGATTCATTTGTGAGTGATGTTGTGACGACTCCTGAAGAACGTCAATTATCATTTACGAATATGATGGAAATTGCATTAGAAGCAGCAATTCAGTAAGAGGGTGATGTTTGTGAATACGTATGTAGAACGTGTTTTACAGGAATTAAAGGAAAAGAATGGGCATGAGAAGGAGTTTATTCAAGCAGTAGAAGAGGTGCTTACAAGTACGAGTATAGTGTTTGATTTACATCCATTATATGAACAGAAAGCGATATTGGAACGCTTAGTAGAACCAGAGCGTAGCATTCAATTTAAAGTGCCATGGATGGATGATCATGGACGATATCATGTAAATCGTGGATATCGGGTGCAGTTTAATAGTGCTTTAGGTCCTTATAAAGGAGGATTACGGTTTCATCCTTCCGTTAATTTAGGAATTCTGAAGTTTTTGGGTTTTGAACAGATTTTTAAAAATGCTTTGACAACTTTACCAATTGGTGGTGGTAAAGGTGGTAGTGATTTTGATCCAAAAGGTAAAAGTGATGAGGAAATCATGCGTTTTTGTCAGAGTTTTATGACAGAACTCTATCGTCATATTGGGCCTGATACGGATGTGCCTGCAGGAGATATGGGAGTCGGTGCACGAGAGGTTGGCTTCTTATATGGTTATTACAAACGATTGCAGGGGATGACACAACCTGGTGTATTTACAGGTAAAGGTGTAGGATATGGTGGTTCTTTGGTTCGAAAAGAAGCAACAGGATACGGCTTGGTTTATTTTGTACAGGAAATGTTAAAGGCTAATGGATTTGGTAATTACAAACCTAGAGTTGTAATTTCAGGTAGTGGTAATGTTGCCATCTATGCAGCAGAGAAAGCATTACAAAGTGGCTGGAAGGTCATTGCAATGAGTGATTCAAAAGGATATATTATCGATGAACACTTGGATCTGAATTGGATCAAACAAATCAAAGAAGTAGAGCGTCGTTCATTGTCTTATTATCCAAATTATGCAGGACATGGAGAATACCATGAAGGTAGTTTATATGATGCGCATATAAACTATGATATTGCATTACCTTGTGCTACTCAAAATGAGATTGATGGTATACGGGCTCGGAATATGTATGCATGTGGTTGTCGTTTGGTTGCGGAAGGAGCAAACATGCCAAGTAATCAAGAGGCGATTGATGTATATATGACAAATGGAATTCTATATGGACCAGGGAAAGCCGCAAATGCCGGTGGTGTTGCGACTAGTGCTTTGGAAATGGCACAGAATAGTATGCGTCTTATGTGGTCAAGTGAAGAAGTAGATGCTCGTTTACATGATATTATGATTCAAATTCATGAACAATGTGTACAAGCTTGTCTTAAATATGGAATTGATCCACGAAATTATCTAGTTGGTGCAAATATTGCAGGATTGGAACGTGTAATTGATGCCATGATGGCACAAGGAGATTACTAATAGTTTTAAAACAAAATATATGATTTGAGAAAAACCATGTAAGTTGAAATATCAACAGACATGGTTTTTATTATTTTGATAAAGATATCATTAAAATTTTGTGTATGTTTAATTTGTATGGTATATAGGGATTAAACAATGAAATCATGCTAAGAAAATGTACTCTGGTTTTTTGTTAGATATTGGAGCAAATATTTAAAAAATGAGGAGGAAAAACCATATGAAGAAGGAAAAAAAACGATAGATTCATATGATTTTCTATATGATTCAATTGAAACATATGATTTAAATAAATATTCGAAAGATATTATCATGCTGGAAGGACATCATTATACTAGCGATTT
>JAQXZJ010000116.1 GCA_029227155.1 Erysipelotrichaceae bacterium
CCCCTCATAAAATAAAAAAAGCCTTTTTACAAGGCTTCAGTTTCGAATGGCGGAGGAACTGGGATTCGAACCCAGGCGCCGCTTTCGCGACCTACCGGTTTTCAAGACCGGACCCTTCAACCACTTGGGTATTCCTCCAAAATCATCTGGTGGACCCTGTAGGACTCGAACCTACGACCAACCGGTTATGAGCCGGTAGCTCTAACCAACTGAGCTAAGGGTCCGTTGATGTCCTGAGAATTCACAAATAATTGGTAGCGGGAGTGAGATTCGAACTCACGACCTCCCGGGTATGAACCGAGCGCTCTAACCAACTAAGCTATCCCGCCAAATGGTCGGGATGACAGGATTCGAACCTGCGACCCCTTGATCCCAAATCAAGTGCACTACCAAGCTGTGCTACATCCCGGTGCATTGACACGTACGTGTCATGCTTGATTATATTAGCATACCTTTCTAAATTAATCAACCTTTTTTTATAATATTCTTATAACTTTGGTAAGCTTTTTCATCTAAATCATAAGTAATCGCATGAAATTGATCTTCCCATCCATGAATTCGCATGATTTCTTTTACCATTTGTAGAGTCAAATGTGGATTTCTAGCAAGCATTGGTCCAATTACATAGCTACCATAAAAATGATTTTCTCTTACTCCTTCATAAGCATGAGTTGGATTCGCACCCATTCCTTGTTTTACTGTCGTAAACCATGGATGCTCTACTCCTTCTAAATAACTTATCTGATTTTGGAATCCCACTACATCATCAAGAGTATCATTCGCGAGGATCACTTCTTGCATCCAACGCTTATCAAAGGCCTTTGTGACATAAGAAAAGATACCAAGTCCTGCAACATCTAAATGATTCAAACGTGTTCCAAACAACTCAGCAGCATTTCCTGTAGCCAAAAGAAAACCACCACGATTCAAATAATCACGAATCTCGCTTTCATATTGTTTGAGATGATTTATAACCAACCGTTGATTCATTTCCGTCATAGCGCCAATATATACCACATCATATTGGGAAAAATCTAAAACATCCTCTAAAGAACGTTTCACCAATTCCACCGTAACCTTCTGATCTTGCAAATAATGCATCAGAACCTTTACATTTCCACTTTCCCCATATAAGTTTGCTAAATCATAATATAAATGTGCCATTGTTATTTTCATGAGCGTTTCTCACTTTCTAATAATCGGGTCATCTCTTTTGCCATATCAAAATAAACCGTCGCATAAATCGTACCCTTTGTCTTTTCTTTAACCGTCTTCAACGTATTTTCAGCAATTGGTTCTAATATAAATTTATCTTGATCAATACCAGCATGATAGATTCTAGCAGCTAATTCATCCGCATAAGGTCCAACACAAACAACATGATCAATACTATTATTATCTAATAATTCAAAATTAACATCCCATAACCAAGACAAGTCTTTTAATTCATACCGTCCAGAAACTCGTTTAAACCCAACAACAACCGTTTTTAAATTTGGATCCTTATGTACATAAGCCAATGATTGATTATAAGAAATCGGCGTTTCATTTTTGCTCGTTAAAATATATCCTTTTCGATCATCCAACATAAATTCATCAAAACGTTTCACTGTAAAATTAAAGGAACGCAAACTATCTAACACCTTTTCTTGAGGTAAACCACACAACATACTAACTGCATAAACCACTAAATTATTATAGATGTTATAAATGATATCATGTTGAATCGCAACTTTTACTTCCCCATTAATCTCAAAATATTGATTTTCTAGATCGATTGCTGTTGCTTCATAATCACAAACAGGACGATCATAATCATGGTTTGGACAATGATACTTTCCTAAGTTTCCATAATGATAATAATCAAATACTAACTTAGAATGACAGATTGGACAATAAGCCAAATCTAATGTATCCATAGCCACTTCATGTTCCACACCATCATGCTCTCCAATTCCAAAATAAGTAATCTTACCATGATGATCTTGTGCTAATTTACAAACAAATGGATCATCCGCATTTAAAATCAAATGCATATCATCACTAATCACTCGTTTGATATCCTCATATACAACGTCAAAATGACCATGACGAGCCAATTGATCACGAGATAAATTTGTTACTACAAAATAAGTTGGTTTGAAGTATTGGAAAACAATTTTCGCATATCGTTCATCAACTTCTAATATCAAAACATCTTTCTTACATTTCCCACTTAACGTGACACTATCGATTAATAGTGTTGCAACTCCACCAATCAAATTTGCTCCACTCAAGTTATGTGCCACCCGATATCCACAAGACTCAAATACTTTTGCGATCGTTTGTGTCGTTGATGTTTTTCCCGTTGTACCTGTTACCGCAATTGATAAATTAGGAATCTGAATCTTCTTCAGAATATTAGGATCGATCCTCATAGCGACATCACCTGGTAAAGAACTTCCTTTATTCACTAGCTTGCCAATAAAGATTACAAATTTAGCAGCTATAATAGCTAACACTTTTCTCATTTTACAACACCTCATGTTTTATTATACACATTTATCCTCATTATGACATAAAAAAATAAAGTCCTTGTTTAACAAGGACTGAATTTACAAATGGCGCGCCCAGCAGAAATCGAATCCACAACCTTCTGATCCGTAGTCAGACGCTCTATCCAGTTGAGCTATGGGCGCGTGTGCTTTATTATATTACACTAACAGCATTCAGATTGCAAGTGTTTTTTTTAAAAAAAGAACAAAAGATGAAGGGGACCATCTTTTGTTCGATAGGTGTATGATTAACGGGAGTTTTTCACCTACGATGATATCTTACAGGAATCATCTGATACCTATATGGATATTATGTGAATGTTAAGTGAAAATAATCAATCATTCTACCAATCTATGGACAAAACAAGATTTTTCAAATAGATGTAACAATAAAGTTTTATTTAGAAACACTTTTATAAATCAAAACTGAAGAATTAGTAGATTTGATTAACGAATTATTAAAATGGTAGGTAAAACACTAATAAGCACAAAAAAAAGCCTTTTTCAAAGGCTTTCCTACTCGAATGGTGGGGATAGAGGGACTCGAACCCTCACGGTGTTGCCACCAACGGATTTTAAGTCCGTTGCGTCTACCTATTCCGCCACATCCCCAGATAAATGGAGGTTCCTGTCAGATTTGAACTGACGATCACAGAGTTGCAGTCTATTGCCTTACCACTTGGCTAAGGAACCAATACTGTTGACTTCCATCCTTGCTGTGCTTAGTTATTATACCTAAACTCCATATAAAATGCAATAAAAAAAAGCAGAAATTTCATAAAAAATCTGCTTTT
>JAQXZJ010000117.1 GCA_029227155.1 Erysipelotrichaceae bacterium
AAGCAGGGAATGTAATAGTCGCCTTGAAGTTCATACCAAAGACCGTTCTTTTCATCATAAATAACCTTTTCCATAATCACGCCTCCTTGTAAATTACTTTGAATTTCTTTTGTTTTGCACCAATGATTTTCAGCAGAACCTAGTCCACCGCATCGGTGTATTTGCCGTTGGCAATAAGATTGTTTCGCATTTCGTTCAGACAGTTCACAACCACCCTACGTTCAAAATCGTCCAACACTATGTAATACTTTTTATCTCGCATATCGTTTACTCCTTTAGCAAGTCTTGAAACGGTGTGTCGATGGCTACGAAGGTATCGTATGTAAAGTTTGCTCCCAACCGAAACCCCATCATAAAACTATCAAGGTTGGATTCACCATTTACCACGCTCCACGCATTTACAAATTCAAGAAATTTCTTCTTATTTTCGCCGGAAAGACTTTCAGTCAGAAAATCCTCATTGAGCATCAGTACTTCCATTTGCTTCTGCACGGCTTTGTTCTGTTTGTTGCTTCGTGCCTGCGGATCAATGTTGCCGTAGTAAAATTATTCTATAAATTTGCCCATATTGTTACCTCCTTTGATTTTCTACCATAATTGTACTCAAAGGCGGTTTAATAGTCGAATGTACCGCTACAAACAGAAAAAGGGCAAGAAAAAAGAGAGAAGCCGAAACTTCTCTCAATTCTCTTGCCCTTCGCAATGCTCGCACCTTTAAGTTACTGTCCTTAAGGGTACGATGCATTCTACGGAGCTATTTTACGAATAAGTTTGTTATATCCTCAATTCCAAACAATTGTAAGAACGTTGCAATTTCATCTGTTACTTCTGCAGCTTTTACTACATGAACATTCATCCGTTGATAGGTTTCCATTGACATCATTTGACTATTTACTCCCAATACTTCTGCACCTACACGGTCCATATCTTGTTTCAATGTATCAATATCCGCATCATAACTACTTAATGTTTTGATAATCGCATCAACAGAAGCTTTCTTTTCTTCATAAACACTTTGTTTTACAAACAAAGCAGCCTGTGGATAATTATCTTTCCCTGTAGCTTCTTTCCATGCTTCTTGCATATCAGCAACAATTTTAAT
Source organism: Erysipelotrichaceae bacterium (assembly GCA_029227155.1). Taxonomy (GTDB): domain Bacteria; phylum Bacillota_I; class Bacilli_A; order Erysipelotrichales; family Erysipelotrichaceae; genus RGIG4607. The sequence continues at coordinate 1,103 of JAQXZJ010000117.1, forward strand.
GGATCCTTCACTCTTCGCAAGCAATGTACTCGCTACCGGTTCAGCCACAAGTCCTGTCGTGAATTTTCCACCCAATAATTGTGCTGCTACATCACTTACCGCGTTAAAATAAGTTGGATGAACCGTTTGGTTTTTATTAGCCATCACCGTCTGTAATACTTTATCAGGAACAGCATTCTGACCAAACATCGCAAATTCATCAAGGGAATCTAAAGTAACTGTCTCATCTTTTGAAACAACATACAAATTACCCCAAGTAACCACTGCCACTAAACGATAATCTGTAGCACCTTTTTCAATTAGCTTACTTCCTAAATTAATCGGTGCAACAATCATATCATATTCACTTTCAACTGATGTAAAAGCTGCCGTCAATACATCCGTACCATCTACGGTAGTAATGACATTTTCTTCCCCAGTTTCATTAAAGTAGTTCAATAATGCCAAGGAAGGTGCTCCCTTTGGTGATAAAACAGTCAAATGTTCTGTTTCTTGTGGTTTTGATTGACAACCAAACAAAAAAGCAAGCAATAAACTCAATACAACTAATTTCTTCATTATCTCTTTTCCTCTATTTCTGCAATTAAGTCACAAACAAATTGTTCCAAAGAAACCGTTTGTTTCTCTTGAGAGCCATAACGACGAACTGTTACTGATTCATTTTCAACTTCTCCATCACCAACTACGATTTCAACTGGAATCTTCTTCATCTGTGCTTCACGAATACGATATCCCAATTTCTCGTTTCTTGCATCAATTTTGCTCGAAATATGATGTTCATCCAACATTGCTTTGATCTTTTCACAATATTCTAGATGAACTTCACCATTTACAGGAATAATCGATACTTGTTGAGGTGCTAACCATAGAGGGAATGCTCCACCAAAATGTTCAATTAAAATACCAATGAAACGCTCTACTGAACCAAAAATTACCCGGTGAACCATAACAGGACGTTTCTTAGAACCATCTTGATCAATATAAGTTAAATCAAAACGTTCTGGTAAATTCATATCTAACTGAATCGTTGCACATTGCCATACACGACCCAAAGAATCGGTAACATGGAAATCCAATTTAGGACCATAGAATGCTCCATCCCCTGGATTTACCTTACATTCCTTACCCGCATGATGACAAGCTTCTTCTAACGCCTTCTCTGCACGATTCCATACTTCAATATCTCCGATATACTTCTTTTCTGGACGTGTACTCAATTCAATATTATAAGGTAAATGGAAAATACGATAGATTCGATCAATGAAACGAATCAAACGAATTACTTCAGATTCAATCTGATCTTCTGTCATAAAGATATGAGCATCATCTTGAGTAAACGTACGTACCCGGAACAAACCATTTAACGCACCACTCGCTTCATGACGATGAACTTGACCTAATTCACCCATCCGCATTGGCATTTCTTTATAAGAGTGCAATCCGTTTTTATAAACCAATAATGATCCTGGACAGTTCATAGGCTTGATTGCAAATAAACGATCATCAATTTCAGATGTATACATATTTTCTTTATAATTAAACCAGTGACCAGATACTTCCCACAATTCTTGAGACAACATAATTGGAGTCTTAATAAATTGATAACCTTCTTTTGTATGTTCTTCATACCAGAAGTCCTCTAACTTTTTACGCAAGATCATTCCATTAGGCAACCAGAATGGGAATCCTGGGCCATATTCAGAGAACATAAACAAATCTAATTCTTTACCTAATTTTCTATGATCTCTCTTTTTTGCTTCTTCTAACAAATGTAAATGCTCATTCAATGCTTCTTCCGTATCAAAGCATACCCCATAGATTCTTTGCAACATGTGATTATTGGCATCACCCTTCCAATAAGCACCACTTGCTTTCAATAGTTTGAAATGTTTCAACATTTTAACAGACTCTACATGAGGCCCCCGGCACAAATCAACAAAATCCCCTTGACGATAACAACTAATAACGACTTCATTCTCATCCATATGAGAAATCAGATCTAATTTATACATATCATCTTTAAACATTTCTAATGCTTCTTGTTTGCTGATTTCTTCCCGAATGATTCGTTTACCATCTTTGGCAATCTTCTTCATTTCCTTTTCAATCTTTGGGAAATCCTCTTCATTGATCGTCACTCCACCAAGATCAATATCATAATAGAATCCATCCTGAATGACAGGCCCTACCCAGAATTTAGCCTGTGGATACAAATGTTTGACTGCTTGTGCTAATAAATGTGCACAAGAGTGATTTAAAATACTTAATTGTTCGTTTTCTTTCATGTTAATCATCTTATTTTACCTCCTTTAACATAAAAAAACGCCCCAACAAAGGACGTAAATTACGCGGTACCACCTTATTTTATATCTTACGATATACCCTCAAATCGTTAACGCCGACTACGGGATATTTTCAAATATCCTACTCCTAAGTGGTAATCCTATCGTTCGTCAAATCATTTTCACCAACCATGATTCTCTCTACATCCTACCGATAAGATCATGTCTTAATCAAAGTATTTACTATTTAGTTATACAAGCATTTTCCTCGAATGTCAACGCAAATTCTTTCATTCATAAAAGCGATGATTATTTTATCCCCATTGGGACACAATAAACATAGAAAAGAGGAATCTTATGAACACTTTTGGAAGTTATGATCAAGTCAATCAACATCTTTTTCAGATTTTAAATATTCCTTTCAATTTTGATATGCTCACCCGCGAACTTGTGATTGGTAACAAACGCTGTATGTGTTATTTTCTCAATGGCTTTATCAAAGATGAAGTGGTAGAGAAAATGTTTGAATTCTTATTAAAAGTAAAAGAAGAAGAACTCAATCAGATACAAACCATTGAACAGTTTCAAGCTCACTTCATTTCTTTTACGGAAAGTGATATTAATGGAGATCTTCAACAACTCGTAACTATGGTATTAAGCGGAATGTTAGTTATGATCATAGAAGGATTCCATCAAGCCATTGTTTTAGATGTACGCCAATATCCAGCAAGACCTGTAAATGAACCCGAAGACGATCGGGTTTTAAGAGGAAGTCATGAAGGATTTAAAGAAATTCTAGTAGAAAATATCGTCATGATTCGTCGTAGAATTCGTGATCCAAAATTATCGGTTGAATATCTATCCATTGGTTCTCGCTCTAAAACTGATATCGTTATGATCTATCTACCAAATCAAGAGAATGAAGAAAACTATCAGATTCTCAAACAAAAGTTACAAGCCATTACCATTCCATCATTAACTCTCGCTCAACAAAGCCTTTCTGAATGTTTATTACGTAAAAGTTGGTATCACCCCATGCCTAGAATTCGTTATACCGAACGTCCAGATTCTGCTAGTGCTTCTATATTAGAAGGAAAAATACTTGTAGTCGTTGATAATACCCCTGCAGTCATGATCTTCCCTACCAGTTTATTTGATTTCCAACAAGAAACCAACGATTACTACTTTCCACCATTAATCGGAACCTATTTACGTTGGGTACGAATCCTTGTTTTCTCTTTAAGTCTATTACTAATCCCCATCTGGTATTTAGTCATACAAAACGTTGATATCGCTCCAGAATTTTTACAATTCATGCAGATAGAACAAACCAACTCTCTAGATATCTTTTTTCAATTATTGATTGCAGAATTTATCATTGATACCATAAAACTCGCTTCCTTAAATACCCCTGTCGCCTTAAGTGGCTCCTTCAGTATGATTGGAGCATTGGTCTTAGGAGAATTTGCTGTAAAAGCTCATATTTTTGTACCCGAAGTATTACTCTATATGGCATTTGTTGCCATTGCTAATTTCACCCAACCAAACTATGAACTCGGTTATTCTGTTAAATTCTTTCGCATTTTTCTCTTATTCAGCATTTGTTTCTTTAACATTCCAGGATTCATCATCGGTTTTATCATCATCTTGATCATCATCGCTTCTACACCAACCGTACTCCCTCAAAGTTATCTATATCCGGTATTCCCATTTAATAAAAAACGCTTTATGGAATTGTTCTTCCGCGTTCCCATCAGTAGACACAACTCATAAAGCAATACTAAACGCTAATAGATACATAGCAGAATAATATGTCAACAAATTACAGAATTGACTATATTTCCACTTATCCTCATAAAAACGCATCCATAATAAAATAAAATCAGAAGTAAAGAAAAGAATTGCAGCCATCATAATCAACAAATGTTTCATATCCGTCGCATGTATCCCTAATCCGATTCCTTTGATCATAAACAAAGACACAAAAAAGGAATAGAACAGAATTGGCCATAACATTTTCTTCATCTTCATCTTAGGTAACTTGCTTAAACACAATGATAATATAACAAATCCACAAGCAAAGATAACTTCAGCAATCTGTAATTCCAATTTTAAATGCAACGTATATACAAAAACGACATGAGCAATTAAAAATACGACGAGTCCTGCTAAAAAGTAGGATTTTTCTTTTCGATGAAAAAAGATTCCTAATAAAACATCCCCAACAAAACATAGAACCAATCCAAACCACAATTGCCAAAAATACGAAACAGGTACTTGCCAGTTCTGATAAAAAGCCAACAATAGGAACCCTAAACTACATAGGGTTTTCATCACCAAATGATAAGAACGAAAACGAGGATGATAACATGTTAAAATCAAGCCTATAAATAAAAATAGACTAAAAAAAAGAATGATGGTCATTGCATAACCTCCCGGTGAAATTATCATACCATACATTCTCTTATTTTAGAAGAAACCATATTAGACAAACTTTGCTAATTTTATCTCAAGCATCCTTCTGTTTGCCAATATTTGTATCATACATATTTTCATATAACTGAATAAAGAAATTGCTTTTTCCATTTCGATAATAACGAATCACTAAAAACGTAATGAATAAACCCGCAATGGTCGCACATAACATATCTGTAATGCTATCATGAACCCCGGTTGTATAATGATTGATTGCATCATTATTAAATAATACAAGCATCAAGTACTCAAAGAATTCCCATAATAAAGCAATACTCATATTCACAGCATTAATAAAAATCAGAAAAATTGCATGATCCTGTTTCTGTATGATCTTCTTCTGTTGTTTGATGCTGCAAAACAACAAAACTGCTAGAATCGTACCAAACAAACCACTGGAAAAATGAAGGATCTTATCAAAATAAGGTAATTGATACCAATGAAAACAGCTACCTATCAAAGATGCAAAATACACAAATACCAAATTGACAATCCTAACTTCCCAAGTCATTTTCCAACTGCATAAGCGAAACAACAAAGGAATCAGAAATGGTGTTAGTAATGCCACAAAACCCATTTTCACTCCTTGCCAATTCTGCATTTGAATATTCAGATAAAAACCAACTCCACTGCTTATTACATACAGAATAACAAGAAAACGAAAACTCCATTTTTTTAACTTCATTTATCTACCAACTATTTATCCATACCACAAGGATAACTTTCTGTCTTATTCAACTGATCCTTCGCTACCATTGAATAGAAACGATATCCACCAGCAAAATTATAGCAATCGTATCCTTTCTCTTTCAAGATCCGATTGGCAATATAACTTCTCAGTCCACTTTGACACATCACATATACTGGTTTCTCTTGAGGCACTTCGTTTAATCTCTCTCTTAATTCATCCACTGGAATATTCACAAATCCTTGGGCATGACCATTACTGTATTCCTTTGGTGTACGACAATCCAACAAGAAAACACTACCATCTTGTGGAAGTTGGATACAATCCTCATAATAGAACTGTTTTACTTTATCATGAATTAAGTTGTCAATGATAAATCCAGCCATGTTAACAGGATCTTTTGCTGACGAATATGGTGGCGCGTAACAAAGTTCTAATTCTGCAAGTTCACTAGCTTTCATCTTCGAGCGAATTGCTGTTGCAATCACATCAATTCTCTTATCAACTCCATCAAATCCCACAATCTGTGCCCCTAAAATCCGTTCTGTTTCCTTTTCAAATAACACCTTCATCGTCATTACTTTTCCACCTGGATAATAAGACGCATGAGAGGCTGGAGACAAAATTGCTCGATCATAATCGATCTGTTCTGCTTTTGCTGTTTGTTCATTGATTCCTGTAACACCAATTGTCATATCAAACAACTGAATCACCGAAGATCCCTGTGTTCCCTTATAACTACTCTTCATTCCAGCCATGTTATCAGCCGCAATTCTTCCTTGTTTATTTGCTGGTCCTGCCAAAGGAATCAAACCTTTTTTACCTGTCACATAATTTGTTACTTCTACTGCATCACCAACCGCATAAATATCAGCAACTGATGTTTCCATTCTTTCATTTACAACAATACTACCTTTTACACTTGTTTCTAATCCTGCTTTTTGAGCTAAGTTAGTATCTGGTACCACTCCCATTGCTAACATTACAAGGTCAGTATGAATCTTTTTCCCATCCTCAAAGACACAACAAATCTGCTCTTTATCTGTTTCAAAACAAGATACTTTACGATTTAATAACAGTTGAATTCCATTCTCTCTTAACTGTGTATGTACTTGTGATACCATATCTCGATCTAGTATAGAAAGTACTTGTGATGTTGCCTCTACCAATGTAACATCCATTCCTAAATGCTTCAAATTCTCAGCAACTTCAATCCCTACAAAGCCACCACCTACAACAACTGCTGATTTTGCATCGTTTTCTTTGATTGCATCATGAATCTTTAATGCATCTTCTACTGTTCTTAGGGTAAAGATATTTTTGTGATCAATTCCTGGAATATTTGGCCGAACAGCCTTTGCTCCTGGTGCTAACAATAATTTATCATAATGATCTACAAATACTTCATCTGTCATTAGATTCTTGACAGTTACTGTTTTATTTTGAGCATCAATATCAATCACTTCATGCTTCACCTTCGCATCTATACGAAAGCGATCATAAAACTTCTTTGGCGTTTGTAACGTCAATGCTTCTTGTTTAATAATCAATTCCCCAACATAGTATGGCAATCCACAGTTTGCATAAGAAACATAGCCACTGCGTTCATACATCGTAATCTGTGCGGATTCATCTAATCTTCTTAGTCTTGCTGCCGCACTAGCTCCACCAGCAACACCACCTACAATAACAACTTTCATACCTTTTCTCCTTTACTCAAATGCAAAATCTCCATCTTGGAAAATGATCACTTCTTCTCCTTGATCATTTGTACCTACAATTTTCAAATCTTTTGTACCAATCATAAAATCAATATGAATCACAGAATCATTAAAGGCTTCATTTTTCACCGACTGTAATCCTCTACCCAATGCTAAATGACAACTCGCATTTTCATCAATCAACGTTGTATAATACACAATCTGACTCATGCTAATTGGAGAATGATATTCTACTAGTGCACATTCCCCTAAATAACCTGCATTTTCATCCATCTGAACCAATGCTTCTAGCATTTCTTTTCCTTCATCTGCCAAAACTTCTACAACTTTTCCCTTTTCAAAACGGAAGCCAAAATTATGAATGATCTTACCTCCTAATACCAAAGGTCTAGAAGCATAGACTACTCCTTCTGTTACATATTTATCCGGAGTCGTACTGATTTCTTCCGTAGGAATATTGGCTTGGAATGGAATTGGCGGAACATGATCAAAACTAAATTTAGAATCTGAAGTTAATCCAACAATTAAATCGGTTCCATTATCTGATGTATAATGCAAAGTTCTTAAATGCAATTGATCTAATTTCTTAGCACGCTCTTGTTTCTTTTGCGTCAATTGTTCCCACGTTGTCACAACATCATTATTCTCATCAATATAACAAAGCTTTAACAAAAGTTCCCACAATTGTTCTAATGCTTTCTCTTCGTCTTGTTCCTTTAGAATTGCTTTCGCCCATTGTTTCGTAGGTATCATCGCAATCAACCATTGACAATGTTTTTCCCTACTAGCCTTCCGCATGATATTCCGTACCGCATCCACATGCGCAAAAATAGCATTGGATTGTGCTTCACTCACTTCTTCCATCAAGGTTGGATTCACACTTTCCAAGCGGACATAACAAGCACCATCATCCAAATATGGCTGATGCATACTTACTTCCCACGGTTCTACCTTTTTTACCTCTTCCTCCGTACGATATTGTGATGCTACTTTCATATTCGCAAGATCAAGATAATGCACCACAACATTTCCTGCACCAAGTTTATAACATTCTTCCGCAAAGACAGGTACAAACTCATATCCTTCCACTGCTGCTTCTACTAATACCGTTTGTCCTTTCTGAACATTTAAACCCACTCTTGCTAATGTATAAGCATATTTTCTAATCATCTGTTCTAAGTCCATAAAGCACCTCACTATTCTATCTAAATTCCATTATAAGCAGTTCTTCATTTTTTGACTATATAACTTTTTTAATTGTACTATAAATTCTAATGTACCATCTATTTCAATGCTTCTTTTATTGATGGAGTCTGAAACCGAGTCATCAAAATGAATGCTGATAAAAGCGACATCATCCCACCAAACACAAATGGTGCAGCAACACCGATTCCATCCCAAAGAAATCCAGCAAACACACTAGCAGGTAATAAAGCAATACCTGCTAATGTCGAATGAAGCCCCAACATCGTTCCTTTTAATTGAACAGGAGCAATTTCCGCAATAAATGCTCTTTCTGCCCCAGCTGTCATTGCTGTATAGATACCATATATGATAAAAGTCAGAATCATAACTTCTTTTGATCGACATACCGCAAAACTAAAATAAACAAGAGAAAACATTAAATAACCACCAACAAGCAACTTCTTTCTACCAATTTTATCCGATAATCTACCACATGGGATGGCTAAAATGGAAGCTGTCAAATTATAAATGAAATAAAGCAAAATCGTATGACTACTATCAAAACCAATATCCGTTGCTCGTAGTAGTAGGAAACTATTCGAAGAATTTCCAAGGGTAAATACAAAAGTAATCATTAAATACAGTTTCAGATTTCCATCCAATTTTGATAGGTTATTCCAGAAATGTTCTCTTTCCTTAACTTCTCGTTTTGTTTTATTCTCACGAACAAAAAGAAACAAGAATAAAGCAATCAGAATCGGAATCATCGATATTGCAAATACTGTTCGATATCCATTTGGACCAATTTTTCTCATCAAAAGAAAAGCTAATAAAATTCCAATTGCTGAACCAGCCATATCAAGCATTTTATGAATACCAAATGCTTTCCCCATATTCTTTTTATCAGCACTTTCTGACACCATCACATCTCTTGGGGCAGTTCGAATCCCTTTACCAAACCGATCAACTACCCTAGCAACAAGAATTCCACTCCATGACCCTGCAAATAATAGTGCTATTTTATACAACAAACCTGTCGCATATCCACTAAAAGCAATGGCTTTTTTATGCTGAAAGCGATCACTGATATAACCACTAAATACTTTCAATAGACTAGCAATACTCTCCGCAATCCCTTCGATAATCCCTACCAGAACAGGCGTAGCCCCAAATACCGTTGTAAGATATAGAGGAATCAAAGGATAAACCATTTCACTAGATATATCCGCAAAACAGCTAATGAGTCCTAAAATCACAATATTTCTAGTTCCTTTTACAATTACTTCTTTCTTTTCCATATAAGCCTCCATACATAAAAAAAATTATAGTCTTACTTTCGTCATTTGTTAAGGCCGTTTTCTAGAATAATCGATCACACAAAGTTAACAATACATGTCTATCATAAAGCACTATAACTATGATAAGATAATCATACATGTAAGGAGTTGGATAAGCATATGAACGATTTATATCATCAGATAAAAGCATATCAGCCATTTAATGAACAAGAAGAAAATGACAAAAAGTTATTTTTACAATGGTTAGATAGCAAACAGGATATTTATACTCGAAAGAATGAAGTAGCACATCTAACCGCATCTGCATGGGTCGTATCTCCCAATCGTAAACAGGTTCTAATGGTTTATCACAATCTCTATAATTCTTGGTCTTGGATGGGTGGCCATGCGGATGGAGAAAGAGACTTATTAGCTGTTACTTATAGAGAAGTTGCTGAAGAAAGTGGTCTTAGCAACTTAAAATTATTATCTCCCAATATCTATTCCTTAGAAACTCTTTGTGTGGACGGACATGAAAAAAAAGGAAACTATGTTTCCAGTCACTTGCATTTGAATATAACTTATTTATTTGAAGCAAATCCTGAAGATCCAATTCGCATCAAAGAAGATGAGAATAGTGATATCGGTTGGATTGCCATTGATGATATTGCGAACGTTTGTTCAGAACCTTGGTTTGTTCAACGAATTTATAGTAAACTAATTACAAAATTAAAAGATTACTGACCTAAACTATATGATACTTACGATTGACTGTGCGAATATCGCCTCTTATAAAGACGCAGAAAAAGTTGGTTTAATCTCAGATTATTTGATAACACTGATATTTGAAAGGAATTGTTGGTACATAAGAATAATATAAAGCAGGCTTTACTTTAATTGCTCCAAACATAACCATTCACAGTTCGCTATTTCTTCTAGTTCAGTAGCTTTCATATCAGTACATACCACAATTGATTCTCCTGAAAGGCTTAACACTTCTGTCCCATGATCTTCTATGATTTCTGTATCATCATGTAATGCCACTCGTACCCATGCTACATTTGGCATTAACTCAATCTTTCGAAATAAATCCCATATTTCAGCAAGTGATGGACGGCCAAATCCCCCTTGATTGGGAGCAATAGAATCTTCTTGTGCATTTCCACAGAAAAATTCATCAAGTGTTAATAACGGCAATCATTTTTTATTGACTTCCATTATTTGTTTAAACTCATTTAACTCTATCATAGTCGAAATCTTCCTTTCTATTTACCACAGCCATGATTAAATCCTTTTCCCCATCTCAATTCTTACTTCATGACGTTCAGGATCATGATTACTATAAGCAAACAAATCAAACCCAATGATCTCAAATCCATTTTTCTGATAAAAAGAAATCGCCTTTACATTACATGTTTGCGTTTCTAATACTACCATTCTTGCTCCACTTTGTTTTGCTTCATCTAAAATAGCATTCATTAGTTTTGTCCCAATACCACAATGTCTTTTTTCATCACTAAAAACACAGATATTACTAATACGATAACGATTATTCCATTGTTCAATCGTACCTTCAACATATCCTAGTAATTCTTCATTCTCAAATGCACCATATGCTACAGGTTTCTCTAGCCATTCACTAAAAAAACAATCTTCAAATGTCATTTCCTTTTCACTCTCAAATCTTTTATAAGTAAACCGGAATCCATCTGATACTTTTTCAATCTCATAGTAACCTTTGGTAAGATAATTTATTTTAATCTTCTTACCTGCATAATCATCTCTATTTAGTTTTGAAATCATCATACTTTCACCTTCAATTTAATGATTACATATAATTCAAAATATGATCGATATCTTTCTTTATCAATGGTTGCATACTCTCTTTATATTTCGATAAATCCAATTCTTTTAATTTGTTTGCTATCATCTCAGAAAGTTCGTATTTATACAATAAAATACCATTCAATGCTGCTAAACATTGTCTTACAGAAGTTCCTTTTTCATCCTCTAATTCCTTTAAAATTACCTCTATATTTTGATTAATTTTATTTTCTGTATCCCATTTCGCTAAACAACAGATTAATCGAAAACCACGAACTCTGATCATTGTTTTAGAATGATTCAACATTTCTAACAATTCATCAAAAAAAACATATAACTCATTCGATTCTGTAGTTATCATTTCTAATTCTAGTAGCGTCTGATAGGCACTATTATTGTCTTTGTTATATAAATTAGTAAATTTTTCTTTCATATATGAATCCCTATGCTCTTTTAAATAAGCAAATAATATAGGAGTTATTGCTGGATATGTAAGATTATCCGGTAATGTATTAAAAGTCTTGACCTCTGCCATTTCACTATCTGGTATAGAATCTAATTGATGGATGATTGCTTGAAACACCATACCATTTGCACCATGACTCTGATCTTCACTTCCAGCCCAATAATCACATAGTGGTACGATATCATAATCTATCGCACCAGATTCTTCATATAATTCACGTTTTGCGGCTTCAAGTGGAATTTCTCCTTCTTCAATATGACCACCCTGTGTCTCCCATGTAGTTCTATCTTTATGTCTACTGAGCAAGATCTTACCCTGATATTGTGACAGAACAACAACATACTTATAGGTTTGTAGTTGTCCAACTGGATATACTTTACTTATCAAAATACCACATCCTTTTAATTGTAATAACATTGACTTTAATAGGTTAAGAATTCCGATGTGTTCTTTCCTAAATTCTAAATGTTCCAACCAAATTATACTGTCGTACCAATTGTAATTCAACAAAAATAGACAGCCACCATTTGACTGTCTAAACTTTTGGTATTATCTTTTCTATAATTACTCTTTTTATTGACAATACATAACTAATGTGGCATAATAGTTTGTAAGCTAACTAACTTATAATATGGGGGGTGATTTGCTTGTCTAAAAAACTTTCTAACATCGAAAACTATGATTTAGAATCTCTAAAGTATGAAAACTTTAATTTCGGGAACTACCTACGAGCTGTACGTCAGGCAAAAGGAATTTCCATTCGTCAATTAGCAAAAGAAGTTCATAAAACACCTACATATTTAAGTGATATTGAAAATGGTCATAACAAGCCTCCTGAAAAAGAATTACTTGAAATTATTATTCAAAAGCTTAATCTTGATGATTTTCCTAATGTGAAAACCGCCCTATTTGATTTGGCAGCTAAAGACAGGAACGATATTCCTGCAGATATAAAAGAACATATGTTAAATAATAAGCCGTTATTTGATTTAATAAGAAAAATAAAAGCATGTTCAAATGAGGATGATGTTATAATGTGTGTTCAAAACTTATTAAATGAACAGGAGGTCGTATAATGAAAGATATTGATTTTGCTTTAGTTGAAGCTAAAAGACCACCTATGTATACAGCAATGAAATATTGGGGCAAAAAGCCTCATAATATTTGGGGTGCATATATAGAAAACTATACATCCGAAAATGATGTTATTTTAGATCCATTTTCAGGTAGCGCCATTGCTGCCTTTGAAGCAGTCAAATGCGGTCGCAAAGCAATCGCATTTGATATTAATCCACTTACTTCATTTATCATTAAAGTGTATTCCACTACTTTTGATAAAAAATTATTCGTCTCTAAAGTGTCTGAAATCATTTCAAAAGTAGAGGCAGATAAAGCATATCGAAGAACTTACTTGACAAAATGTAACCATTGTGGTTACGAATCGGCAATTATTCAACATACAAAATGGGAGAATTCACATATTTATGAATCTGGAATTGTTTGTCCTAATTGCAATAAACGTTATCTAATTAATACGAATGCTGATTTAGTCAGCTGTTCAGAGCAAGCCCAAAAAATAAGCATTCCTTATTGGTATCCAAAGGACAAATTTTATGATTCACCAAGTTTTACTGATTCGTTCAAAAAAAATATCGGTGGCGATAGTTTTGACTATCTTTGGACAAAAAGAAATCTTTATGTGCTTTCAAAAATTTTTGACGAGATTCTTTCAGAAGAAAGTACAGATCTTAAATTGCAACTCTTATTTGGCTTTATTCAAACACTTCATTTATCATCAAAGATGTGTGTCCCTAGAAGGGAAAAATCAAACCGAAGTTTTTCAACAAGTTGGGGACGCGCCGCCTATATTTGTTCTAAAAGGCAAATGGAAATGAATCCTCTTTTGCTTTTTAAAAGTAGCTGTATAGGTAAGCAATCCGTTGAAAGCGCTTTAAGAAGTGTTAAAGAACATATCGGAAAAATTCCTAAATCCAAGTTTGTATCGTGCCCGGATGATATTCTGTCTATAGATGATTATGATATTTTTTATGGAATAGTAGATATAAAGGATATTTCAAATATTATACCAAATGATTCTATTTCGTTTATCATTACCGACCCTCCTTATGGAGGATTAGTTCAATATATGGATTTAAGTTGTATTTGGTTAAACTGGTTAAAGCATTATGATTCAATATATACTCCTTCAATAGAAAAAGAAATAACTATAAAAAAAGGCATTAAAGATGTTGAAGAATATAGCAAGGAGTTTACAGAAGGAATCAGAGCATTGTATGATGTTCTGTCCGAAGAAGGTAAAGTTGTTTTTACTTTTCACAATAAAGATTTGATGGTGTGGAACGCTTTTTTACGTTCAATTAGTAAAGCAGGGTTTAAAGTTGAGAAAGTTATCCATCAACA
>JAQXZJ010000118.1 GCA_029227155.1 Erysipelotrichaceae bacterium
TTTACCAATTGGAACACTTGGATCAATCATGTTTGGAATTGTCATCTGGATTTCTTTTACCTTCTTAGATAATTCCTCTTCCATTTTTTCCAATTCAGCCATTTCATCAGCTAAAGCTTTTACTTGTGCTTTCACTGCTTCTGCTTCATCCCGTTTACCTTGAGCCATTAATCCACCAATTTGTTTACTCAAAGCATTTCGTTGAGCACGTAAACCATCAGCCTTTGTTTTACAACCACGATTCTGAACATCCAACGCAATTAGTTCATCTACCATTGGTACTTTGTGATCTTGAAATTTTTTACGGCAATTTTCCTTAACCTCATCCGCATGTTCGCGAATAAATTTCATATCAAGCATTTTTCTTTCCTCCTTATAAAATAAAAAGATACCTCCCATAAAGGGACGATATCTCGCGTTGCCACCCTTCTTATAGATATCAATATATCTATCTCTCAATTAGATAACGGCTAATACCGGAAATGAATACTACTTTCATCATTTCACTCAGAGGTTGATTTCAATCTATCCAAATATCAGTTTTCACCATCCACTGACTCTCTACAAAATAAAATAAATCTACTTATCCTCATCAACGAGTTAACATTATTATACACAATTTTATTAAATAGATACAAGCATTTTTAATCAGTGAATGATAAAAGTAATCCTGTCCTTATGTGACTTGACTTTCTCTTCAGATACTATTTTTATCAATATAATACAAAGCTAATATACCATATACATTTAACATAATGAAAATGATCCAGAAATAATCAAAAAAATGTAATAAAGATTTAAGAAATATTTAATAAGTAATTAATTATTATTGAAAACAAACATAAAATAATCCTAAAAGTATCTAGAGTGTTTCTAACATTTTTATCCAAACATTAAACCTTCTTAGATTGAATGATAGAATTTGCATACCAAGCACCTTCATATGGTAACAAATCCCCTTCAAACTTTTCTCCAATTCCTTCATATACAATTCTATCGGTTACCTCAGAAAAATACTTATAATGAAGTTTAAACAATTCTTCTTTTAATAGATGCTTTGCCATAACTTCCATGTCATTGCTTTTTAATATTTCCTGTACTTCTTGATATTCTTTAGAAGACTCATCCATATACATTACTGAATTAATTAATTTACAATTTTCTTTTAAAACTCTTGCTGCTTCTTCAATTCCCTGTTCCATAAGATTTATCATATTAAGATATCCAACAAATGTACAAACCATATCAATACTATGATCTTGAAAAGGAAGATTGGTAGCATCACATGCAATATAGCTAATTTTAATATTTGGCTTCAATGATTTAAATTTTATTCTATCATACATCAAAACGTCAAAACTCAAATCCGTTGCGATAATATGTACCTGTTCATTTGTTGTTTGAAGAAGTTTACGAAGTAACATTCCTCTTCCTGAAGCAACATCTATTAAAAATCCTTTTTCCAGTTTTGATGTTTCTTCTATTATTCCATCAAGAAATTCATTTTCTATTTCTTTTTGATGATCAGTTTTTCTATTATCAATAGAAGCATCCAAATCCTCATAATTCATTTCTTTATAATATTCACTCCAACTATTAGCATCCTTTTGCTCAATAGAACCAAAATCAGCAATTCCTCTAAATATTTTAAATTGATGTACTTTTTGGCAACATAACATTCCCTCTATAATTTCTCCATTCTCTGTTTCTGTTTCATAAACATTCAGAGTTGATCCACAACATGGGCATTTTAATATACTCACGATATCTTTAAACATATATTGTCCCTCCAATTCATTATTGATTATAATTCAAATTAAGAAAAGCAGAAATCTGTTAATTCAGCTTTCTGCTTATGATTCTATTCTTCTGCTGTTTTATTCGAATCTTCTTCTGGTTCCACAACAGCTACAGATGAAACAACACAGTCTTCATTCACATTAATGAGTTTCACACCTTGTGTATTTCTTCCATAAACCGCAACATTGTTTAATGAAATTCGAATTACGATTCCTGCATCTGTTACAATTAACAAATCTTCATCACCCTTAACTGCTCTTAATGTTACTAAAGAACCATTTCTTTCTGTGATATTGATCGTACTAACACCTTTCGCACCACGAGTTGTTAAGCGGTAATCTTCTAATGATGTTTTCTTACCATAACCTTTTTCAGTTACAGCTAAAATATAAGAACCCTCAGAATTTGTTGCTACACCAACAACTTGACTATCATCCACATTGAAACCCTTCACTCCAGAAGCATTTCTTCCCATTGGACGTACATCTTGTTCATTGAAACGTACAGCCTTACCATTTGAACCACCAATAATGATTTCATCATTACCATTTGTTAATTTAACACCAAATAGTTCATCATCATCACGTAAACTAATCGCAATTTTACCAGTTTGTCTAATTGACTCAAATTCTGATACATGAACCCTCTTAACCAATCCTTGACATGTCACAAAGAATAAATATTTCGCTTCGCTTTCATTCTCTATTGGTACAAGAGACTTCACTTTTTCATCTTTATCTAAGTTCAATAAGTTCACAACTGGAATTCCTTTTGAAGTACGACTAGCTGCAGGAACTTTATATCCCTTGATACGATATACTTTACCAAAATTTGTAAAGCATAATAAGTAATCATGAGTAGACATTGTAATGACTTGATCTACAATATCATCATCATTCATTGAAATACCTTTAATTCCCTTACCTCCTCTATTTTGAGTACGATAAGTATCAATCGTATTCCGTTTGATATAACCATTTGTAGTCATGGTAATCACAATATTTTCTACAGGAATCAAATCTTCATCCTCTAAATCAAACTCACCTTCAGCAATTTCCGTTCTTCTTTCATCATTGTATTTTTCTTTCACTTCTAATAATTCTTCTTTAATCAAAGCTACGATACGAGAATGATTTGCTAAAATATCTTTTAAATCTGCAATTTGTTCAATTAAAGAATGATATTCTGTTTCAATATTCAACCGTTGTAATCCTGTTAAACGACGCATTTGCATATCCAAAATAGCTTTCGCTTGAATTTCAGATAATTGGAAATTACTCATTAAAGAAGTCATTGCCACATCATCATTTTTAGATTCACGAATGATACGAATAATTTCGTCAATATGATCCAATGCAATCATCAATCCTGCTAAGATATGTGCACGATCTTCTGCTTTTTTCAAATCATATCGAGTACGACGTTGTGTTACTTCAATTTGATGATTAATATAAACTTCCAAACATTCCTTTAGTGTTAAGATACGAGGTGCATTATCTACCAATGCCAACATATTAACCCCATAAGTTGTTTGTAAAGCCGTTAACCGATACAACTGATTTAATAATACTTCAGATTGAACATCTTTACGAAGTTCGATCACAATAGAAATACCATCACGATTTGATTCATCACGCAAATCAGTAATTCCTTCAATTTGTTTATCACGAACCAAATAAGCAATACGTTCAATCAGATTTGCTTTATTCACTTGATATGGTAATTCCGTAACAACAATCCGTTTTTTTCCATTACTCATTTCTTCTTCATGAAGTTTTGCACGAACAACTAAAGACCCTTTACCTGTTTCATATGCTTGTTTAATACCACTTCTTCCAAGAATTTGAGCACCTGTTGGAAAGTCTGGTCCTTGAATATAGTTTTCCATCAACTCCATTGTTGTAATTTCAGGATTTTCCATTACCGCAATTGTTGCATCAATACACTCCCCTAAATTATGAGGAGGAATATTGGTAGCCATACCAACAGCAATTCCTGTTGAACCATTAACTAATAGGTTTGGAAAATGAGATGGCAATACAGATGGTTCTTTTTCTTCTCCATCATAGTTATCTACAAAATCAATTGTATCTTTTTTAATATCTTTCAATAATTCCATTGAAATCTTAGACATTCTTGCTTCTGTATAACGCTGTGCAGCAGCACCATCTCCATCAATAGAACCAAAGTTACCATGTCCATCCACTAACATATAACGATAAGAAAAATCCTGTGCCATACGTACCAAAGCATCATAGATAGAAGAATCACCATGAGGGTGATATTTACCCATAACTTCCCCAGTAATACGTGCACATTTTTTATATGCTTTATTAGAATAAATACCTAAATCATACATTCCATACAAAATACGACGATGAACTGGCTTTAAACCATCTCTTGCATCTGGTAATGCTCTTTGAACAATAACAGACATTGCATAACTCAAAAAGGATGTTTTTATTTCCTCGGAAATATTGACATGTTTGATCTTATCATATTCTAGTTTTTCTTCTTCCATATCTCTACCTCCTAAATATCAAGATTCTTAACAAAATGAGCATTTTCAATAATGTAATTTCTTCTAGGTTCAACCTCATCACCCATCAGCATTTCAAATACTTGATCAGCTTCCATAGCATTCTCAATCGTAACTTTTATTAAGGTACGATATTGTGGGTTCATCGTTGTATCCCATAACTGATCAGCATTCATTTCTCCTAAACCTTTGTACCGTTGTAAATTAGTAGCATCTCCCATTTCTACTCTTATTTGTTCCATTTCCTCATCGGAATATGCATAACGTACCTGATTTCCTTTTGATACTTTATACAAAGGTGGTTGAGCAAAATATACATATCCACCTTCAATAACAGGTTTTAAGAACCGATAGAAGAATGTTAATAATAATGTACGAATATGAGCTCCATCCACATCGGCATCAGTCATAATAACAATCTTATGATAACGTAATTTATTTAAATCTAATTCATCACCAATTCCACAGCCAAATGCGGTTAACATTGAACGAATTTCATTGTTATCAAAAATCTTATGCACTCTCGCTTTTTCTACATTTAGAATTTTACCACGTAATGGTAAAATTGCCTGTGTTCGACTATCTCTACCTTGTTTAGCACTACCTCCAGCTGAATCACCTTCGACGATATAAATTTCGCATTCTTTTGGATCACGACTAGAGCAATCCGATAATTTACCAGGTAAAGAAGAAACTTCTAATACATTCTTTCTTCTCGTTAATTCTCTTGCCTTCTTTGCAGCTAATCTTGCCTTGGAAGCCAACATTGCCTTATCTACAATGATTTTAGCTTCAGTAGGATGTTCCATCATAAACCGTTCAAAATGAGTAGAAAACACCGAAGAAACAATTCTACGAACCTCAGAGTTACCAAGCTTCGTTTTCGTTTGTCCTTCATATTGTGGATCTGGATGCTTAATTGAAATAATAGCTGTTATTCCTTCTCTTACATCTTCTCCTTGTAAAGAATCCTCATCTTTTTTCAAATAATTATTCTCTTTCGCATAATTATTAATAATTCTAGTCAAAGAATTACGGAATCCCTCTTCATGAGTTCCTCCTTCATGTGTATTAATGTTATTACAGAACGAATAAATATTAGTCGCAAAACCATCATTATATTGGAAAGAAACCTCAACCAAGATATCTTCTTCTTTTCCCTCTATATAAACAGGTTCTTCATGTATTGGAGTTTTATTCTTATTTAAATACTTCACATATTCATAAATTCCACCTTCATAATAGAATTCTTCATAATGATTTTCATCTTTTCTTTCATCTGTAAAACAAATTTTAATACCTTTATTTAAAAATGCTAATTCTCTCAAACGATCTCTTAACGTATTATGATCATATTCTGTTGTTTCCGTAAAAATCAAAGGATCTGCTTTAAACCGTACCGTTGTACCATGACAATCAGAAGAACCAATTACTTTCAAAGGAATAACCGTATGTCCTCCATTTTCAAAACGAATATAATACTTTGTACCATCCCGTTCTGTAATAACTTCCATGTATTCACTCAAAGCATTTACAACAGAAGCACCAACACCATGAAGACCACCAGAAACTTTATATGCTCCTCCACCAAACTTTCCACCAGCATGAAGTACTGTATAAATTGTTTCAACCGTAGAAATTCCTGTTTTTTCATGAATGCCAGTAGGTAAACCACGTCCATCATCTATTACTTCTACAACATTATCCTTCGTTACCTTTACTAAAATTGAAGAAGCAAAACCAGCCAGCGCTTCATCAATTCCATTGTCTACAATTTCCCACACCAAATGGTGAAGACCTGTTCTTGAAGTAGAACCAATATACATACCTGGACGTTTTCTAACAGCTTCTAGTCCTTCTAACACCTGGATATCACTATCGTCATAGTTACTATCTTGAACCATCGTTTCTCTATTTAAATCATCCACTTTTTAGCACTTCCTTTCTCTACTACATAAATCAAAGATCGATCAATAATTGATTGCAATAAATCATCCTTCTCTGTTGTTGTAATAATCGTCTGAACTTCTTTTGGCAATAAATGAATCAAGTTATTCTTTTTCTCTACATCAAGTTCAGATAATACATCATCCAATAATAGAATTGGATATTCTCCTGTATATTCATGAATAATAGAAATCAAAGCTAACTTCAAAACAACAACAATCATTCTTTTTTGACCTTGAGAAGCTACAAGATTCACTTCATGACCATTCAAAGTAAAGGAAATATCCTCACGATGAATGCCCGTATTCGTCATTCTTAATAACATATCTCTTTCTTTGAGACTATCAAACTTCTGTTGCAGATTCTGTAACATAACCGTATCATCCACATGATAATCAATCATACTCAAATAATGAACCTGAACAACATCATCAGAACGACTCATTTCTTGATACAATTTTGGTAAATATTCATTCAGTTGATGAACAAACAAATACCTCTTTTTCATAATCTGTAATTGTGGTTTCATCATTTGTTCCGTAATCGTATCTAACAAAACAATATCAACACGCTCTTGTTTTAAATAAGAATTTCTCTCTTTCAACAAATGATTATACTGATTCAATTGAGTAATATATTGATTCGACATTTTTCCTAATTCAACATCAATTAATCTTCTACGATATTTTGGAGAAGCATCGAATAAATTCATATCCAATGGAGAAAATAACACAGCATTGATCTTACCGATAAATTCACTTACTTTTTTTACCGGCTGATTTCGAATACACAGTGTTTTACCTCTTTTATGAATTACAGCTGAATAAATCATTGATTGATTTTCATAACAAACATGTGCATCAATACAAGCAAAGTCCTGATTGAATTGAATCAATTGAATATCTTCCATTCCCCGATGAGATTTTGTTGTTGAAAGAAAATAAACCGATTCTAATAAATTTGTTTTTCCTTGTCCATTTTTACCAATAAAAATATTGATACCAGGATTCAAATTGATATTACAAGAATCATAATTTCTAAAGAACTTTAAACGTAACTGATCGATATACATTACTCGACCTCATATTCTTTATCTTCTATACAAACATGATCATTAGGATATATTTTTCTACCACGACGATCTTCCTTCTGACCATTTACAGAAATGGATAAAGTTTTCACTGCATGTTTCGCTTCCCCTCCAGAAGCAATCCAGTCTGTAATCTTTAATAACTGACCTAAAGTTATATATTCAGTCGTAATTTTTACCTTCATTTATATCCCTCTTTTCTCAAATTTATACTCTTATATTTTATCATAAAATCGCACTTTTAACGAGTAAAACCGAACGAAAAATGCAAAAAAACTGCCCCATTCTTTACTAAAAAACAAGGCAGTCTTACAACTAAAAATATTCGTTAGAATTAAGAAAAAGTACGTACTGGAAGAACTAATTGCAAGGTAGAATCATCCTCTAAAGAAGTTATGATAAATGGTTTCATTTCCCCACAGAATTGAATTTTTACTTTATTACCATTTAAACCTTTTAAAGCATCATAAACATACTTTCCACTAAATGATAATTCTAATGGTTCACCAACATAACTTTCAAAATTTAACTTTTCCTTAGATGATCCAATTTCTTGAGAACGACTGGAAATAATGATTTCATCTTCATTCATAGATAATTTTAAAATACAGAACGTATCATTTTCATTCTTAATGAATGACTGACGATCTATTGCATTTAATAAATCTTTAATATCCATATTTAGTTCATATTTAAAAGAAACAGGAACAAAACGAGAAGTATCAGGATAAGCACCATCAATCAAACGTGTTTGAATGATGGTGTTATTACAAATGAATTGTGCTTTCTTATCTGTTAAAGATACTGTAACCAATTCCTCTTTGTCTAATAAACGAGATACCTCTAATAAACTTTTTGCAGGAATAGTAATGTTGAACGATACATCTTCATCTAAATTAACGATCTTACGAGCTAAACGATAACTATCTGTAGCAATACAAGTCATTTTTCCTTGATCACAATTAAAATTGATTCCTGTTAAAGCAGGTCTTGTTTCCTGAACACAGGTCGCAAAATAAGTTTGATTAATAATATTTTTTAATACAGTAGAAGAAATAGAAAACTGTTTTTCTGGTTTAGAAAAATCAATCAAAGGATATTCATAAGATTTAATTCCATTAATTCTATATTCAGAAGAGTTACCACTAATCTTAGTTAAAGAACCATCAATGATTTCAAATTCAACAACATCACTATCTATTTTACGAATAATATCCGTAATATAGTTTTTATTAATTACAATGCTTCCTTCTTCATAAACTTCAAAAACAGCATCATCTGATTTCTCTTTTGTTGTTTTAATAGAAATATCAGAATCAGATCCTGTTAATTCAATCTTATTTGATTTTACATCAAATTTTACTCCTAACAATGATGGTAAAGGAGAATTAGATGAAATTGCTTTTGATACGATAGATAACATATTTAATAAATCAGTACGAGACATTTTAAAGTACATGTTAAAGACCTCCTCTTTTTTATACTCTATAAATATAACATAAATAACAATAATAAAGGGTGTTAAGTTTGTGGATAAGTAGAAAATGTTCTTTATTTATCGAAGAAAATCATCATTTTTTAGTGTTGATAAAATGTGGATAAGTGTGGAAAACTAATTAAGTTTATTTTCAATTTCTCCTACAGCTATTTTATATTGCGTATCATCCTTTAAAAGTTTTTCTATTTTTTCACAAGCTGAGATTACAGTTGTATGATCACATTTAAAAGTAGAACCAATCTTTTTAAACGGCATATCTAAATGTTTTCTACATAAGTACATGGAAATATGTCTTGCGGTTGTTATTGCTTTCATTCGTGATTTTGATAGAATTTGTTGTTTTGTTAATCCATAATAATTCGCAACCGTATTGATAATAAATGATGGACTCACATTGTTTTTATTCACATTTGGATTAGCAATAACATCTTTTAAAGCTTCAATCGTGAAATCTAAGTTAACTGTCTGACCATTTCCAAAATTAATGGAATAATAGACCAAACGATTTAACATTCCTTCTAACGCACGAATATCCCCTGTACAGTTCGTTGCAATATAAGATAATGATTCTTCATCACAAAGAGTACTAAAATCATTCTTCTTAGAAGATAACTTCATCTTTAAAATTTGTAATCGTGTTTCAAACTCCGGTGAGTTGATCGTAACAGATAATCCTGAAGAAAAACGAGAAATTAATCGTTCTTCAATATCATTTAATTCTAATGGTGGTTTATCAGAAGTTAGAATGATTTGTTTTCGATTATTCACTAAACTATTGTAAATTTGGAAAAATAATTCATTCGTTTTATCTTTTCCAGCTAATATTTGAATATCATCTACTAACAAGACATCTAACATATTCATCTCTGCTTTAAATTCATTAATATTTTTATTTTTCGTTGCAATATAAAAACGATCAATAAACTCAGATGCAGGAATGTAAAGTATCTTTTTCTCTGGATAATTATTTTTGATATAATTTCCAATTGCATACATTAAGTGTGTTTTACCTAATCCACTATCTCCGTAGATAAATAAAGGATTATAAAATTTACCTGGTTTATAAGCACAAGCCAATGCTGCAGCATGTGCTTCTTTATTACTATCTCCAATAACAAAATTTTCAAATGTAAAATCAGGAAGAACATTATCATGAATCACAGGTTCTGTTTGTACCATTTGAGAGATTGCTTCTTGTTTTTTTACATATTCACTTTCATGAACAAATTGACATTGAATATCTCTTTTTAAAATATTAGATAAAATTTCACTAAAAATTTCTTTATCTTCTTGTAAAACTAAAGCATCCATGATTCTTTGGGTAGATATAATCGCTTTTGTATCATTTAAATCAATCAATTTCGTTTGTTCTACATATGTTTGATATACAAAAGGTTCATATTTTTGTTTTTCAATAATTTGTTGTTTTACCTGATTCCATATATCGTTGTAATAGCTTTCTAAACTTGTCATGCAAATACCTCATTTTCAAAAGTTGATTATATTTAAAGAATCAATGATGATTCGAAATAACCAAAAAGTTTTCCACACCTCATTCGTGTACTACTATATTAACTTTTCCACACCTAATTGTCCATATAAATTTTATGCTAAAAAAAGTTTTCCACACTCAATTAGAATGTAATAAGTTGCTTATTTAAAAGGGTTTTTGGAGTTTTCCACACATATCCACATCTTTCTGTTGGGGATAAAATGGGGAAAAATATGTGTGAATAAAAAATATGTGGAAAATGTGAAAAGCAAAATTTAAATTCACATAGTTTTCCACATAATGAATAGTAAAAAAATAGTATGAAATAAGGGATTTTTTACTATGAATTCACAATTCACAGCATGTGAAAAACGACTTATTCACAAGGTGTAAAAATGAGATGTAAAATAATTATAAATTTGATATGATATAAAAGGTGATAAACATGAAGAAAAAAGTAGCATATGTTTTTATGGCTATTATGATAATAGCACTTGGAACTTATTTATATAGTGGATTTACTTATGCAATGACACAAGTAAATGTATACCAGCTTTTATTACAAATTGGTGGAATTGGTATCATTACCTTCAGTATAATTTTTGCTATGTTCTTTTATAATAGAAAAAATAAAATTTCTATTTCTCATTCCCTCTCTTCTTTCTTATTAACTATTTTTTTAATCATTAGTTCATGTAATTATCTAAATGTTCTATCACTGCCCGTTAGAGATACGCTTCCAAATTTTTATAATATGAATATACAAGATGCAAAAGAATGGGCAGATAATTTTGAAATTGAAATCATAGAACAATATGAAAATAGTGATGTGATAGAAAAATATCATGTATTTGGACAAAGTGTAAATGCTGGAACCTTAATTGATGATGTGAAAACGCTAGAATTAATCATATCAGATGGACCAAACTATGATAAATCTATCGTCATTCCTCAAATGTTAGGTTGGACATTAGATGAAGTAAAAGAATTTATAAAAGAAAACTTCTTAACACATGTGAATATTACCTTCCAACATTCAGAAGAAGAACAATACATAGTGATTGAACAGGATCGTTATGGAAAAATGTTTAGAAGAGATGAAATTAATCTAAATTTCTCATTGAATGAAAATATGTTAAAAGATATTGCAATGATTGATTTAACAAACCAATCAGAATTTGAAGCAACATTATGGTTAATGATGAATGGAATTCCATATACTATAACTAGAGATTTCTCAAGTTCTGTAGATAGAGACTTCGTTATCTCTCAAAGTATCAAGGCGTCAGAAATCGTTAATAAAGATTCTAATGTGGAATTGGTTATTTCTAAAGGAAAAGAAATTGTTGTGCCAAATCTAACAAAAATGTCAGTAAAAGAAGTTACACAATGGATTATTGATAATAACTTAGATATTACCTTTACAGATGCTTATGATGATACTGTAGATTTAGGATCAATTATTCGAGCAAATTATCAAGAAAATGATGTTATTGAAGAAGGTACTTTGATTGAAATTGTTACTTCTAAAGGACAGTTAAAGATGGAATCTTTTAATTCTTTAAGAGAATTTAAATCATGGGCTGAATTATATAATGTAAAATATAAAGAAGTTAGAGAATTCCATAATACTATTCAAAGAGGAAATATTATTAGTTTCTCTCATAAAGTAGGAGATATTATTAAAAATGGAGAAACAATAACAGTTACGATTTCTAAAGGGAAAGCTGTAACCGTTCCTAATTTTAAAGGAAAAACGAAATCAAAAATTGTATCAGAATGTAATCAATTGAATTTAAGCTGTTCCTTCTCTTACGGAAGTTATGGTAGTGTAGCGAAAGATACAGCGACTAGTCAGTCTGTATCAAGTGGTAGTGTGGTAGAAATAGGCACTGCAATTCAGATTGTATTAAGTAAAGGACCAGCAAAAACTTATACCCTATATTTCAGTAATGCTTTATTAGGAAATTCATATAATTCTACGGTATCTAGTTTAAGTAGTTATTTTAGTAAAAACTATCCTGGTGTTAACTTTAAGTTTGTTGCAAAATCTCACGCATCTTTAGCTCCAGGAAATATTCATGAAGATTCTCCTACCAAACCAGGAGCAACCGTTCAACAAGGAAAAACATATACAATTTATGTTGTAAAATAGTGATGATTCAATAAAGTATCAGAAAATGTTCATACGAACTTCACATTGAAATTACATGATGTAGAAGTAAAAAAGGAGAACTCTACTATGGAATTAGATAAAACAAACAGTGAATCAGTGATTGAAGTTGAAGTAAATGAAAAAACAACTAATAGTGGATTGTATGAAACATTTCCTAATCAGCCAAAGAAGAAACAGAAAAAAGAAAGAAAAGTATTAAGAACAATTGTGATTGGTTGCTTGATTTTTGTATTAGGTCTTACAGGAGGATTTTCTGGTGCATATATTTATGGAAGAATGAATCCATCAAATAATCAAAAAGTGATTTATCAGGCAGTTGATCGTAATTATAATTCTATATCTACAACTTCTAATAAAAATCAATTATCTGTTTCAGAGGTTGTTGACTTGGTGGAAGATGCAGTTGTTGAAATTCGGACAGAATCAGTGAGAACAAATGCTTTTTATGGAGAATATATTACAGAAGGTGCTGGTAGTGGTGTCATTATTACAGAGAATGGATATATTGTGACTAACTATCATGTAATTAATGGAGCTAGTAAAGTTATTGTTAAGTTGAAAAATCAGAATGAATACGAAGCAACAGTGATTGGTTCTGATTCTCAAACTGATTTAGCTTTATTAAAGATCGAAGAAATAAAATTAACTTCTGCTGTGTTAGGTAATTCAGATCAGTTGCAAGTTGGTGAAACAGCGATTGCTATTGGAAATCCATTGGGTAATCTTGGTGGTACTGTTACAAGTGGTATTATTAGTGCTTTAGGGCGTGAATTAACAGTTGATGGTAAGAAGATGACGTTATTACAAACGAGTGCTGCAGTGAACCCAGGAAACTCTGGTGGTGGATTATTCAATGCTTATGGAGAATTGATCGGTATCGTAAATGCTAAATCAAGTGCTAATAATGTTGAAGGATTAGGATTTGCAATTCCTATTAATACAGCAAAAGGAATTATTGAAGAATTGATGCAAAATGGATATGTATCAGGAAGAGTAAAAATGGGAATTCAAATGGTTAATATTCAAGATGCTCAAACAGCATTTAAATATGGAGTGAACGATTATGGTGTTTATATCTATCAAGTGGAAGATAATTCTCCTGCAAAAGAAGCTGGTTTAAGAAGTGGAGATCGTATTATTGAAATTGATGGTGAAGAGATTGAAACAACAGAAGATGTGCAACAAATCGTCTTAGAACATAAAGTAAATGATAAAATTAAAGTTAAAGTAATAAGAAATAATAAAAAAGAAACATTTACTGTTACCCTTGGGGAAGCAAAAAATTAATGATGATAGAGGTATTTGTCAATTGAAAGACAAATACCTTTTTTTATTAACAAAATGTAAATCATTTTACAAAGTGATATAATATTAATAATTAAGGGAGTAAATGTATGCCATTAAGAATAGTTAGAGACAATATTATCAATATGTATGCAGATGTAATTGTAAATTCTGCAAACCCTAATTCATCAATAGGGTCTGGAGTTGATTATTTTATCCATAAATTTGCAGGAACAGAACTATTGGAAGAAAGAAAAAAGATAGGTTTTATAAAGGTAGGAGAAGCAAAGATTACATCTGCTTATAATCTTAAAGCAGAGCATGTGATTCATACAGTGGGACCCAAATGGATTGATGGTAAACACAATGAAGAAGATTTATTATCTTCTTGTTATAGAAATTCATTACATTTAGCAAAAGAGTATGGATGTACATCGATTGCCTTTCCTTTAATTTCTAGTGGAAATTATGGGATTCCTAAAGATATAGCTCTTTCTGTAGCTACAAATACCATACAGGAATTTCTATTTGAAAATGAGATGAACGTCTATCTTGTTGTATATGATAAAAATTCTTATCAGCTTAGTAATCAGTTATCAAATTCTGTTAAATCTTATATTGATGAAAACTACATCCATGATATTGAGAAATGCGTTCCTCAATTCTTCTCTAGCAGAAATATCTGTGAAGAATATTTTGAATATTTTGATGAAGAGGATTGTTTAGAAAATGCAGTAATTGGAACAAGTTTTAAACCAGAGTTATCTTTAGAAGAAATGATGGAAGAAATGGAAGATACATTTTCTGAAGCATTATGGAAATGGATCATAAAAAAGGATCTAAATGAAGTAACGGTATACAAGAAAGCAAATATGGATCGAAGGCTATTTTCAAAAATAAAGAATAACAAGGATTATAAGCCTAGTAAAATCAATGCGATTGCATTAGCAATTGCCCTAGAATTAGATTTGGAAGAAACAAAACAATTTATAGGAAAAGCTGGATATTCTTTAACACATAGTAATAAATTTGACATTATTATCGAATTCTTTATAATCAATAAAAAATACAATGTTTTTGATATTAATGGAGTATTATTCTACTATAATCAACCAACGATTTGAGGATAATGTCGCTTTTGAAGCGACCATGTCCTCCTTTTTATTTTGTAAAGTATAAATAGAAAAAAGGAGGGAAATTATGAATAATGTAACAGAAATTGTATTTATTTTAGATCGTAGTGGTTCTATGTCAGGATTAGAGAAAGATACGATTGGGGGCTACAATCAGTTATTAAAAAAACAGAAGAAAGAGAAAGGAACAGCATTTATATCAACGATATTGTTTGATCATGAATGTGAGATACTACATGATCGAGTCAATCTTCAAAATATAAAGTATTTAACGGAAGAAGATTATTATGTAAGAGGAAGTACAGCTATGTTGGATGCGATTGGAAAAGCAATTCATCATATAGGTAATGTACATAAATATGCAAGAGAAGAAGATAGACCAGATAAAACTATTTTTGTGATTACAACAGATGGAATGGAAAATGCTAGTCGATTCTATACATATGAGAAAGTAAAAAGTATGATAAAAAGACAGGAAGAAAAATATGGGTGGGAATTTCTATTCTTGGGAGCAAATATTGATGCGACAAGTGAAGGAGAAAAATTTGGAATTAGAAGAGAAAATTCTGCTCGTTATATTAATGATGATAAAGGAATATCTTGTTTTTATCATTCGGTAGCAAAGGCTATCAGTTCGTTTAGAGAAAATGGAAACTTAGAAGATGAATGGGCAATGGATATCGAGAACGATTATAATCAAAGAAAAAATATCTAATGAATTAAAAATAATGGCAATAATGTTTGTAAGCCATTATTTTTTTATCGTATAAACAGGCTTGTCTTGTAAAAATAATGATTCAATGATAAATTGAACATATTGTTGATTGGGAGATGAAATTATGAAGGAAATCATTGCAGATATTCATACACATTCTATCGTCAGTGGACATGCCTATGGAACCATTAGAGAAATGGCATTGGAAGCAAGTCAAAAAGGACTAAAAATGTTAGGAGTAAGTGAACATGCGCCTGGAATTCCTGGTACTGTTGATCCCTTTTATTATACCAATTTAGCAATGGTTCCTAGAAATCTATACAGTACAGAAATCATTCTAGGATGTGAAATAAACGTATTGAACGGTGGAAAACTGTCATTAGAAGATAAATTCATGAGGGATCTTGATTATGCTATTATTGGAATTCATAAACAATGTTATGAAGATGAAGGAAGAGAAAAGAATACAGATAATATCATTTCTTGTATGAAACATGAAAAAATACGTTTTGTTTCTCATCCGGATGATGATCATACCCCTTTGAATTATGAAAAATTAGTAATAGCTGCCAAAAAGTATAATGTTGCCTTAGAGGTTAATAATAGTTCTTTAGTAAAGGAAAAGTATCGTTTAAATTGCAGAAAAAACTATAAGGTAATGTTAGAATATTGTATGAAATATCAAGTTCCTATCATTATAAGTTCAGATGCCCATGATCCTTCATGGGTAGGAGAATTTGATTTAGCAAAACAGTTATTAGAAGAAATTCATTTTGATGAAAAACTGATTTTAAATAATGACTTAATGAAATTAAAGCAGTTTTTAGAATTAGATAAATAATAGTTTTAGTTTTCTCTTTTTGCTGGATTCACATGAATCATAATATGTTTTATTTTTGGGAAATTTTGTTCAATATCATCGTGTACAGCTTCTGCAATATCATGCCCTTTTTGCAATGTGTATGATGCATCTACCTGAATTTCTACATCTACATATATTTTATTTCCAAAGATGCGTGTCTGAAGCAAATCTATACCCAGTACGTTTTCGTTTTTCATAACACAATCATAAATCTGCTTTTCTGTCTGTTCATCACAGGAATGATCTACCATTTTATCCATAGCATCTTTAAAAATATCATAAGCAGCTTTTACAATAAATACAAAAATTACGAGACTGGCAATAGAATCCATGATAGGAAAACCAAGTCTTGCACCTGCAATTCCAATCAAAGCGCCTATAGATGAAAATGCATCGGAACGATGGTGCCATGCATCTGCCATTAATGCACTGGAATCAATTTGCTTGGCATAGTATCTTGTATACCAGTACATTCCTTCTTTACTTATAATTGATACGATTGCGGCAATCAAGGCTAGCATTCCTGGTATTTGCAATTCGCTATAATTACCATGCAGAATATTCTTTAATGCTTCCATACCAATTCCAAGGCCAGTGAATAAAAGAACAATAGCTAGGATAATAGCAGCTACACATTCCAAACGTTCGTGTCCATAAGGATGTTCTTTATCTGGCTTTTTTGACGCCAACTTAATACCAATGATAACCACGAAAGTACTGAAGACATCAGATGCTGAGTGAATAGCATCACTGATCATGGCATTGGAATGTGCTATCATTCCTGCCAAAAGTTTAACTACAGACAGCAATACGTTTCCAACAATAGTAATGAGTGATACTTTGTTTGCTACCTTTTGAAAATCAGTTTCTTTAACATTGTTTTTCTTTGTTGTTTTAGTTTTTTTCATGATGATTACCTCTCATATTTTAGATTGCTCTATAGCACAAATATAAGTGGGATGGATATAAAGTATAAAAAACACCCACGAATCAGTATTAGCAACTACTGTCCCGTGGATGTAAGATACCACTGTCACTGATGTGACCCGACTCCATGACGAATTATCACGGCCTGCTCAGTTTGTACTGTAGATCTATATGCAGTGCAAAGAGTTACTATAATATATCATATGTGCAAATGCTTTTCAAGGAAACTTATTCTGAACCTTTGAATAGTTAAAAAAACTTCATCACTGTGACGAAGTTTTTATTGAATCACCAATTCAATTCGATTTCTGATTTCCTTATTTAATCTTAAGGAATAATTCTTACCATCATAAGTAGATTTTACATCTAAGGTACGGAAGAAGGAATCGGCCAATTCTCCATAATCATCAATTCCGTTACCAGAAATCGTATGTACATTGATACTATATATTCCACAAGGAAGTGCTGATAGATCTAATTTTGCATCAAACCAAGCACGTGTTTTGTCTTTTTTATCATCAACCCGTAAGGTTACTTTGTAATCACCATTAGTAATGGATCCTACATCATATTCAAATCGTTCAAAAGATACAATATTTTCAAAAACGATAGAACGTTGAATATTTGCGGATGGTTG
>JAQXZJ010000119.1 GCA_029227155.1 Erysipelotrichaceae bacterium
TATCAATTGTTGGTTAAAAATCAGAGTTTAACTTTAACGCCAGGTAATCTTGTCTTTCTTACGGATATTAATGAACTTAAGTTTTATCAAATAGATGAATTCGTTTGTATGAAAATAGGAAAAGGAGCGAACACTTATGATGTCTGGATCGGATTTTCTCAAAGGAATGACGAGTCTGTTTTCACTTTCGATGATGATGTGTATCGTAGCTCAGATCCTAGTACAGTGTATGATTCTGGAGAATATCGTTTCTTTTCGATCACAGATTGATCAGTTGGACCAGCAGACGTATCTAGAAGTTGTCACGATGCAAAGAATCAAAGAATCATTTCGAAATTTAAAGATGGAGGAAACGTTGATTCAATGGGAGGATGCTATCATTAAAATTGAATATGATCAAAAGAAAGCGATGGTAACATATCAAGTATCTGAAAGAGAATGGAAACGAACATATCAATATGTAGAATCAGGGGATTATTTGATAATTGACCATTAGCTTTGTTTGTGCTATATTTAAAAACAGACCAATTGGTCTGATTATAAAGAGGTAGAGATGAAACGAGAAGAAAAGAATATTATGGCACGTCAAAAGATATTAGATGCTGCATTACATGAATTCTCGACAAGAGGTTATGAAGGTGCGTCTTTGAACAATGCGTGTACAGAGTTTAATGTTTCAAAAGGAATTATCTATCATTATTTTAAGGATAAAGATGAAATTTATCTGCAATGTGTAAAAATGTGTTTTGAATCATTAACCCAATATCTTTTAGAGCAGTCAAAAGGTTGGAAACAGGATCTGATGATTTATGAATATTTTGATAAAAGAATGGAGTTCTTTACCAAATATCCAAATTATTATGGAATTTTCGTCGGGTTGTTGATTCAACCACCAAAGAATCTTGTAGAAAGAATTGATGAAATTCGTGAACCATTTGATGAATTTACTCATCAAATCATCACTCAAGCTTTTAATCGGAAACCATTACGTAAAAATCATTCGGTGGAAACAGTTTCTGATGATTTTCGGTTCTATTTTGATTATTTTAATCTTCGTTTTCAAATTGATCCAGAAAGAAAAATAACAGATGGTGAGGTTTTAAAACAAAAAGAAAGGTTTCATCGACAGCTAGATATCTTGCTGTACGGTGTATGGGAAGGACAAAATGAAGAGGAATAATCATTCTTTGTTGTCGACGGTTAAACCATCAAAAGCCATTGTTGAGTTAGCAATCCCGGCAACTTTGGCATTATAGGCAAAAGCAGTCTACAATATTGTAGATACTGCTTATATCGGTCTTTTAGATAGCGATATTGCTTTGGCAGCTGTAGGGGTTACTTTACCATTATTATTGATTATGGTATCCATTGAAAATATTTTTGCGGCAGGGGCAGCGGTTCTTGCGGGTCGTCAATTAGGTGCAGAAGATAAAGTTTGAGCAAATCGTACGGTTACTACGATTGTTGTGTTTTCTATTCTGGTAGGAATTGCACTTTGTGTGTTTGGTATTATCTTTATTGAACCTTTGTTGCAATCATTTGGTGCTTCTTTAGAAGTGTTACCACAAGCAAAAGATTATGCTTTCTGGATGTTTATTGCAGCATTATTTAATTTACCAGCACAAAGTTTGAATTGTGCAGCACGTGCAGAATCATCAGTAATAATTTCATCAATCGCGGTTGTTGTAGGTGCAGCATTGAATGTGTTATTAGATCCAATCTTCATGTATTCATGGGGATTAAACATGGGTGTTCAAGGTGCTTCTTTGGCAACAACGATTTCTCAATGTGCAACATTTATCATCTTAGCAGTATTCTATCTTAGTGGACGTTCTATTATTAAAATACATCCAAAGTATTTCAAATTAACCGCAAGTTTCTTATGGGAAGTTGTTGCAATTGGAATTCCTACTGCTGTTATCCAAATTTGCTTGGCAGTAGCAACATCATTGACAAACATTGCAGCAAAACCACTTCCTGATGCAGACTTGATTATTGCAGCATATGGTGTGGTTCAACGTCTTATATTAATTGGATGTTATGTTATTATGGGATTTATGCAAGGATATCAACCAGTTGCTTCCTTTGCATTTGGAGCGAAAAACAAAGAACGTTTCCACGATTCAGTCAGCTTCGCTCTTAAAGGTACGATGCTATTAACTGTAATCGTAGCTGGTGTTTATATTCTATTAGCAAAACCTTTGATCTTATTGTTTAATAATAATCCAGTCATCGTTGATTATGGAAAATGGTTATTGATTTCTCAAGTAATTCTATATCCTGCGTTCGGTCTATGTTATATGATGACGATTACTTACCAGACGATTGGTTCTTCTAAGATGGGATTGTTCTTGTCTGTCATTCGTCAAGGGCTATTCTATGTTCCTTGTATTCTACTATTGCCTAAGTTATTTGGCGTACAGGGTATTTATTTCTCACAACCAGTTGCGGATGTATTTACTATTATTATTTGCTTGTTCTTAATCAAGCCAATGAAAAAGATTGCAACAGAAAACATGAGGTAGTGTGTTTTTTTAGTTCACATTCACAATAAAGTTTGTTATAATACCAAAGTAATAATAGCAAGGAGAAACTTATGATTATTGTAAATGACTTAAAACCTGGAGTAACATTCCAATACGAAGGAAATATTTACACTGTTTTAAATATTTCTCATAACAAGACAGCTATGCGTCAAATGATCGTCAAAGCAAAAGCAAAAAACTTACGTACGGGTACGATTCTAGATGTATCTTTCACTGGTGGAGATAAAGTAGAACCTGCTCATATCGACAAGAAAGAAATGAGTTATTTATATGATACTGGTGATGCATTGGTATTTATGGATAATTCTACTTATGATCAAATTGAAATTCCTACTGCTAATTTGGAATGGGAAAAACATTTCTTAAAACCAAATGATAATGTAATGATTTCAATGTATGAAGGAGAAATTTTAGGAGTTATTTTACCTGACAAAGTTGCGTTACAAGTTGTTGAGTGTGAACCAGCTGTAAAAGGTGATACAGCAACAAGTGCTACTAAGAATGCGGTATTAGAAACAGGATGGGAAATTCGTGTTCCTTTATTCATTAACCAAGATGAAATGGTTTTAATTGATACTGCAGAAGGAAAATATTCTGGTAGAGCAAAAGAATAGTGATGAAAGCATGAAGAGATTCATGCTTTTTTTAAAAAATATATAGCTGTCAAGTAAAAATGCTTGACAGATTATTTTTATCTGTTACAATAGACGAGTAAGTGAGGAGGAAATTAAAATGGCTGTAAAATTACGTTTAACAAGAATGGGTGCTAAAAAAGCTCCTGTATATAGAATTGTAGCTGCTGATTCAAGAAGTCCAAGAGATGGTCGCTTCATCGAAATCGTTGGATTATACAATCCAACAGCAAATCCTGCTGAAATCAACATCAATGAAGAATTAGCATTGAAATGGTTGAAAAATGGTGCACAACCTTCTGATACAGTTCGTAGCTTGTTCTCAAAACAAGGAATTATGAAGAAATTTCACGAAGGTAAATAAGGATTATGATTGATTACGAAAAGGTTTTATACGATTTAGTTGCTCCAATTGTGGATGATGCGAACAGTGTAAGTGTAAAACAAATGGAAAGTTTGAATGAGAATGAGGTTTTGTTATATATTTATGCAAAATCAGAAGATATCGCTCGTTTGATTGGTCGTCAGGGTTCTATGGCAATGGCAATTCGGAATACGATGGCTGTTGCTTCTAGAGTAGATGACAAACGTATATCAATTAAATTTGAGTCTTATTAGGATGACATTGTCATCCTTTTTTGGAGGTAAAATATGGAATATATCATTGTAGGAGAAGTGATTAATACATTTGGTATCAAAGGTGAATTGAAGGTACATAGTTTATCTGATTTTAATGAAATTCGTTTCCAAGTAGGAAATCGGTTGTTTGTTGCCTATAAAAATAATATGGTTGAAGAAATCATTCATAGCTATCGTATTCATAAAGGAAATGTATTAATTTCTTTTGATGAGAAAGAAAATATCAATGATATAGAGAAATATGTTGGTTGTGAATTGTATGTATCTAGTGAAGATTTACATGAATTAGAGGATGGAGAGTACTATTTCAAAGATTTGGTGGGCTGTAAAGTGAAAATCAATGATGAAATTGTAGGAGAAGTAATTGAGGTTATGGATATGCCTGCTAATGCAGTTTTACGTGTTCAATTACAGGATCGAACTGTTTTGGTTCCTTTTGTTGAATCCTTTATTCCTGTTGTTGATTTAGATAAAAAATTAATTGTTGTCAACGCGATTGAGGGATTGTTATGAAGATAACGATATTAACTCTTTTTCCAGAAATGTTTGATGGCTTTTTGCATACTTCTATTATTCATCGTGCTTTAGAAAAAAAACAGGTAGAAATTGAAGTGGTAAATTTTCGTGATTTTACATTAGATAAGCATAATAAAGTTGATGAATATCCATATGGTGGAGGCCAAGGAATGGTATTGATGTGTCAACCGATCGTGGATGCGATTTTAGCTTATCGAACGGAAAATAGTATGGTTATTTTGATTACTCCTGAAGGGAAAACATTTCAACAGAAAATCGCACATGAGTTAGCTTTGAAGGAGCATTTGATTTTTATTTGTGGACATTATGAAGGATTTGATGCAAGAATTTCTCGCTATGTTGATATGGAAATCTCACTTGGAGATTTTATTCTGACTGGTGGAGAAGTTGCTGTAATGGCAATCAGTGATGCTGTAATTCGATTGTTGGATGGTGTGATTAAAGAGAGTTCTCATCAGGATGAATCGTTTGAAAATCAATTGTTAGAGTATCCTCAATACACTCGTCCTGTTGATTTTAACGGGGATTCTGTACCGGAGGTCTTGTTATCTGGTCATCATGAAAATATCCGTAAATGGCGTTTAAAACAGTCTTTAAAAAGGACTTTGGAAAGACGACCTGATTTATTACAGAATAAAGTATTATCCAAAGAAGAAATGCAATTATTAGAAAGCATAAAGAACGAAGAATCGTTTGATACCAATTGATTCCTAAGTAGTCGAAAAGTAAATCAAAGAGGATTGTTCATTTGAACAATCCTCTTGTTTTATTGATGATTTGATAGCGGTTGATATTTACCGATTATTTTTTCTGCACAACGAATTCCATCAATGGCACTGGAAACAATTCCCCCTGCATAGCCAGCTCCTTCACCACAAGGATACAAACCACTGATCTCAGATTCTAGAGTCGTAGAATCGCGTAAGATACGTAATGGAGAACTGGTACGTGTTTCTACACCAGTCATAATTGATCCAGAAGAAACAAAACCAGGCATGATGTTTTCATAGTGTTGTAATGCTTCTGTTAAAGAATCATTGATTTCTTTTGTAAAAAGAGGATGTAAATCAGTCCATACAACTCCATTTGGATAACTTGGTAATACTTGAGAAGGTTTATTGATCACATGGGGATTAAGGTAGTTTTGAACGAGCTGACAAGGTGCTTGATAGGTCTTTTTCCCTAGTTCGAAAGCTTTTTGTTCTAACTGTTGTTGAAAATACATTCCATCTAATAAACCATAACCATAATCCTTTGCGTTTACTTGTATTAGCAAGGCGCTATTAGCATTCTTTAAATCCCTCGCAAGATAGCTCATCCCATTAGTAGCGATTTGACATTCTTCACTAGTAGCAGCAACCACTTGTCCACCAGGACACATACAGAAACTATAAACTCCTTTTCCGTTTTTGGTGGTATAACTGATATAATATTCAGCATTTGGTAATTGATTTTGAAAAGATCCATACTGTATTTCGTTAATAAAAGATTGTAAATGCTCAATACGAACTCCAACCGCGAACGGTTTTGCTTCCATTGGTACTGCACTTTGGGCTAAATAGGAAAAAGTATCACGCGCACTATGACCAATGGCTAAAACCACATCACTACAACTGATGAATCCATGATTGGTATGAATTCCTTCTACAAAACCATGTTTCATATCAATAGATAATAATTGTGTATCAAAATGAACTTCGCCACCCATACGAATAATTTCCTTCCGAATATTTTTGACAATCGTTCGTAGATGATCGGTTCCAATATGCGGATGAGATTGATAACGGATTTCTGAATGAGCCCCCATACGGATCAATTCATCTAAAACTTTATAAATTCTAGAATCTTTTACCCTAGTGGTTAGTTTTCCATCAGAGAAAGTACCAGCACCTCCTTCTCCGAACTGTACATTACTTTGGGGATTCAATTGTCCGCTTTTCCAAAATGTTTCAATATCCTGAATTCTTTGTTCCACAGGCTGTCCTCGTTCAATGATAATTGGATGATAACCACGTTGTGCTAATACTAAACCACAGAACATACCAGCAGGACCAAATCCAACGATAACTGGACGATCGGAAAGGATACGATTTCCACTTTTTGCATCTTCATATTGATATGGCTTAGAGAAAGTAACGTTTTTATTTCTATTTCTCTTAAGAATTTCAACTTCACAAGAAGTTGAAATATCTAAAGTATATACATAATGAAGCTGATCTTTTTTGCGTGCATCTAAAGATTGACGAACAATCTGAAGGGAATCAATCTGAGAAATTGCTATTTTTAAGGTTTTTGCGGCTTCTTTTTTTAAATCTTCTTCATTCGCATCTAATGGCATTTTACACTGTGAGATTCGTATCATGTTAACACATCCATTTCTTCTGTTATAGATTACCACAAAGCAAAACGATTGTATAATAAATCTTCTCTGATCGTATCATTGTTTTTATGTGATTGATAAGATAAAATGGAAACAAGGGGATGGTATGATGAAACATAAAATGATCGTTTTCTGTTTATTTTTATTGTTAGCAGCACAAATGACTATTTTACCTGTTAAAGCGTCAAATAGTGGATACTATTATGAACATATTGATGTACAAGTAGACGTAAATGAAAAACGGGAATTTTTGATTACCGAAACCTTAGATGTATTTTATGAAGAACAAATGCATGGGATCATACGTACGATTCCAAACTTTTCTCGAGCTGAAAAATATGAAATAACAGATATATCAGTTGTAGGTGCTCCTTTTCTTGTGGAAGAACAAATCGATGGAGTATCAATTAGAATTGGAGATGCGGATCGATATGTACAAGGAAGCCAACGATATATTTTGACTTATACCTTAAAACATTATCAAGATTATGATTCTAATCATGATTATATTTATTTAAATTTAATAGGAAACGATTTCGATTGTGTGACAAAGCATTTAACAGCTACGATTCATTGGCCTAATGAAGGATTGTTAGAAAATTGTACTTTAACGAGTGGTTTTGAAGGAAGTACAGAAAATTCTAAATTTCATTATCAAATCATGGAACATGGTGTTTCTATTGAATCAAAAAGATTAGTTGAACCTTATGAAGCAGCAACCATTCAATTGCAGTTTCAAGAAGGAGTATTCAATCAAGCTCCTGTATATAAATATCCATATATAGTGAATCAACAAGATATTTTTATTGAAATTGATAAAAAACAAGATTTCTATGTAAAACAGAAGATTCATTTGACACAAAAAAGGGATATTATTAATTATCCAATGAATTTGCTATTTGATATGGAAGCTTTTCATATATCTGAGATCAAAGATCTTCAATGCAAGATAGATGGGAAAGAATGCTCAAGTTCTTATTTAATAAATATCCATGAAGCAAAAGAACATACGATTGAATTACAGTATCGAATCCATCCTAAGAAAATCTTAGATGGTATCTTTGATTTTCAACTAGTTGATGGAACGGAAGATACATCTATCGAACAGTTACATTTAAAAGTAAAAATGCCACAATTGATGAATGCATCCGTTCATGTTGGAAGATGGAATGATTCGAATGATTCTAGTCGATATACGTTAGATATTCAAGATCAAACATTAGAACTTCAAACTCAAACTACATTACAAAGTGCCGAAGAAGTTACCGTTACCCTTTTATTTAATGAACATCATTTTTATCGCCCAACACCAATTTTGATCAATTTTTTGCCAATTGCAAGTATGATATTACTAGCAGGTGTCATTCTTTATCGTATATTTGGATTAAAAAATCATTTTGTAGAACTGGTATCTTTTTATCCTCCAAAAGGGATGAATCCAGCAGAGGTTGGATATTTGATTGACCGTAAATGTTCTAATGATGATTTAACATCTTTGATTTTCTATTGGGCAGATTTACAAGCTTTAAAAATCAAGGGATTAAAAAAAGATTTTACGTTAGTGAAAACAAATGATTTGCCTGTTTCTTGCCCGAACTATGAACAGACATTGTTTCAGGCAATGTTTCGCTATGGAACAAATCATGAAGTAACTATGAAACAATTAAAGAATAAGTTCTATTATGATATTCAAGTTGCGAAAAGGGCTATATCATCACGTTATCAAGATAAAATGTATGATCCACAAGTGAAACGTTATCGTAACATCGTTTTTGCGCTTGCAATGTTAATTTGGGTGATGATGATGACAGTTATGTGCGTGTATGATGCGAATAATCAGGGGATTAGTTACCTGTATTTTATTGCTTTTTCTCCGATGTTGTTGGTGAGTTTGATCATTGTTATCATTACAGTAATTTTAAGAAAACGAAAATTATCGCAAACCACAAAGATTCTATTCTTCTGTTTTATAGCGATACCATTGCTTATTCTTAGTCTTTTAGAAATAATTGTAATTGATTTATATCAAAAACAGTTCTTTATCGTAATGTTATGTTGTTTATTTGCTAGTATAATTGCAAGTGGATTTAAGAAGTATACCGAAGAGATGGAAACGCAGATTGGTGAATTACGA
Source organism: Erysipelotrichaceae bacterium (assembly GCA_029227155.1). Taxonomy (GTDB): domain Bacteria; phylum Bacillota_I; class Bacilli_A; order Erysipelotrichales; family Erysipelotrichaceae; genus RGIG4607. The sequence continues at coordinate 8,869 of JAQXZJ010000119.1, forward strand.
GGTTTTAAGAATTTTATCCGTTATGCTAAAAAAGAAGAGCTAGAATTGTTATTAGAAGATGATCCCGAATACTATTATCATATATTACCATATGCACAAGTATTACATGTGACAAAGATCTGGACAAATAAATTTAAAGCAATTGCAATTCCACCAGCATCCTATACAGAAGGAGTTAAAATGGATATCAATGATTTTCATTCATTTACTCGAACGGTTACTCATTCAATGTCTAAAAGCATGAAAGCTCCTGCTTCTGTATCTAGTGATAATAGTTCTTCTAGTTCTGGTGGATATAGTGGATCATCAGGCGGATTTTCAAGCGGCGGTTCCAGCGGTGGAGGCAGTGGCGGTGGAGGCTCTCGTGGCTGGTAAATCAATGAAAAAATACTTGATAATTAAGGGAATCTATGTTAGTATATATGAGCCTTTGTAGGGCTAAAGTAGTTCCGCTGAACAAAAGAGTCATGAACTATGGATCAAATTGGAAAAGGAGATAAGCGAAATGAATTTAGGATTAGTAAACGAAATCACAAAAAATCAATTGCGTAATGATATTCCTGACTTCCGTTCTGGTTGCACAGTAAGAGTTCATGTACGTATCAAAGAAGGAGACAAATCACGTATCCAGAATTTTGAAGGTGTTGTAATTAAAAGAAGCGGTAAAGGTATCGCTGAAACATTTACAGTACGTAAAATTTCTAGTGGTGTAGGGGTTGAAAGAACATTCCCTATTCATTCTCCAATCATTGAAAAGATTGAAGTATTACGTCGTGGTAAAGTAAGAAGAAGTAGATTGTTCTATTTACGTGGACTTTCTGGTAAAGCTTCTCGTATTGAAGAAATTCGCTAAATCAATGAAAGTCGGTTTTGCCGACTTTTATTCTATTCCATAGGAGGTACAAGATGAATGAAAAAAAATCGCTAGGCAGTGAAATTTGGGAATATGTCAAAATTATCTTAGTATCTTTTATTATTGTTTTTCTTTTAAAGACATTTATCATTTGTCCTGTTCAAGTAGTAGGATCTAGTATGTATCCTACCTTAAAAAATGAGGAGATGGGTTTTACGAATGTCATTTCTAGAAAAGTAAATGGAATTGATCGTTTTGATGTTGTTGTTGCTTATTTGTCTGAAAAAAATGAGAAGATTGTAAAACGTGTCATTGGTATGCCTTTTGATACCATTGCTTGTGAAGATGGTGTTATTTATATTAATAATGAAGCCATTGATGAATACTATTTAGACCAAAACTATGTCAATTCGGAAATGGCATTTATGGGGGCTAATCAATTTACGGATGATTTTGGTCCAATTACATTAAAAGAGAAAGAATACTTTCTAATGGGAGATAATCGTTTACATAGCTCTGATTCTAGAGTATATGGGGTGTTTTATGAAGATGAGATCATCAGTAAGGATGTTTATGTCTGGTTCCCATTTAATCAGATGAGAATTGTTAATGAGCAGTGTCAAAAATGACACTGTTTTGTTCATTGAGCGAATATAGGAGGAGTTATAAAGCATAAGAATATATGTATCATTAGTTTGCTAATTATAGTTGTGTTTATAATTGGAATATGGTTTTCAAAAGATACAGGCAATCATAGAAAAATCAGTACTGAAATATTAGATGTAACGAATACAGGTGCAACTGTTGTGATTACAGATTTTAATGAAGAGTCTTATGTATATGAAGAATGCTATAAAATTGAAAATGAGGAAGACGGAAAATGGCTAGAATTAGCAACCACAAGAGAACATTATGGATATTGGTTATGTAGTAGATGAAAACCAACAAGTCAAATTTTTTATCGATTGGCAGTGGCTTTATGGTGTATTACCTGTTGGAAGTTATAGAATCGTAAAGCAAGTAAGAAATGAATTTATCTATATTCCATTTGAAATAAAGGAAGAAAGAAACCTATGAAAGTACTTCTAATTTATCAATCAAAAACAGGATTTACAGAAAAATATGCTAAATGGATCAAAGAAGAAATCGACTGTACGCTTGTGAAACTTTCTGATTTATCTAAAAATGATATCCAAGGGTTTGATGTCATTCTTTTTGGCTCACGATTACATGGTGGAAAAATTGATGGTTTAGATAAAATCAAAAAAATGAATTTTCATCATCCGCTAATTCTTTTTGTAACAGGTGCTACTTTATCTGAGAATGAAACGATTCAAGAAGTATGGAAAAACGAACTATCAGATACAAATTGGAAACATTTTTATTTACCAGCAGGACTGAATTATGAAAAAATGGGCATGGTTGATAAAATTATAATGAAAATGTTTCTAGGTATGTTAGAGAAACAAAAAGATAAAAGTGATGAAACAAAGGAATTGTTTAAATATATTAAGAGCTCTTATGATATAACAGATCGTAATCAAATTAAACCAATAGTGGATTATATTCAATCATTGTAATGATATCGAGGTGTTTATGGAGAAATATATTGCTTTATTAAGAGGAATTAATATTAGTGGTAAAAATAAGATATCAATGAAAGAATTAAAAGAGGAATTGATTAATCTTGGATTTCAAAGTGTTTTTACCTATTTAAATAGTGGAAATGTGATATTTAATAGTGAAATAGAAGATAAAAATCTTTTAAAAAGTATGATAGAAACGATGATACGGAAGAAATGGAATTTTGATGTTCCTGTTTTTGTCATGAATCAAAAAGAATTGGAAGATATATTTAGAAATACTCCACAATGGTGCAGAAAGGATGACAAAGAAATATATGATAATATCATTTTCATTCTTCCACCTGTTACATTAGATGAAGTTTATCGTGAACTTGGTTGTCCAAATGAATATGAAAAAATAGAAGGGCATTCCAATTATATTTTCTGGTCGTATCAGTTAAAGAACTATAGAAAAAGCAATTGGTGGCATCAAACAGCAAGTACCAGTATTCGTCAATCGCTTACGATTCGAACAGTAAATACCATGAGAAAAGTATTAGAAATCTGTAAACAGTAAGTAAAGAATTCTACTTTGCGTAGGTTTTGTTTTTATAGGAATAAATTATGATAATAACAGGAGGTATAGTTGATGAATCATTATGTGACTGGAAAAATTATCAAAGATTTAAGAGAAAAAAACGGACTAACGCAGAGTAGATTGGCTCAAGCAATTAATGTTAGTGATAAAACAATTAGTAAATGGGAAACAGGGAAAGGTTTACCAGATATTACTCTTCTACAACCATTAGCTGCAGTATTAGGCGTATCTGTTGTTGAATTAATGAACGGTGAACAAATCATAAACAGAAATATTGCAAGTAATATCAAAAATTCTAAGTTTTATGTTTGTCCAATCTGCGGGAACATCATTCATTCTATGGGAGAAAGTTTGATTTCTTGTTGCGGTGTTACTTTGCCTATTTTAGAGCCAGAAGATGATGAAAAAGCAATCATAGATTCTGAAATCATTGAATCTGAAATTTATGTGAACATCGATCATCCAATGACTAAAGATCATTATCTTTCTTTTATAGCATATATCACAAATGACCGTTGTGAAATTGTTAAATTATATCCGGAACAAAATGCAGAAACAAGATTTTTTTATAAAGGTAAAGGAATGATCTATGTGTACTGTAATAAAGATGGCTTGATTAAAAGAATCGTTAAGAAATAATTTTATAATGTTGACATTGAATTGATGGATGGCATAAAATCACTTAAAGGAGCAAAGCAAGATGAATGAATATATAAATATAACCTTGGAAAATATAGAGGAAGAATATATTTGTTCTGCTATTGGTGACCCTAAACATCAATTTGGTGTTGATAGGAAAAAAGAATGGATCAAAAAGAAACTAAATAAGGGGCATGTATTTAGAAAATTAGATGCTAGAGGTAAAACGTTTATTGAATATGAACCGATTGAAACTGCTTGGGTTCCTATTTGTGGGAAAAACTATGAATATATTTATTGTTTATGGGTTGCAGGGAGTTATAAAGGAAAAGGTATTGGTAAAGAGTTATTGGAATATGCAATCAATGATTCAAAAGAAAAAGGAAAAAGTGGGATCTGTACTTTAGTTTCTAAAAAGAAAAAACCATTTTTAGGGGAAAAGAAATTTTTTGAGCATCATGGGTTTCAAGTAGTAGATACGATACAAGACTATGAATTATTAGCATTATCATTTGATGATAGTGAAACACCTAGATTCAATGATCAAGCAAGGAAAATGCAGATAGAAGATCAAGAGTTTACTATTTTTTATAGTAATGAATGCCCTTATGTAGAATATGAAGTAAAAGAACTATCTGAATATGTGAAAGAAACTAATATTAGGATTAATTTTGTAAAAATAGATACGTTAGAAAAAGCAAAAAGTATACCTTGTATATTTCATAATTGGGCAAACTTTTATAAAGGAAAATTTATATCAAATACGATATTAAATGCAAACTCATTGAAAAAGTTATTAAAGATCCAATAATTCTAAATATCAGAAATTTATGGTATATTTATTTAAATTTACAACGATTGGAGTGATAGAATGAGCGAGAACAAGACAAATATCAATTGGTTTCCTGGTCATATGACGAAAGCAAAACGGGAAATGGCAGAGAAGATGAAATTGGTTGATATGGTGATTGAGATTAGGGATGCTAGAATTCCAAATGCTTCAAAGAATCCGATGATTCAAGAACTTTGTGGTTCAAAACCTAGGTTGATCATTTTGTCGAAAAAAGATAAAGCAGAGGAAAATGTAACTCAGAAATGGTTGCAACAATTAAGTAATGATCAGGTTCATGCGATTGCTTTAGATTTGTTAAAGGATGACTTGGTTAAGATATTAACCAATGAATGTCAATTGATGATGAAGGATAAAATTGAGCGTCAGATTCGTCGTGGGATTCGACCTACAGCGATTAGAGCAATGGTTGTTGGGATTCCTAATGTTGGGAAGTCTACTTTAATTAATCGCTTAGCGAAGCGAAAAGCGGCTCAAACAGGGGATCGTCCAGGAGTAACTCGTTCGTTGCAATGGGTAAAAGTTTCTACTCAGTTGGAACTTTTGGATACTCCGGGTGTATTATGGCCTAAATTTGAGAATCAAAAAGATGGTTATGTTTTAGCAGTCACAGGAGCTATCCGTGATGAGATTTTGCCGATGCAAGATGTTTTTATTTATGCAATGAAAACATTAATTCAATACTATCCTAATTATTTGCAAGAGCGTTATGATATAACTGTGGATGATGATCCTTTTGTTACAATGGAGCGAATTGCACGAAAACGTGGTTTTTTGATGAGTGGAAATGAAATTGATGAAGAACGTACGATGAAACATATACTCAAAGAAATTCGTCAGGAACAGTTGGGACGGATTAGTTGGGAGCATCCAGATGCAGACACCGAATCATGAAGAAAAACGTATCTGGGAATCCCATCAATGTTGTATAGGTATTGACGAAGCAGGTAGGGGGCCGATTGCTGGACCATTGGTCGTTGCGGGGGTTGTATTTCCTGAAAACTATGATTCGAAAGATATCTATGATTCTAAAAAACTCAGTGAAAAGAAAAGGGAAGCATTGTATGAAACGATCATCCATGATGCACTTTACTTTGATATTCAAATTGTATCAGTAGAAGAAATTGATCGTTACAATATTTATCAGGCAACCAAACGGGCGATGACGAAAATTGCTTTAAATGCGGATGTGACATATGTTTTAACGGATGCCATGCCACTTGAGATTAACAAAGAGGTTACTTCTTTAATTAAAGGGGATCAATTGAGTTGTAGCATTGCTGCAGCAAGTATCTTAGCAAAAGTAACACGCGATCGAATCATGAAAGAGTATGATCTACAATATCCGGAATATGGATTTGCGAAACATAAAGGATATCCAACGAAACAGCATTTAATGGCATTGGAAACATATGGGGTGTTAGATATTCATCGAAAAAGCTATGCACCAGTCGCTAATCAGTTGCATCAACAATTAAAACTATTCTAAATGGCAGTTATAACTGCTATTTTTTTAATGGGTTATTGTAATTTTAAAAAAAACGGGTACAATATCAAACGGACATCAAAAATGAATAGGAGTTTTAAAATGGATATTATTTTGTTAATTATTGGAATTCTCTTTTTAATTAAAGGTGCAGATGCATTTGTAGATGGCGCCAGTTCAATCGCAAACAATTTGAAAATACCTGCAATTATTGTTGGTCTTACCATCGTTTCATTTGGTACAAGTGCTCCGGAGGCTGCTGTGAGTGTAACTGCAGCATTGGCTCATTCTAATGAAATTGCTGTAAGTAATGTTTTGGGTTCCAATCTTTTCAATATACTATGTGTTGTTGGATGTACTGCTTTAATTGCTAAAATGCATGTACAGGAAAATATAGTAAAGAGTGAATTTCCGATTATGTTAGTAGCGAGTGCTGTTATGGTTGCTTTCTGTTTGACAGGAAGAATGGTTACTCGCCTTGAAGGAATTATACTATTGATATGTATTCTTCTATATGTGCTTCGTTTGGTTCTTCAGGCTTTAAAACAAAGAGATCAGTTAGAAGTTGAACCAGCTAAGTATACAACAGGTAAGAGTGTGCTATTTTGCATTATTGGCATTGCGGCAATCGTTCTTGGTGGGCAATTGGTCGTTAATTCAGCCTCTAATTTAGCTTTGGCATTAGGAGTCAGTGAAACAATGGTAGGATTAACTATTGTTTCTATCGGTACTTCATTACCAGAATTAGTTACTTCTGTGATTGCTGCAAAAAAAGGAGAAGTAGACATTGCATTAGGGAATGTGATTGGTTCTAATATTTTCAATATTTTATTTATCTTGGGATTATCAAGCACGGTTTCTCCAATTCCAGTTTCTGCTATGATTGATATTGATTTATTCATTATGATGGCAAGTTGTTTGTTGGTTTATGGAATTGCCTATTGGAAGCGTTCTTTTGTGTGGCAAAGTGGACTTATCATGGTTGCAATTAATATTGCTTATATGATATTTGTCATTATTCGTGCTTAGGAAATCAATTTCAATCATCGTATGAATAAGTAGGTGATTGATATGAGAAATAGAATTTATGCATATGCTATGGAATATCAGGGAGATTATAACAAGATCGAACATGCATTGAAAACCAATGAACCATATCATCCGTGTATGATGACTGAATCCTGTATTACAATTGTTGATCCAGAGTATCCGTCTAGTTTATTGCAACTGGAAAAGCCACCATGGATTTTATTCTATGAAGGAAATATTCAGTTATTGCAGACGGAGATGATTTCTATCGTAGGAAGTCGGATTTATAGTGAAGAAGGAAAATATATGAGTGAACAGATTACACGTATATTACAACAAAAATATACAGTGGTATCTGGAATGGCCAAAGGCGTAGATACAATTGCTCATATTTATAGTCATCATACGATTGGTGTAGTGGCTCATGGACTGGATATTTGTTATCCAAAGGAAAATGAAGAATTATTTCAACGAATGAAACAAACGCAGTTATTATTAAGCGAATATCCTTTGGGAGTAAAACCACAAAAGTATTATTTTCCTTTTCGTAATCGAATTATAGTTGCTTTGGGGAAAGCATTGGTTATTACTAGTTGTAAAGAAAAGGGAGGATCAATGGTCAGTGTAAATGAGGCACTTAAGTTGAATCGTGACGTTTATACTGTTCCTTATTCATTAAGTGATCCTTACGCACAAGGATGTAACCATTTAATTGAGCAAGGAGCGAATATAATTCTTACATTTGATGATGTGGGAAAAATATAAAATTGACAAATGTCAGAAAATGGCATAACTTTAATAAGAAATGACAGGAGTGTTAGAATGAATCATTTAGTTATTGTGGAATCGCCATCAAAGTCGAAGACGATTGAAAAATACTTAGGAAATAATTTTAAGGTGACTTCAAGTAAGGGCCATATTTGTGATCTTGCGATTAAAGGAAAAGATGGCTTGGGAATTGATGTAGATGATCACTTTAAAACGACATATACGATCAATAAGGATAAAAAAGAAACCATCAAAGAATTAAAAAAGATGGTAAAAGAAGCAGATCAAGTCTATCTGGCAACTGACCCGGACCGTGAAGGGGAAGCTATCTCATGGCATTTAGCGCGTGAGTTAGGGTTAGATGAACAAACGACACCAAGAGTTGAATTCCATGAAATTACCAAACATGCTGTACAAGAGGCATTTGGTCATCCTCGTACGATTGATATGGATTTGGTTCGCTCTCAAGAAACAAGACGGATGTTAGACCGTATCATTGGTTTTAAATTGTCAAAATTATTGAATAACAAGATTAAGAGCAAATCTGCTGGAAGAGTGCAATCAGTTGCATTAAAACTGATTGTAGATCGAGAAGATGAAATCAAAGCATTTGTTCCTGAAGAATATTGGACAATTCATGCGAATTTTGAACTTGATGGGATGAGCTTTGTTGCTGATTTAGCAAAATATCAGGGAGAAAAGATTACGATCGCATCAAAAGAAGATGCAGATCGTGTGATCTTTGAAAGTGAAAACCCTTTTGTTGTATCTCAAGTTAAAAAGCAAGTGAAATCCAAAGGACCTAAAGCTCCGTTTATTACTTCTACTTTACAACAGGAAGCATCTACAAAATTAGGTTTTTCTGCTAAAAAGACTATGCAGATTGCTCAGAAATTGTATGAGGGAATTAATATCAAAGGAGATTTAACGGGTTTGATCACTTATATGCGTACCGATTCGACTCGTTTGAGCGATGTCTTTATGGCACAGGCAAAAGAGATGATCAAAGAACGTTATGGGAAGGAATATGTTGGTTATTATCGCATCAAGAAAAATGAAGGAGCTCAAGATGCACATGAAGCAATTCGTCCGACTCATATAGAATATCGTCCAGAAGAAATAAAAGATTCACTAACTAATGATGAGTATAAACTATATAGTTTTATTTATTATCGTGCGATTGCTGCCCTAATGAGTGATGCAAAAAATAATACAGTAACATTAACTTTGTCAAGTTGCGGATATGATTATGTTGCGAACGGTAAAGAAATGATATTTGATGGATATTTGAAAGCTTATGCGCCATATGAATCGAATAAAAATGAAATTTTACCGGAATTAAAAGAAAATCAAATGATGGAAGCGAAATTAGTCGATGGGAAACAACATTTTACAGAACCTCCATTGCGTTATAGTGAAGCACGTTTGATCAAAGGGTTAGAAGAATTTGGAATTGGGCGTCCAAGTACATATGCGATGATTATTGATACGATACAAGCTAGAGGATATGTTACATTAGAACGTCCTAGTGATGGAAGCAAAACAAAAGTCTTTATTCCTACAGAACAAGGAGAATTAACTTGTCGTAAATTAGATGAGTATTTTTCAAGTATTATTAATGTAATGTATACGGCTAAGATGGAACATGAATTAGATGAAATTGCAGATGGAAAACTAGATAACATTCAATTATTACAAAAATTCTGGGATAAGTTTATTCCACTAGTGGATCACGCATATGCAAATATGGAAAAGAAAGAACCTGAAAAAGTTGGGGAATTGTGTCCAGATTGTGGGAAAGAATTAGTTATTCGTCAGGGACGCTATGGGAAATTTATTTCATGTAGTGGTTATCCAGAATGCAAATATACTCGTAAAATAGAAAAGCCAGCCGAAGAACAACCGGAATTGACAGATCAAGTATGTCCAGAATGTGGAGCATTCTTGTTAAGAAGAAAAAGTCGCTATGGTACTTACTTTTTTGGATGTAGTAATTTCCCAAAATGTAAGTATTTAAAGAGTGATGAAAATAGTCCAAAGAAATTTATTCCTCGTAGAAAGAAGCGTGCATAAAAATGAGAGTAAACATTATTGGTGCTGGTCTTGCTGGATGTGAAGCTTGTTGGCAATTAATTAAAAGGGGGCATGAAGTTACACTATATGAAATGCGTCCGAAAAAAATGACTCCTGCACATAAAACAGAATATTTTTCTGAATTAGTGTGTTCAAATTCATTGCGGTCCGATGCTTTAACAAATGCAGTTGGTGTTTTAAAAGAAGAGATGCGCTTGTTAGATAGTTTGATCATGAAATTTGCTGATCAACATCGTTTGCCAGCTGGAAGTGCTTTAGCAGTTGATCGTGAAGGTTTTTCCAAGGATATCACAACGTTTATTAAGCAACATCCACTTGTAAATGTTGTAGAAGAAGAGGTTGTAGAAATACCAGAAGGCTATACGATTATTGCAACGGGTCCTTTAACTTCTGATGCTTTTTCTAGTGCTATCCAAAATTTTTTAGAAACGCAGGAATTCTACTTTTATGATGCAGCTGCGCCTATTGTAACGAAGGATTCTATTGATTTTAGTAAAGCATATTACAAATCACGGTATGATAAAGGAGAAGCTGATTATATCAATTGTCCAATGACAAGGGAAGAGTTTTATAATTTTTATCATGCAGTGTTAACTGCTGAAACTACTAAAGTAAAAGATTTTGAAAAAGAAATCTATTTTGAGGGCTGTATGCCGTTTGAAGAAATGGCAAGAAGGGGAGAAAAAACGTTAACGTTCGGGCCTATGAAACCTGTAGGGTTAGAAAAGGATGGAAAACGTCCTTATGCAGTGGTTCAGCTTCGTCAAGATAATGCTGCAGATACACTATACAACATTGTTGGTTTTCAAACTCATTTAACCTGGGGAGAACAAAAACGAATCATTCATATGATACCAGGGTTAGAACAAGCAGAAATTGTACGCTATGGGGTTATGCATCGAAATACTTATATTTGTTCTCCATTATCTCTTTTACCTACCTACCAATCTAAAAAAAGAAGGGATGTATTTTTTGCTGGACAAATTACAGGGGTAGAAGGATATATTGAATCGAGTGCTTCTGGTTTGTTGGCTGGTATCAATATGAGTCGGCTATTAGAAGGAAAAGAACCATTGACACTTCCTGACACATGTATGATGGGAGCTATGGCTCATTATATTACGCATACATCAAACGAACATTTTCAGCCGATGAATGCAAATTTTGGAATTTTACGATTAGAATCAGATGTGAGAAAATCAGAAAGAAAAGAAGCTTGTGGGAAACAGGCATTAGCTGTTATTCGTGAAGTAATTAAGGAAATATAATTATGGATGAAGCATTAGACGCGTTTTTAGAGTATATTCGGCAGTCAGAATCAGGATCAATTCATACACAAGATGCCTATTATCGAGATATTCATCGCTTTATTGAGTTTTTAAAAAAAGAATCAATAACTGATTTTCAACAAGTAGATCGAAAAGTCATCAGTTCATTTATTTCTCAGTTAAGAGATGCACAATTAACAGAAAAAGCTGTTTCTGCAAGAACTTTGGCTCGTAATATTAGTTCTTTGCGGTCTTTTTATCAATACCTAAATCGTGTTTTTGATTTTGAGTATAATCCTTTCATGAGTATTAAAACTCCGAAAATTGCAAAGCGTTTACCTGAATTTTTATTTGTGGATGAAGTGGATGCGTTATTGGATTCTATAGATCTGACAAAAGATAATGGTTTAAGAAATCGATGTATGATCGAACTTATGTATGGATGTGGTTTGCGTGTTAGTGAACTTGTAAATTTAAAAAAAGAAGATATTGATTATGAACAACGGGTTTTAAGAATTGTCGGAAAAGGAAATCGGATGCGTATGGTTCCGTTTTATGAAGATCTGAAGGATTTATTGCAAAGATATCAACAAGAAAGAAACTCTGATGAAGAATGCTTCTTTTTGAATCGAAGGGGAAAAGGTATGACCTCTCGTGCGGTTCAGTATATTTTGGACGATTGTGCTAAGAATGCTGGAATCACTATATCAGTGCATCCTCATATGTTGCGTCATAGTTTTGCGACTCATTTGTTAGATAATGGTGCTGATTTAAGGGTTGTACAGGAACTTTTAGGGCATCAAAATTTATCGACAACACAAATATATACGCACGTTACGGTTGATCGTTTACAACAAGTTTACCAGAAGGCTCATCCAAGGGTAAATAAAACTGCTTGACACGAATCATTACACGTTTTATATTATAGAAGAAGCAAAATTAAATACGTCTTTGGGGCATGGTGTAAATCCCTACCGATGGTGATAGTCCATGAACCACTAAGGTGGCCGATTTGGTGAAATTCCAAGACCGACGGTGATAGTCCGGATGAGAAAAGATGATCGTTACTCAATCTAATGACAGGTGTGCCCCTTTTTATGTGGAACACCTGTTTTTTCTTGATTGAAGTTAGATTCCTAGGGCGTTTCTTGCTGAAGGGATTTTTGAAGATCAAGGAGGAAAAAATGAGAAATTCAAAAGTACGTGCGATGGCATTAGCAGCGATTATGGGAACGATTGCTTATGTATTAATGCTATTTAAAATCAATGTTCCTATTTTATCGGTATTTGCTGATTTTGATTTATCAGCTTTAGCAGAAATTATTGGTGGTTTCATTTTAGGGCCTATTGGAGCAATTGAAATTATTTCGATTAAACTTTTGCTTAAGATTGCTACAGTGGGAACACAAACAATGTTTACAGGGGAATTACAGAACTTTTTATTAAGTATTGCTTATGTATTGCCTGCTGTTTTCTATTATCGGCATCATAAAACAAAAAAAGGTGCAATGATTGGTTTAGTGATTGGCTCTATTACTTGTGTAGTAGTTGCTGTCATTACGAATTTATGGATTATTTTCCCATTCTATATTCACTTATATGGTATGGATTGGGATACGATCGTTTCTATGAGTTCCGCAGTGAATCCATGGATCAAGGATGTTCCTACATTGATTGCGTTCTCTATTGTTCCATTCAATGTAATATCGAAGACAGTTGTTTCTGTGATTACTATGCTTGTTTATAAAAAGATAAGTATTCCAATGAAAAAATTTATTCAATAGGAGGTTCAATCAAATGGTCAATAAAAATATTTCATTTAAAGAAGCAGTTGAAGTTATGTTTCGTCAATTAGGTAATTACAAAATTATGGCATTGGCAACATCGGTTAATGATTATGTAATGGTACGTAATGTTAGTTGTCTTTTCTACAATGATAAAGTTTATTTTAAAACAGATATGAATTTTCGTAAAACGCAACAATTGATGCAGAATCCTCAAGTAGCTTTATGCTGGAATGGAGTTCAAATTGAGGGGTATGCTAAAAATAAAGGACTTGTTGTAGAAGAAGAAGGAAGAGTTTTTGAAAAATTATATCAGAAATATTTATGGGGTAGTTATAACAAGTATAGTCATGAAGATACAGAAATTTTAATTGAAGTTACTCCTCAATTTGTTGAACTTTGGGATACGAATGAGGACAATTATGCTTATCAGATTTTTATTGATTTCAAAGACCATTCTGTATTGGTAAAGGAATATGATGATTTACAAAAATAACGATAAAATAAGCATTTTTCATTGTTATTTGCAAAATAATGTGATAGAATATCAGACGGTATCCTGAAAAGAGTTGGATACACATCGCACACCATGAATTCAATAATCCGTGCTCAATAGAGTTATTGTTGTTCGAAATGGTGGAGGCACAACGGAAATGGAGGACTTAAATAATGTCAGTTGTAACGATGAGAAAATTATTAGAGGCTGGCGTTCACTTTGGCCATCAAACAAGAAAATGGGATCCAAAGATGAAACCAAATATCTACACTGCAAAAAATGGTGTATATATTATCAATCTTGAGAAAACTCAGGAACAATTAGATACTGCTTACAATGCAATGAAAGAAATTGCTGAACGTGGCGGTAAAGTACTATTCGTAGGTACTAAAAGACAGGCTCAACCTGTTGTATTAGAAGAAGCTTTACGTTCTGGTTCTTTCTATGTTAACCAACGTTGGTTGGGTGGTATCCTAACAAACTTCCGTACGATTCAAAAACGTATCAAACGTTTGATTGAGATTGAAGAAATGGAAGAAAGCGGATCAATTAACAACTATCCTAAGAAAGAAGTTGCTTTAATTCGTAAAGAAGCAGCTCGTTTACAAAATTTCTTAGGTGGTATCAAGGAAATGAAAAAACTTCCTGATGCTGTCTTTGTAGTTGAACCAAAAGAAGAACACAACGCAGTTGCTGAAGCTAAAAAATTAGGTATCCCTGTATTTGGTATCTGTGATACAAACTGTGATCCTGCTTTAGTTGATTATCCAATTTCTGGTAATGATGATGCTGCTCGCTCTATTAAATTAATCGTTTCTTTGATGGCTGATGCTATTCTTGAAGCAAAAGGTGAAGTATTATCTGTTGCTTATACACAAGATGAAGCTGCAGAAGTAACTATGGAAGACGTTATCATTAATGTTGAAGAACAAAACGCTGAAAATGAAAGAAGACGCCGTGCTCGTATGGAAGAAAGACGTCAACGTCAAAACCAAAGAGATTTCAGAAGAAATAACTTTAAACCTCGTAACAATGGGGAAAAAGCACAAGAAGTAAAAGCAGAAGCTGAAGCTCCAGCTGCTACTCAAGAATAGGAGGATTCAAACATGGCTATTACTGCTTCAATGGTAAAAGAATTACGTGAAAAAACTGGTGCTGGTATGATGGATTGCAAAAAAGCCTTAACAGAATGTGATGGCGATATGGCTAAAGCTATCGACTGGTTACGTGAAAAAGGTATTGCAAAAGCTGCTAAAAAATCTGGAAGAATCGCTGCTGAAGGATTAAGTAAAGTTGTTGCTGATGGAAATGTTGCTGTTTTAGTTGAAATGAACTCAGAAACAGATTTCGTTGCTAAAAATGAACAATTCTTAGCTGTATTAGATACAGTTGCTCGTACAATTTTAGCGAATCAGCCTACTGATTTAGAAACTGCTTTAGCTTTGACAACAGAAAATGGTACAACAATTAATGACTTAATTGTAGAAGCTACAGCTACTATTGGTGAAAAGATTACATTACGTCGTTTTGAAATCGTAACTAAAGAAGATGGTGATGCATTCGGTATTTACTCTCATATGGGTGGTAAAATTACTTCTGTTGCAATCGTTAATCCAGCAAATGCTGAAATTGCAAAAGATATGGCAATGCAAGTTGCTTCTATGAATCCACAATATGTTTCTCAGGATGTAATGCCTAAAGAAATCGTGGAACATGAACGTGGTATCCAAATGGAAATCATGAAAAACAATCCTGCAGATGCTTCTAAACCAGATGCAATCAAAGAAAAAATGTTAGCAGGTCGCGTAAGCAAAGCATTACAAGATATGTGCTTATTAGATCAAGAATTCTTCAAAGATACGAATATCAAAGTCGGAAAATTCTTGAAAGGTGAAGGCGTTACTGTTAAAGGATTTGTTCGTTATGCAGTAGGTGAAGGTCTTGAAAAACGGACTGAAAACTTTGCTGAAGAAGTTGCAAAAGCAAGTAAATAGTTGATTAAAAAAATAGAGACTTCTGTCTCTATTTTTTTTATGATAAAATCAGTCGTTTACACATACAAAGGTTGTATTATTTGCCACTTTTCGATATAATATAGAAGATATTGAGAATAGAATGAAAGGAATCATACATATGTACAAACGAGTTTTATTAAAACTAAGTGGAGAAGCATTATCAGGTAAAGAAAAGATCTTTGATCCTGAAGTTTTGTCTTGTTTGGCTAATGAATTAAAAGAAATATATGATGAAGGGGTTGAACTAGCCATCGTTGTTGGTGGTGGAAACTTCATTCGTGGCAAATTTGCTGAGGAATTAAATATGGATCGGGTTCAAGTAGATAACATGGGTATGTTAGCTACAGTGATTAATGCATTAGCAGTGCAAAATGCATTAGAGAAAGCGGGAGTACCAACTCGGGTACAAACAGCAATTGAAATGAATAAGATTGCTGAACCATATATTCAGCGTCGTGCAATCCGTCATTTAGAAAAGAAAAGAGTTGTTATTTTTGGAGCCGGTACAGGAAGCCCTTTTTTCTCAACAGATACAACTGCAGCTTTAAGAGCGAGTGAAATCAAAGCTGAAGTAATTCTAATGGCTAAAAATGGTGTGGATGGAGTTTATTCTGCAGATCCAAAATATCATCCAGAGGCAGAGAAATATGATCATCTGACATATATGGAGATTATAGAAAAAGGATTAACAGTTATGGATACGACTGCAATCTCTATGTGTATGGATAATAATATTGATTTGATCGTCTTTAATATGAATGATATGAAAAATATTAAACGTGTTGTTCACGGAGAAAAAATTGGAACGGTTGTTAATAAGGAGGAAAAATAATGGCACAATCAATGGAACAAGCAAAAACAAAGTTAACTAAAATCGTTGAAAATTTAGAAGCTGCATATCGAGACATTCGTACTAGTGGAGCAAATCCAAATATGTTAAGTAAAGTTGAGGTGGAGTATTATGGATGTATGACACCAATTTCTCAATTAGCTAGTATTTCTGTAGTTGAAGGAAGACAGTTATATATCAAGCCTTTTGATAACACAGTTACAAAAGCAATTGAAAAAGCAATTTTTGCTTGCAATCTTGGTTTAACACCTCAAAATGAAGGAAATGCGATTCGTATTTCTGTTCCACCACTAACAGAAGAACGTCGGAAAGAATTTACGAAATTAGCTTCTAAATATGCTGAGGAAGCTAAAGTTGCATGTCGTAATGTTAGACGTGATGTTATGGAAGGTATCAAAAAGGATAAAGAAACACCAGAGGACGTTCGTAAATCTCAAGAACAAGATGTACAAAAAATGACAGATGAATTTACTAAGAGAATTGATCAAATTTGTGCAGCTAAATCTAAAGAAATCATGTCTGTTTAAAAATGAATCAGTTAATATAGCCCCTAGTGGGCTATTCTAGTAGGAGGAGTAAGTATGGAACGTTGCCCAAAACATATTGCGATTATTATGGATGGGAATGGCCGTTGGGCTAAAAAGCAAGGAAAACCACGTACTGCAGGTCATTATAAAGGATCTGAAAATGTACGTGAAATTGCAATTTGTGCCAATCGCTTAGGCGTTGAGGTGCTAACACTTTATGCATTTTCAACAGAAAACTGGATTCGTCCACAAGAGGAGGTTAATTACCTCATGAAACTGCCTGCTGTTTTTTTTGAACGCTATTTAAAAGAATTGATGGAAAACAATATTCGGGTTTCAATGATTGGAGAAATTGATGCTTTTCCGTTAGATACTCGGAATGTATTATTGTCTGCAATTGAACGTACTAGAAATAATACGGGGATGGTTTTAAACTTCGCGATGAACTATGGATCTCGTAGAGAGATTACTTTAGCATGTAGAGAAATTGCTGAAGAAGTAAAATCTGGAATCAAACAGATTGATGATATTAATGAAGATGACATTAGTAAACACTTAATGACTGCTATTTATCCTGATGTCGATTTTATGATTCGTACCAGTGGAGAGTGTCGTTTATCTAATTTTTTGTTGTGGCAATTAGCTTATGCAGAATTCTATTTTACTGATGTTGCATGGCCTGATTTTACACCAGATGAGTTTAAGAAAGCGATTGAGGTATACAATAACCGTCATCGTCGCTATGGAGGTTTATAAAATGAAACAACGCTTAATTACCGGAATTTTGATGGCTTTGGTTGGAATACCAATTTTGTATTTTGGTGGTAAAGCATTGGAACTATTAATGTTATTTATTACTATAGTGGGAAGTTATGAAATTGTGAAAATGTTTAGAGGACAGTGGCCTTCTTATTCATTATATTTAATTCCTTGTATTTCTTTGTTAATTGGTTTATGTTCTCTTTATTTTCCATCTTATATGGTGACTGCATTGATTTCATTATTCTTTCTTTTAGTTACATTATGTGTATGGGATGAACGATATCAGATTACAGAAATAGCAGTAGTTTTTATGTTTCACATGATTTTGATTTTTGCATTAATGGGATATCAATTAATTATCCAAAATGATATTACTCATTTCTTTGTGTTATACATTGTATTAGCTACTTGTTGCACGGATATCGGTGCTTATTTCACCGGTTATTATTTTGGTAAACATAAATTAAATGAACGGATTTCGCCAAAGAAAACCATTGAAGGTTCAATTGGTGGCATTGTATTAGGTTGTTTGGTATCCGTTATTTTTGCAATGTATTTTATTCCTGAAGTCCATTTCAGTACCATTATGATCTTAAGTTTTGGTATGTCAATTATTGGACAAATTGGTGATTTGCTATTTTCAGCGATTAAACGCCATTATCATATAAAAGATTATGGTACAATCTTCCCTGGTCATGGTGGAGTATTAGATCGCATGGATAGTATTTTAATAAATTTTGTATTTGCGTATGCAATTTTATTGGTGGTGATGTAATTAATGAAAGAAATTATTTTGCTAGGAGCAAGTGGTTCTATTGGACAACAAACGATTGATGTAGTAAAACAACATGCAGATCAATTTAAAATTGTAGCGTTAAGTGTTGGAAAAAGAATTTCGGTTTTAAAAGAGATTTTAAAAGAAATCAAAGTAGATGAAGTATGCGTACAAAATCAGAAAGACGCATTAAAACTAGCAAAGGAATATCCAAATATTCATTTCAGTTATGGAGACAATGGATTATTACACTTGGTTTCTTTACCTAAAGGTGATATTGTTGTTAATGCATTGCTTGGATTTTCTGGCCTTATGCCTACTTTAAAAGCAATTGAACATAAAAAGAATATCGCTTTGGCGAATAAGGAAACTTTGGTTGCTGGAGGACAATTCGTAAAAGAGGCATTAAAAAAGTATCAAGTTACTTTATATCCCATTGATTCTGAGCACTCTGCAATTTTTCAATGTTTACAAGGAAATTCTCGTTCTTCCGTTAAGCGTTTGATTATAACAGCATCTGGTGGTAGTTTTCGAGATAAAACAAGAGAAGAATTAAAGGATGTTACTGTCAAGGAGGCTTTATCTCATCCGAATTGGTCAATGGGGAAAAAAATCACCATTGATTCTGCTACAATGATGAATAAAGGACTTGAGGTTTTAGAAGCACATTGGTTATTTGATTTGCCATTTTCAAAAATCGATACGATTATGCATAAAGAAAGTGTGATTCATTCCATGGTTGAATTTGAAGATACCGCAATCATGGCACAATTGGGAACACCAGATATGCGTTTGCCAATTCAATATGCATTAACTTATCCAGAACGTCTTCCATTGAATGGGGAATACTTGGATTGGTCAAAGTTTAGAGAACTTCATTTTGAACCACTTTCTATGGAACGTTTTCCAATGCTTAGGCTTGCCTATGAGGTTGGGGAAAAAGGCGGAAATCTACCTGCAATTATGAATGGTGCAAATGAAGCAGCAGTACAATTATTTTTAGATGAAAAAATAAAATTTTTAGAAATTGAGGAACTAGTTGAAAAAGCAGTTCATAATTTAGAATATCAAGCACATCCTACGTTAGAAGAAGTGATTGATGCAGATCAGAAGGCAAGGATCTATGTCAATCAACTTGTGGAAGGAGAATCTAATTGACTATTATTTACTTTATATTAATGCTTAGTGCAATTATTTTGATTCATGAATTTGGTCATTTTTTAATGGCAAAGTTATTTCATGTTTATGTCTATGAATTCGCATTAGGTATGGGGCCACAACTTTTAAAATGGCAAGGGAAAGAAACAGTGTATTCTATTCGCCTATTTCCAATTGGTGGATTTGTCTCTTTGGCTGGGGATGAACACGAAGAATCTACGGAAGGCATTCCTCAGCATCGATTGATGCCTTATTTAGCAAATTGGAAAAAACTCTGTGTTTTTCTAGCTGGTCCTTTCATGAATTTTATCTTAGCATGGGTTATTTTTGTTGGAATTTATATGCATATTGGCTATGTTGTTGATCCACCATTACCTATAGTTAATGGAGTGATTGAAAACTCAGTAGCAGAACAGGCAGGTTTTCATTATGGAGATGAAATTATAAAATTGACGTTTTCTGATGGTAGTTCGATTGAACCAAAATCATTTTATGATATTTTAGAATTCATGCAATTGTATCATGATGAAACCACTTATACTATATCAAGAGGGGATGAAGTTATAGAGCTTGTAGTTGCTCCTGAATATAATGAGGAAGAAAAACGTTATATGATTGGGATACTTTTGCCAGAAACTCATGCAAGACAATTGAACTTTTATGAAATGATTCAAGAGGGAAATCGTTATTTCTGGGATTCTACTGACATGATGATTAAAACTTTACAGCGAATCGTACGCGGAATTGGTGTAGATTCCCTTAGTGGTCCGGTCGGGATATATACTATGACAGAACAGCAAGTTTCTTATGGATTTGAATCTTTCATGGCTTTGGTTGGCTTGTTATCTTTAAATGTTGGATTTATGAATTTGATTCCTATTCCAATGTTTGATGGTGGACGAATTTTGATAACCTTAGTAGAAATGCTAACACGGAAGAAATTACCCGAAAAAATCGAATATGCTTTGATGATGGGTAGTTTAGTGCTGTTATTTGGGCTCTTTATCTTTGTTACTTTGAATGATATTACAAGGATCATTGGTTAATAGCAAAAGCTGTGTTTAAACACAGCTTTTTTATTTCAATTGAATTTCTTTAATTACACTTTGATCAAGCAAACTAATTACTTGAAAACTCGTATCTGTTAAGATGCCATATGAAGGTGGATAACCACCTTTTGGCAGTGAAATCGATCCTGGGTTTAGATAATAACATTGGTCGATATAGTCTGCTGTAGGAATATGCGTATGTCCGCTTAATACGCAGTCACTATCAGAACGTTGAATCACTGAATCAACATGTCCATGTGTTAATAAGACAGTACGATTACCTAACTGTATGATCTTAGATGTTTCCATCATTGGATATTGTAAAACCATTTGATCAACTTCACTATCACAATTGCCTCGTATAGCAATGATTTCCTCTTTTAATTCATTTAATTTCGTATAAACAATGGTTGTATCATATTCCTTTGGCAAAGGATTACGAGGGCCATGATATAGGACATCACCAAGAAGAAGGATCCCATCATATTTATTTGCATGGTAACATTCCAGTGCTAGTTTTAAATAGTAACTAGAACCATGGATATCGGAAATTACAAAATAGTTCATATATGTTTCCTCTCATTTCTTTTATTATTATAACAAAAAGAGGAAGCAACGAAAATAGATATTTCAAAATGTAGGGTTTTCAAGTATAATTATATATTGGATAGAAATGAGGTCGAGACATGTTTCTAAAACGAATTGAAATGCAGGGATTTAAATCATTTGCGGACCGTTCAGTGATTACATTTGATCATGAAATAACTGGTATCGTTGGTCCAAATGGTTGTGGAAAAAGTAATATCTCAGATGCTGTTCGTTGGGTATTGGGAGAACAATCTGCAAAATCTATGCGCGGAAGTACGATGACGGACGTCATTTTTGCTGGAACATCTAATCGAAAAATGGTTAACTTCGCTGAAGTTGTTTTAGTATTTGATAATTCAGAACATTTTTTAAATACTGAATATGAAGAAATAGAAATTACTAGAAGATTACATCGGTTGACTGGTGAAAGTGAGTATTTAATCAATCGAACTCCTTGTCGTTTAAAGGATATTGTTGATTTAATTTTAGATAGTGGTCTTGGAAAAGATTCATTAAGCATTATATCTCAAGGAAATATTGTAAACTTTGCGGAAGCAAAACCACAAGATCGGCGTGGCTTATTTGAAGAAGCAGCAGGAGTTGCTAAGTATAAAAAGAGAAAACATGAGTCTACATTAAAATTAGAACGTACACAGGATAATTTAGATCGTTTAAGTGATATTATCGATGAAATTGAAAAACAAGTTGCTCCATTGCGTAGACAAGCAAATAAAGCGTTGGTTTATAAAGAAAAGAAGGAAAAATTAGAACGTATTGAAATTGGAGTTTTAGTTTCTGAAATTCAATCGCATCAAAAAAAGATTGAAGAAGCACAAGAATCGTTACGAAAGATTGAAGCGATGACTGTCATGCATACGGCACAGATGACTACTTTAGATGCGACAGTTAATGAATTAAAAGAAGAATCTAGAACGTTAGATCGTGAAATTCATTTCTTACAAGAAGAAACATTACGTGTGATGCAAGAAATTCAGACATTAGAAGCGCGTAAAGTTGAAATTGATGAACGAAGGAAATATCAGATTGAAAAGAGTCAAAATCAATCAAAAGCAGAAGAATTAAAACATTTATTAGATGAAGCTCGATTCGAATATGAGGATAGAAAACGCCGTTTTGAGATGTTATCTGCAGATCTGCAAATGTCAAATCGTAATTTAGAAGAATTACAGGATCAAGTATCACGTCATTTTCAATTAGTCGAGCAAGCAAATACGGAAACAAGACAATTAGAAAATCGTAAAGAAGTACTTCGAGCGCAGATGCAAAGTCCATTTCAAAATCAAATTGGTTTAAAAGCTATTATGAATGCGAAAGAAAGTCTGCCTGGGGTAAAGGAAGTTGTAGCAAAAGCCTTTTTACCAAAAGATGGTTATGAAGTTGCTATTTCTACTGCTTTAGGAGGGGCAATGTATCATATCATTACCACAGATGAAGCAAGTGCAAGAAGAGCTATTGGCTTTTTGAAAAAGAATCAATCAGGACGTGCTACTTTTTTACCGATGAATGTTATGAAAGAAAACTATGTACGTCAAGATGCACAAATTATCTGTGATCATACGGAAGGATATCTTGGAAATGCGATAGATTTTGTAATTTATCATGAAGAATATCATTCAATTGGGATGAATCTATTAGGTAATGTTCTAATCACTGATACATTAGAACATGCAAATGAACTTTCACGTTTATTAAAACATCAATATAAAATAGTTACTTTAGATGGTGATGTTGTACATCGTGGTGGTTCTATGAGTGGAGGTCATCAAAAGAATAGTACTTCAATTATGGCGATTGAAAAAGAATACCAAAAGATGGATGAAAAAATTGAACAAGCACAAGCGATTCAAAATGAAAGATATCAAACGTATCGCCAATATAGAAAGAAACAAGAAGAAGCAAATGAAGCATTGATGCAGATTCGAATCCAATTTGCTCAAATTGAACCGGTGTTAGAAGCAAAACGTGCTAAATATGAACGATTACAGGCAGAATATGAAACACTTTGTCCACAATCTGAAGATACGGATGAAGTAGCATTTACGGATGAACTGATTCTTTCATTGAATCATGCTTACTCAAAGAAAGATGAAATTACAACAAAGATTCGTTTAAAGAATGATCGAAGAGTAAAATGTTCTTCTGAATTAGAACGTAAAGAAAATCAACTACGGCAATTACGTAGAGAGTTGAGTGCGATTCAGGCTGATGAAAAAGCATTACAGTTAGACTTAGTTCGATGGAATACACAGTTAGATAATCATGTTCTGCGTTTAAACAGTGAATATCAGATGACGGTAGATTATGCACTTACTCAAACATATGAAATTGATTTGGAACAAGCAAAACAACAGGTTCAAATTCTTAAAAAAGAAATTCAAGAACTTGGAAATGTAAATATGGAAGCACCAACTCAATATGAAGAAACCAATGATCGATATACACAGTTAAAGAAACAACATGATGAATTGACTCATTCAAAACAAAAAATCTTAGATGCAATTGCTGAGATGGATGAAATTATGAAGGTGCAGTTTAAAGAAACCTTCGATCAAATCAATTTAGAACTACAAAACGTATTTACTGTATTATTTGGTGGAGGTAAAGCAAAACTATTCTTAGAAGACCCAAATGACATCTTAAATTCAGGAATTGATATTGATGTACAACCTCCAGGTAAAAATGTACAGAATATTCGTTTGTTCTCTGGTGGAGAAAAATCTTTGATTGCCATTTGTGTCTTGTTCGCAATTCTAAGGACTAGACCGGTACCACTATGTATTTTTGATGAGGTTGAGGCAGCTTTAGACCAAGGAAATGTAGAACGGTTTGCGAAATATATCCGTGAATTTAAACAAACACAATTCATTGTGGTTACTCATCGTCCAGGAACGATGGAACAATGTGATGTTCTATATGGTGTAACAATGCCACAACAAGGAATTTCACAATTATTAAAAGTTAGACTGAAAGATGCAATTGATTTATCAGATGAAAGTGAGGTGCAAGAATGAGTTTTTTACAACAATTAAAAGATAGAATTTCTCGTAAAGAGGATAATGCCGATCGCTATTTAGATGGGTATAAGAAAACTAGAAAATCATTTGGTGAAAAACTAGGTTCTATGTTTCGTGCTTTTGATGGTTTAACAGATGACTTTTTGGAACAATTAATGATTCTTTTATTAGAAGCGGATGTTGGAGTAGAAACATCAGAAAAAATCGTTGATATGGTACAAAAAGAAGGAAAAAATCGGTTTATCAGAAATGCTGAAGATGTGATGGAATGTTTGGTGGAACAGATGTCAATTCTATATGATGAAAAAAGCATTCCTGAAATCAAAATGAATCCGAACGGCCCTACTGTTATTTTGATGGTTGGAGTAAACGGTGTTGGAAAAACAACATCAATCGCTAAACTAGCAAACTATTATCAGAAACAAGGAAAAGTAGTAGCAACTGCTGCTGCAGATACGTTTCGAGCAGGTGCTGTACATCAATTAGAAGAATGGTCTAATCGTTTAGGCATTCCTTGTATCAAAGGAAAAGAAAATGCGGATCCTTCCAGTGTTCTTGTGGATGCTTGCCGGTATGCAAAAGAACATAACATTGATCTATTATTAGCAGATACTGCAGGTCGTTTACAAAATAAAGCAAATTTGATGAAAGAACTAGAAAAAATGCATCGGGTAATTGGAAAAGAAATTCCTGGCGGACCACAAGAAACGTGGCTAGTTATTGATGCGACGACAGGCCAAAACGGATTGCATCAAGCAGATGTATTTTTTGAATCTACAAAGGTAACCGGAATTATTCTTACGAAATTAGATGGCACTGCAAAAGGTGGTATTGTCATGGCAATTCGAGATCAGTTACATTTGCCAGTACGATTCGTTGGCTTAGGAGAAACGATGAATGATTTAAGACCATTTGAAATTGAAGAATATTTATATTCCATTGCACAGGGGTTAGAAGCGAATGAATAATCCTATGCAATTAGATCATTTGGAACAAATGAACGATTTACTGGATTGGTATCAGTCTTTATTAACAGATAAACAACGCAAGTGTATGTTTTTATACTATTATGATGATTATTCTTTATCAGAAATTGCTGAAGAAGTGCATACTTCTCGTTCTGCTGTGTTTGATATTATGAAACGAACAGAACATACATTAATTGAGTATGAAAATAAATTACATTGTGTTGAAAACTTTAAAAAAAGAAGTAAAATATATGAGGAGTTAAGCAAGCTAAATCTACAAGAAGTAGATAGACTTGTCGAACAATTAAAAAAAATCGATACAGAATAAATTATTGGAGGTAGAAATTGTTATGTCAAAAGTTATGTCTGTAAACGCCGGAAGTTCATCTTTGAAGTTCCAATTATTCCAAATGCCAGAAGAAACGGTATTAACAAGTGGTCAAGTAGAAAGAATTGGAATGGATGATGGAATCTTTACCATTAAAGTAAATGGAGAAAAACATTCATTTACTCAACCAATTGAAAATCATTCTGTTGCGGTTCAATTATTATTGAATGCACTTGTAGAATACAAA
>JAQXZJ010000120.1 GCA_029227155.1 Erysipelotrichaceae bacterium
ATTATAACGTCGATTTAGTATGAAAAAAACCTACAAAACTCTGAGATAAAAATGAGTTCACATAAGCATTTTTTTATTGTATGAAATACGGAGGGTAAAGGGAACTATGAATCAAGCAACAAATAATGAAGAGTATATAGACTTATTAGAATTAGCCCAGACTCTATTGAGAAAAGCTTGGATTATTTTATTAATTGGTTTTATTTGTGGTGCAGCAGGGTATTTATATTCTACCTTTATTGCTACACCACTTTATAATGCCAGTGCCATGATGATCGTTAATTCAGGGGAACGTGATTATGTAACACAGGACCAATTGAATTCAGCAAAAACATTAGCGAAAGCCTATAATGTAATCATTACTAGTGATACAGTGATGGACCAAGTTATTAGTAATCTAAGAATGAAAGATACCTATGATGAAACGGTTCATAATATTGAAGTAACTTCTGTAGATGATACGCAGATCATTAAGATTTCGGTTACTGCAACTGATCCTCAAATTGCATTAAGAGTTTGTAGAGAAATTACCAATGTTGCTCCAGAAGTCATTGTAAGAATTGTAAAAGCTGGTTCGGTAGAGCTTGTTTCTAAAGCCTCTACCAGTGGAAATCCGGTATCTCCTCGTATTGGACGCAATACGGCGCTTGGCTTCTTATTGGGGGTTGTATTGACTTCAGGAGTAGTTGTTATCATTACTTTGACAGATAATAAAGTAAAAGGTGAGAATGAATTTAAGCAATTGGATCTTCCCTTGCTGGGTGTCATTCCTAATTATGAAAATGGAGGGAAACGGTAATGAAGTTGTTTGGTAAAAAGAAACATCATAGCGATGGAAAACATGACAAGAAACTGAAAATTATCGGTGATGAAGCCCCATTTAATTATGTAGAAGCTTATAAATCACTTCGTACCAATATTGATTTTATTGCTTCAACGAATAACTATAAGACACTTTTAGTTACCAGTGCTGAACCAGGGGATGGTAAAAGTACAGTTACGATCAATCTTGCGGCTGTATTAGCAGAAGGTGGTAAGAAAGTAGTATTAGTGGATTGTGATTTAAGAAAAGGATCAGCTACATCCTATTTAAAAGTTAGTAGACGGACTCCGGGAATTACAAATATACTAGTTGGGTCACATGAACTAAAAGATGTGCTTTTACATAATAAGAAATATAGATTTCATTTTTTACCAGTTGGTTCTTTACCACAGAATCCATCAGAAGTAGTTGGTTCACAAAAGATGCTTCGGATGTTAGAGGTTTTAGCAGAAGCCTTTGATTATGTCATTATTGATGCACCTCCTGTTTCTGTAGTCACAGATGCAACAATCTTAGGAAGATATGTAGATGGTTGTATTTTAGTAGCACGGATTGATTATACTTCGAAACAAGGATTTGCTTTGGCAAAGAAGAAATTGGAAGATGTCAATGCCCATATTATTGGTGGTGTCTTGAATGACTTTGATCCTAAGAAACATTCACATCGCGGGGATTATTACTCCTATTCCTATCAGTATTACAACGCTTATAGAAATGAGGATAAGGGCGGAACTGATAAATGATGGGGCTTGTCGATTTGCACTGTCATCTATTACCTGGGATTGATGATGGGGCAAAGAGTATTGAGGACACAAAAGCATTATTAGAAATGTCCGCAGAACAAGGAGTAACCAATATTATATTTACACCTCACTACTATTACGAGCGAGTGGATTATGAAGAGTTTATTGAACGAAGAGAACAAGCGGTTGAGAAGATGGAACCAATTGCAAAGGAAGTAGGGATTTCCTTTCGCGTAGGTGCAGAAGTACGGTATACACCGGTACTTGCTTCTCTTCCATTAGAAACACTTGCGATTTCAGGTACACAGTATCTTTTGTTAGAACTCTATATTCAATATGAACCAAACGATGTAGAAGGATTGATCAGACGGATCAAGAAAGCGGGATATACACCGATTCTGGCACATATTGAACGCTATCCTTATATTGAAGAAAGTCCATTATTGTTATATCAATGGATCCAAGCGGGTGCTTTAGCACAAGTCAATGCGGGATGGTTATTAAAAGATCGAAGAGCGAAAAAGAGACTAGAACAGTATTATCATTGGAATCTCGTTCATTTCATGGCAAGTGATATGCATTCTATCGACAGACGTCCGCAGAATTTAGAGGACGGTTACGCAATACTTCCAAAGGAAATTGCACAGGAATTCCAGAGAAATGCAGAAACTGTATTTGCAGGAAAGATGGTGCAAACAAAACAACCAATTCGACCAAAAAAAGTATTTGGACAATGGAGGTAGGAATTGGTAAGGCCTATCAAACATTCTAGAAAACTGGGGGATGATGGATAGAATGAAAAAGATAGAAGATATAGCTTCAAAAAAAATAGTTAAGATTATTTTATTTGTGATAGCAGATTTATTCATTTTAGCATTCGCATCTTTTTTTGCTTTATGGATTCGGTTTGACTTTCAAACAATTCCTAGTGAATTTTTAGCGAACTATAGAATCTGCTTGTTTGTTGATTCTTTGATCATGTTAGTTTTATTCTTTATTTTAAAATTATATACGAGCGTATGGAGATTTGCCTCTATTACTGAATTATTAAATGTTGTTGTAGGATGTGTTTTATTAGAAATACTCTCATATGTTTATCATTTTGCACAACATATTAGTGTTCCTAGAAGTTATTTCATTATTCGTTGTATGGTTATGGTAATCCTTGTTTGTGGATTACGGTATTCCTATCGGATTTTGAGAACGTTATATATTAAAACAGAGAATAAATTTAAACAAAAGAAAACGATGATTATTGGTGCAGGTGCTGCAGGAAGATTATTGATTGATGAAATGTTAAACAATCAAGAACATTTTGAATCTAAGATTGTTTGTGTGATTGATGATGATGAGAATCTTCGGGGTACGTATTTTAGAGGGGTTCCGGTTTGTGGAAATCGGGATACGATTGCTAGTAATGCAGAGAAGTATGAAGTAGAAGAGATTATTATTGCAATGCCTAGTGCTCCAAAATCTGAAATATCTAAAATTGTTACAGAATGTCAAAAGACAAAATGTGTGATTAAGATTCTTCCTTCTTTATATGCAACATTAAATTCAAATGAGAAGGTTGCCAATAAAGTAAGACCATTGTTCTATGAAGATTTCTTGGGTAGAAATCAGATTGTGGTTAATAATGAAGAGATTATAAATAATATCAAAGATAAAGTGGTATTGGTTACAGGTGGTGGAGGATCCATTGGATCTGAATTGTGCCGTCAAGTAGCGAAGGCTGAGCCTAAGACGTTGATTATTTTTGATATTTATGAAAATAATGCTTATTCCATTCAACAAGAGTTATTTAGAAATTATCCGAATTTGGATCTACACACGATTATTGGTAGTGTGAGAGATTATGATCGGTTTGAGAAGGTATTTAAAGAGGAAAGACCGGATATTGTATTCCATGCGGCGGCACATAAGCATGTGCCTTTGATGGAAGTAAGTCCAAATGAAGCCGTTAAGAATAATTGTTTAGGTACATTAAATGCTTGTAAGTTAGCTGATAAATATCAGATAGAGAAGTTTGTACTAGTAAGTACAGATAAAGCTGTTCGGCCAACGAATGTCATGGGTGCTAGTAAACGGATTTGTGAAATGATCATGCAGGTCTATGATAAGTTGAGTAAGGATACGACGTATGTTGCAGTTCGTTTTGGTAATGTGTTGGGATCGAATGGTTCGGTGATTCCACTGTTCTTAAAACAGATTGAAAATGGTGGACCGGTTACGGTGACGCATAAAGAAATGAGAAGATATTTTATGACGATACCGGAAGCAGTGAGTTTGATTTTACAAGCTAGTGTATATGCGGATGGTGGAGAGATCTTTGTCTTGGATATGGGGGAACCGGTTAAGATCTATGATTTGGCTAGGAAGTTAATTCGTTATAAAGGATTAGAACCAGATGTAGATATCAAGATTGAGATTACGGGATTAAGACCGGGTGAGAAATTATATGAAGAACGGTTGATGGATGAAGAGGGGTTGAAGAAGACGCCGAATGAGTTGATTAGTATTGGTCAACCGTTGGATATTCCTTTGTCTTTCTTGGATGATTTAGATGCGTTGATTGAGGCTTCTTATCGTAATATTGATGATATTAAAGAGTGGGTAGCTAAGATTGTTACGACGTATAAGATTGATAAGGAAAGAAAAGGGAAATAGAGAGTGAGGAGATAGGATCATGGGAAAGATTGATTTTACAACAGACCCAAGATTTGAAGGAATCCAACCATTTGAATCGAAGGTTTGGTTATCATCGCCTACAATGCATAAATTAGATAGCCATGGAAGAGAGAGAAAAAAAGAAAAGAAATAGAAAGGTAGAGAAAACAAAAACCTTTGAGGCTTTAATGATTACCTGGGTGTGGGTAATGATTAAAGCCCCAAAGGGAGCTGAAAAGAAAACTAGGCAGAAGCGGTAAGGACCGGATGGTAAGGGAAAAATGGGTACTGCACATCAGTACATACAAGTTTCTTCATATCATCCCTGAGAAAACAGCCTTTTTCGGTGTCGAAGTATCTGCGCTCAAAGTATGACCTGGTTTCAAGCAGGACATACATTGAACTGGTGCTTGTGACATTGAAGTTGCTGGGTTTACCCAAATAATAATGTAGATAATATCAGAGAGCTTGTACAGAAAATCGTAACAACCTATCATCCGATGTAGCAAAAAGTGACAAAATCAGATATTATTTGCAAAGTCTAGAAAACATGAGTGCCTTTTGGTATAATATTTGAGAAAAATGCATAAATTACGTTTCGCAAATATCAGTTATGATGGTAATAACGTCTTTGAGATAGAAAGATGGGATTTTGCTTGAGACAACCATTCTCATTTTGTGATTTTAGAGTTGTGATGGATGCTCATGATGTGAGCACCGATCAGAGCTTTGAAATATAAGCTCATAGTAGGAAAGGAATCCGAGATGGCAAAGCTTCAGGAGCGAGTGAAAAAACTCAGAAGGGAAAAAGTCATCAGTCAGATTGAACCTGCCACTGGGATAGAAACAGTACCTACATATAGATATAGGAAGAGTGTGCAACAATATGAAAAACTGGTATATCCTGTTTGTCCAGACAGAGAAGCAGAGTCAGCTGTGTTCCCTTCTTGAGCAGGAGGGAGTTCACGCATTCCTTCCCATGATGGAATATTACCGGAGAGATAGAAA
>JAQXZJ010000121.1 GCA_029227155.1 Erysipelotrichaceae bacterium
TCGGTCATGATAACGATTTTACTATAGTTACTAGCTTCGTAATCAAAATTAGCTCCTATCCCTGCACCAATCGCATGAACAATCGTATTCAACTCTACATTCTTTTCTATCTCTGCTATGGTACATTTTTCCGTATTCAACACTTTCCCACGCAGTGGCAAGATCGCCTGATATTTACTATCTCTTCCCTGTTTTGCGCTTCCTCCAGCAGAATCACCTTCGACAAGAAACAATTCACGTTTCCTAGAGTCTTTTGATTGAGCAGGAGCTAATTTCCCTGAAAGAACCTTCTCTGCCTTAGAACTCTTTTTCCCCTTCCGTGCTTCTTCTCTAGCCTTTCTAGCTGCTTCACGCGCTTGAGATGCTCTCATCATTTTACGAATCAACATTTCAGCCGTTTCTTGATTCTCCATCAAGAAATATCCAAGCTGTTCACTTACCAAACTTTCTACAGCATTCTTTGCTTCTGCGGTTCCCAGTTTCCCTTTTGTCTGACCTTCAAACTGCAATAAATTCTCAGGAATACCACAAGATAAAATGACAGTTAAACCTTCGCGAACATCATTTCCTTCAAAGTTCTTATCTTTTTCTTTTAACAACCCATGACTTCTAGCAAAATCATTAAATACTTTCGTAAATGCAGAACGATAACCAACTTCATGGCTACCACCATCTTTTGTTCTTACATGATTAACAAATGAATAGGTATTCTCTTGATATTCATCTAAATATTGAAAAGCAAAATCAATCGTAATTTGATTTACAACACCCGAAAACGTAACCGGTTTTGTTAATGTTGTATGTCCTTCATGCAAATATTCCAAAAAAGCCTCTAAGCCATTCTCATAACAAAAAACATCATGCTTATCTGTTCTTCGATCAAAGCACTCCATTTTTAATCCTTTTAAAAGAAAAGCAGATTCCCTTGCTCGTTCCACAATTTGAGAATAATGAAAATCAAGCGTAGAAAAAATAGTCTTATCCGGCATAAACCGAATCGTACTACCCGTCTGTTTCGTTGGTCCTAATTCTTCTAATTTACCAACCTTTTTTCCACCTTTTTCAAATCGCAAACGATAACTATTTCCTTTGTAATTACTAGTTACTTCTAGCCAACTACTTAAGGCATTAACAACGGAAGCACCAACACCATGTAATCCTCCTGCCGTTTTATATCCACCTTCACTAGAAAACTTCCCTCCAGCATGTAATACGGTAAAAATAACTTCTAAGGTATTCATCCCATTTGGGTGCATCCCAACCGGCATTCCTCTACCATGATCACTCACCGAAATGGAACCATCTTTTTCTATTGCAATCGAGATCTCATTTCCATAGCCATTTAACGCTTCATCCATCGCATTATCTACAATTTCCCACACCAAATGGTGCAAACCTCTGGAATCTGTAGACCCAATATACATTCCTGGACGCTTTCTAACAGCTTCTAAACCTTCCAAGATCTGAATACTATTCTCATTATAATCTTTTTGAGTCATCTTTTATTCACCTCAACACGCTAATCATTATAACAAAATATCTTTCATTTGATAAGTTTTTTAACGAATACACTGAACCTTTTATCTGAATATGTTATAATCAAAACAATAATGAGGAGTGAAAATTATGACAAATTATCTTATATATTTATTGATAGGATACTTGATTGGATCGATTCCCTTTGCCTTAGTTATTGGCCTTGTTTTTTATAAGAAAGATATTAGAAACTACGGTTCCGGAAACCTAGGCGGTTCCAATGCAGGAAGAGTATTAGGAAAAAAAGCAGGATTTGCAGTTATAGCATTAGATGTATTAAAAGCCATCATTCCTGTTTTGATCGTTGCAGTTTTTGTAGATTATGATCTAGCAATCGCAACTGGTTTAGGTGCTGCGATCGGTCATTGTTATCCCCTTTATGCTCATTTTAAAGGTGGAAAAGCAGTTGCGACCTCTTTTGGATATGTAGGTGCAATTACTGTTTTTGATCCCAAACAATTTATTTTGCTTTTAATTGTTCCCTTGATTATCCTATATCTAGTCGTGAAAACAACAAAATATGTATCTGTTGGTTCGATGGTTTCTTTTGGAATGGTTATGATCTTATCTTATTTTGTTCAATCCAATTTAACATTATCTATTTCATTTACATTCCTTTGGTTATTTATTATTTATCGACATATTCCAAATATCAAAAAATTACGCAATCATACAGAAACAAAAGTAACATGGTAAAGAAGCTATAACAGTTAAGTAAATTATTCTGATTACTTTGGCTGTCTAAGCCTCTTTTTGTTATGTCACTATACTTTATTGTGTATTTCAGTGTTATTGATATAAAACCCATCAATTATACCAAAAAAACAGAAGTTCTTATATGTACTCACATATTTTCTTCTGCTTTTTGTTTTTATTTCGACTATTACTTTTTAACTGTTATAGACCTTTTTTAACATTAGTTATTTTTTTGTGCTTCTTCTTTCTTCTGATAAACTCTCATAATTTCTAAGCATTCTTCTAATCCAATAACGGGACTTTCTTTTGCTCCTTTTAAAATACATTCAACAAAATGTTCCGTTTCATATTTGAAATCACTCACCATTTCTGCTTTTATCACTCTTTGATATTCTCCTTTATGTAAAACAGCTTCACTTGCTTTCCAGAAATTAACAATTTCTAAATATCCTTTGGTACCATAAATCATTGCTTTATTCTCTGTTAGAACATCAATACCACCAACCAAAGAAGCACAAACACCATTTTCATAAGTAATCATTGCTTGTGTAAAAGCATCAGCACCCGTTTCTGCAAACCTAGACATCGTTTGAATTGTTTCAATCTTACTATCCATCAAATAATTAAAATAACCCAACGGGTAAACTCCTACATCACGAAGTCCCCCACCACTTGTTGCATGATATGCCCAATGATCCATTGGTAAATCACTCTTATAAGAATACTTACCATCTAAATACTTGATCTCACCCAATTCACCACTTTCAATAATATCTTTCACTTTCGCTGTTAAAGGCAAAAACAATGCTTTCATCGCTTCCATCAATACTAAATTATGCTCATAAGCAATTGCATATAATTCTTTTAATTCCTCTTCAGTAGTAACCATTGGTTTTTCACATAATACATGTTTTCCATGTAACAGACATTCTTTTACAATTTCATAATGTGTTTCATTTGGTGTTGCAACATAAATCGCATCAACATTCGTATCACGAATCAAATCAGTATAATACCCATGATATGGGATCTGATATTGCAAAGCAAACTGATTCGCTCTTTCTTTACTACGCCCACATACCGCATATACTTCACAATTTCTTACCATGCGCGCACCTTTTACAAACCGATGCGATATAGTTCCTGGTCCAATGATTCCAATTTTAATCTTTTTCATTAATATAGTACCTCCATCAACGCTTCTTTTTCTTGCTGCTCACTGATATAATCATTCCTCGTCATTGCCTGCAATACATCTTCCTGTCTAAGTTTTGCTTTCTCAAAGCCTGTACTAAATTGATAAACAGCAGGAGCCTGTGGTAAACCAGCTAACATAGCAGCTTGAGCCAACGACATTTCTGATTGATCAATGCCATAATATCCCTTTGAGGCTTCATTTACACCCCAATAACCATCTCCATAATAATTCATATTGACATATAATGCCAGTATTTCTTCTTTTGTTAGTTTAGATTCTAATTCATACATAACAAATATTTCTTCAATTTTACGAATGATTGATATATCCTGTGAAAAATATAAATTTTTAGCAACCTGTTGCGGAATGGTACTTCCCCCTTCATACAATCCTTGATAATAAAGATTTGTTAACATTGCACGAGTAAACGCAATAAAATCAAATCCTTTTCGTTCAAAAAATCGTTTATCTTCAGTTGCTACCACCGCATTCACAAAATCTTTATTTAAGTCATCAAACGGCACATAGCCTTCTTTCGACCAATAAGGTTGTACCATACTCAACACTGGCTTTTCATTTAATAAATCTCTACACTCTAAATAGGAATAACCAACCATACCTGCTAGAAGAATAAAAACCAACAGAATGAGTTTAAAAAGTAGTTTTTTGATTTTCTTGATCATCTTTCTCACCACCCGTACCTAGTATAACACAGAAATAACCGTTAATTTCTTACACAATTCTTACAATTCTGTAACAAAAAAACACAGAATTAACTGTGTTTAAACGGTTACTTTGCAGCTCCCATAGCTTTCATAACTTGTTTGATTTGTGCTTCAGATGGTTTACGTCCCATTTGCAAGAACATCGCACGAATCATCTTTTCATTTACTGGTGGATTTTCTTTTAATTCTTTTTCAAAGTGCTTACGAGTAAAATAGAATCCTAGAGCACCTCCAATAGCCAATCCAATAACTAAATAAACAAGTTGAATTACAAACTCCATCGATATTCCTCCCTTGTTGTTTATATTTTACCATCTTTGCTTTTTTTTGCAAGTCATTCAGATATTTCCAACACTAAAACATATTCATAGAAATAACGAAACCAACGATACATCGGGCTATTATTGATATGAGAAATTTCCATTCCATAAGAAGTAATTCTTGCTTCCACCGCTTCAACCTGATTACTTGGTTGATAAGTAAAGGTATGCATGAAAGCATGAACATGTTCCCATTCCTGCATATAATCATAAAAAGCCATTGTCAATTCTTCTTGTTTTAACTCTAATAGATAGGATAACTGTTGATGATCTTCTCGTTTCATCGCATCAATAATAACATCACGAATAATATCCTGAACATGCACAAACTCTTCTTTTAACCCAACCATATAATATTTCATAAAGAACACCTCTATCTTACAATATCAAATCATCTATTCATTTTTTGTTATATTTTGTAAAAAAAGGTATTCCTGATGAATACCTTTTGATTGTTTGCGATTCATATGGCTATGATAAGAGGATATAAATCATGCAAACTTTTTGTTTCCCTCCTTTCATATTAAAGTATGAGAAACTTTTTTGATTTCGTATAGTCCTATGTCTCAAATTTGTAAAAAACGAATATTTTCATGTTTTTTTTTAAAATGTGCCAAAAAAAGCCCAAGAGGCCGATATTATTTCCTGGTTGTACCAGGTGGGTATTCTGTATCTAATCTTAGGATTCTTATATGAATATAAGCATTCAACACCATTAGATAACGTCCGAATTCCCGTATATCGCATGTAGGAAATAAAATGTATCCTCTCAGGCATTTTCATTTTAACAGAAAAAAAATATATTTCTATTCTTGACAAACATATTTCATACAAATTTTTTCGACAAAAAAGAACCCGAAGGTTCTTTTTACTCAAAAGTACAAATATGTAATTCCTGTAATTGTTTTTCATCCACAACATTTGGTGCTTCACTCATCAAATCAGAAGCACTTGCTGTTTTAGGGAAAGCAACTACATCACGAATATTATCAGTACCAGCAAGAATCATAATTAATCTTTCTAAGCCGATACCAACCCCACCATGAGGAGGTGTACCATAACGGAAAGCATCAATGAAGAATCCAAACTTCTCATGGGCTTCTTCCATACTCATACCGATTGCTTCAAATACTTTTTCCTGTAATTCTTGATCATGAATACGAATGGATCCGCTTAATAGTTCATATCCATTCAACACTAAATCATATGCTCTTGAATAACAGTTTTCCTGATCTGTCATTAGTTTATCAACATCTTCTAAATTTGGAGAAGTAAATGGATGATGAGCAGCCACATAACGATTTTCTTCCTCTACATATTCAAACATTGGGAAATTCGTTACCCATAAGAAACGATAACTTGTTTCATCAATTAAACCTAAATCTTTACCTAACTTACTGCGAAGAGCACCCAAAGCTGTTTGAGCAATTTGTTTTTTATCCGCAATAAAGAATAACAAATCATGATCAGATAATGCTAATTCTTTAACCAAAGCCGCTTTTTCCTCTTCACTTACAACCTTAGCAATCGAACCAGACCATTCACCACCACTATATTTCAAGTAAGCCAATGCCTTAGCACCATAGATTTTTACAAACTCTTGTAATTTATCCAATTCTTTACGAGAGAACTTTTCTGCACCATTATTTACAACCATTGCATTCACGATACCACGATTATTCAGTACTTGTTCAAATACACCAAAAGTTGTATGTTCAAATACAGAACTAACATTATGAAGTTCCATACCAAAACGTAAATCTGGTTTATCGCTACCAAAACGACTCATACATTCTACATATGGGATTCGATCAAATGAAGCCAATTCTACGCCCTTGACTTTACGGAAGATTTCTTTCATCAATGATTCTACTAAATTCCAGATATCTTCTTCTTCAATAAAACTCATTTCAATATCAATCTGAGTAAATTCAGGTTGACGATCTGCACGTAAATCTTCATCGCGGAAACAACGTGCAATTTGGAAATACTTTTCCATACCACCAACCATCAATAATTGTTTATACAATTGTGGTGATTGAGGAAGTGCATAGAACTTTCCTTTACTGATCCGAGAAGGAACTAGATAATCCCGTGCTCCTTCCGGCGTTGATTTACATAAGATAGGTGTTTCTACTTCAATAAATCCTAAATCAGACAAGAAATTACGAACGATCATAGTTACTTGATGACGTAAGATTAAATTCTTCTGAATGCATTCACGACGTAAATCCAAATAACGATATTTGAGGCGAGTATCTTCCAAAGCATCTGTTTCATCCGCAATTAACATTGGCGTAGTTTCTGCACTATTAACGATCGTAACATCTGTTACTTTCACTTCGATTTCACCTGTTTTTAACTTAGGATTTGCATCCTTACGAGCAACAACGATACCCGTAGCTTGTAAGATATATTCATTACGCACTTCTTTTACTTTTTCTGCCATCGATTCATCAAATGTTAACTGTACGATTCCACTACGGTCCCTTAAATCAATAAAAACTAAAGCTCCTAGATTCCTTCTTTTACTAACCCATCCAACCAATGTTACTTCTTGGTTGACATGAGATAAACGTAATTCCCCATTATGATGTGTTCGTTTCATCTATTCTCCCTCTTTCTCTAACATTTCTTCCACAGTTTCAACAACTTTATCTAGATCAACTGTTACCTGTGTTTGTGTCGCTACACATTTCACATTTACTTTATGATCTTTTAATTCTTCTTCTCCTACAATTACAACTACTTTTGCCTGTTTCCGATCCACTGATTTAAATTGTGCTTTCAAACTTCTAGGTAAAATATTAAACTCACTTACAAAGCCATTTGCACGACATGCTGTAGCGATTTCCAATGGTTTTGTACCAACATTGCCTAATGCCATTACATAAACATCAATACCATCTTGTTTACCAAGTTCAATACCTTCTGCTTCTGCTAGAATCATTAATCGTTCTAATCCCATCGCAAAGCCAACACCGCTCATTTGTGGCCCGTGGAAATACTCTACTAAGCCATCATAGCGTCCTCCAGCAAATACAGTTGCTTGAGAGCCAGATTCCGGATGAGTTGAGACCACTTCAAATACAGTATGTGTATAGTAATCGAGGCCACGAACCAAACGATCATCAATTTCATAAGGAATCTCTAAAGCATCCAACGCCTGTAACACTTCTTGGAAATATTCTTTAGATTCTTCTGTCAATGAATCATGCATCCGTGGAACATTTAACATACTTGGATGATCTTTATCTATTTTACAATCCAATAATCGCAATGGATTTTGCTCATAACGACGTTGACAATCTCCACATAGATCTGCAACCGAATCTTTAAAGTGTTCTTTTAATTTCTCACGATAATTCTTTCTAGATTCATCATCTCCTAAGGTATTTACGATAACCTTAATTTGACTCAAACCTAAAGCTTTTACAATACTGTATCCAAGAGCAATGATTTCTGCATCAACCAAAGGCGATTTAACTCCAATATTCTCCACACCGAATTGGTTGAATTGACGATATCTACCCTTTTGTGGACGTTCATAACGGAACATCTCTCCCATATAATATAATTTTGCAGGCATTTCCATGTTACCAAACATTTTATGTTGGACAAAACTACGAATGACTCCTGCTGTTCCTTCTGGACGTAAGGTTAAGCTATCTTCCTGATGAATTGAGAACGTATACATTTCTTTATTTACCATATCAGAACTATCATTTTCCCGTTTGAAAACTTTTGTATCTTCAAAAATCGGTGTCCGAATCTCATCATATCCATAGTAATAACAAACACTACGAATCAATTCTTCTACTTCATTCCATTTTCTAGTTTCCGCAGGTAGAATATCCTGAGTCCCTCTTGGTGTTTTATAATCAGCCATCTCACATGTCCTCCTTCTAAATAAAAAAAGCATCCATCTAAGGACGCTTTCACGTGATACCACCTTAGTTTACATTGCTGTACACTCAAATCGTTAACGCCGATTTACGACTGCCTCTACTCTATTTTCCAGGCAGCATCTCCAAAGTGTCCAATGTTTCTATTCTTACGAAGCTTTGCACCAATTCCGCTTCCTCTCTGACAAGACTTTAAAACATCTCTCTTTTTCCTAGAATTTTCTATAGTTTATCATAGAAACCAAACAGTTTCAACAACACAAGAAAGAAAAGGGAAATTTTCTTTCCCTTATTCTACATCCATAAAACGCATCGTATTCGTATTACCGTGACCAGAACGCCATCCAGCCGCAATAATCATTGTGCTACCTTTTTCAATTCCTAAATGATCCGCAATTCTCTTTGCTGTTTCATCATATAAGTTTGCATCTGTAATATCATCATCCAACACTGGATATACGCCCCAATAAACAGCCAGTTTACGAGCCGTATGTGCAGAGTTTGTAGCCGCAATAATTGGTGATTTTGGACGGAATGGACACAAACGTTTTGGCGTACCACCCGTTTCTGTAAAGGCCATAACACAGCTTACATGATCTAATGTTAAACAACTTTCACTAATTGCAATCCCAATAGCATCGTTCTTTGTACGACGTGTTAATGAAGTCGCTTGACGAACATATCCTTGATAATCAATCAATTGTTCTGTCGTTTCTGCAATCGATGCCATCGTTTTTACTGCTTCTTCCGGATAATCACCTGCAGCTGTTTCTCCAGAAAGCATCACTGCATCACTACCATCCAATACAGCATTCGCAACATCTCCTGCTTCAGCACGCGTAGGACGTGGATTTTTGATCATTGATTCTAACATATGAGTTGCTGTAATTACTGGTTTCCCAATTTCATTTGCCATGCGAATAATCTTCTTTTGGTAAATTGGTACTAATTGGAAGGAAACTTCCACACCTAAATCACCACGAGCAACCATTACACCATCCGCTACTTCCAAGATGGATGCCAAGTTATCATATCCTTCTTGGTTTTCGATCTTAGCAATGATTTCAATGTTATCATTACCTTCTTCTTCTAAAATTCGACGGATATCCATAATATCTTCTGCACGACGAACAAAACTAGCCGCAATATAATCTAAATCTTGTTGAGCCGCAAAACGAATATCTGATTCATCTTTTTCAGAAATAAATGGCATTGTCAAAATAACATTTGGAACATTCACTCCCTTACGAGTAGAAATGATTCCACTATTTTCTACCCGACACACAATGTCTTTTTCTTGTTTTTCAACAACAGTCAATGTTATTTTTCCATCATCAACTAGAATCTTTGTTCCAACCGTTACATCATTGAATAATTCAGGACATTGAATTTGGAACCGTTCATGATTCCCTAATACTTCATCTGGTGTAACAACCACCATATCACCAGTCAAGAATTCAACTTTACCATCCATTTGACCAACACGAATTTCAGGTCCTTTCGTATCCAATAGAATAGCAACATTCGTTCCTAATTCTTCATTGATCTTACGAATCGTTTCAATACGTTTTTCATGTTCCTGATGATCACCATGAGAGAAGTTTAAACGAGCAACGTTCATACCAGCATGAACGAGTTTTTTTAACATCTCTTCTGATTCACTTTTAGGACCAATGGTACATACAATTTTTGTTTTTCTCATATTTTCTCCTTAAACTAAACGTTCAAAC
The DNA here is from genome assembly GCA_029227155.1 of Erysipelotrichaceae bacterium. GTDB lineage: Bacteria > Bacillota_I > Bacilli_A > Erysipelotrichales > Erysipelotrichaceae > RGIG4607. The sequence continues at coordinate 10,111 of JAQXZJ010000121.1, forward strand.
ATTTCATATAACTGTTTTCTCGATTTCTTAGGGGAGGTTAATGCTTGTTCAATATCAACACCAACAATTTCATTGTTGATGATACCAACACACTTTCCTCCTTCTCCATTGTCAATCAATTCAACTGCTTTATCCCCCATTTTCGTAGCCAATACACGGTCTTGTGGAGTAGGTGAACCACCACGTTGGATATGTCCTAAAACCGTAGCACGGCCTGAAAAACCAGTTGCTGAAGTAATCTTTTTCGCTAACATATCAGCATCTGTAATCTTTTCCGCTAAAATCACAATGGAATGTCTTTTCTTCTTTATTTGTTCTAAATAACGTAACCGTTCTAAAACTTCTTCTTCATCGTATCCCATTTCCGGTGTAATCACGACTTCTGCACCACAAGAAATCGCAGAATATAATGCTAAATCACCACAATGATTTCCCATTACTTCCACAACAGAACAACGATGATGACTACTAGAAGTATCTCTTAATTTGTCAATTGCCTGTACGATCGTATTTAAAGCCGTATCAAATCCAATTGTATAATCCGTACCTACAATATCATTATCAATCGTACCTGGAATACCAATACAGTTAATACCCATATGCGTCAATTCCAAAGCACCACGATAAGAACCATCTCCACCAATTACTACAAGAGAATCGATACCATAACTCCGCAACTGTTCTACCGCTTTTTGACGAACTGCCTCTAGTTTAAACTCTGGAAGTCTTGCAGAGCCTAAAATCGTGCCTCCACGAACCATGATATCAGATACACTTCCCCGTTCTAAAGGAATAATTTTCCCTTCCACTAATCCTTTATAACCATCAATGATACCATATACTTCCATACCACGCTTTAATGCTGAGCGTGTAACAGCACGAATCGCCGCATTCATTCCTGGTGCATCTCCACCAGAAGTTAAAATCCCAATCTTATGTGACATATTTGCCTCCTAGAATCTTCGATTCTTTCCATTTATTTGAATCAGATCTGTACTCGATCGAATTCTCTCCATTAAACGCATTGCATTGATCTGATCTTTCTCACCTTTATTATTGTACATAAAGTGTTGAAGCAATTCATCATAGTTATAATTGCTAGTAAACAATGTAAGTTTCTTATTTCCCATTCGATCATCTAAAATCGGAAATAACAATTCATCTCTCACCCAATTCGTAACTATTTCCGATCCAACATCATCAACAACTAACACATCAACCTGTTTCATCTGTTGAATAATTGTAAACAATCGTTCACTCTGATTCCAATTCATTCTCATTTCATTACAAAATTCACTGGAATTAATAAAGGCAACCTCTTTTCCTTCTCTTGCAAAATCATTACATAAACAACTTGCAAGATACGTTTTACCAACTCCAAAGCCACCATAGAAATAAAGTCCTTTATTAGGATGCTCCAACCAGCTAATTAATTGACTACATAATGCCAAATATTCACCAGTTTCTTTTTCAGCATCCATCCGATAAACACTCGTTTCATATAGTTCTTCTCTTAAATGATTGATGACATATTGCTTCAAATGAACAAATCGCTTCTGATAATTCATTCGATATTGACATTTCTTTACTTCCTGTACTAATTTTCCATTGGAAATAGCAAGATCACGGTATTCACCCTTAATACCATATGGGCAATCATCTAATCCCTTACACATACGACAAGTTTGTTTCATTTGTCGATAGGTATCTAATTTTCCAACATAACGTTGGATAAATTCAAGCGGTAATTGATGTTGCCGTAAAAATTCAAGAATATCCGGATCTTTGTGTAATTGATGGCACAATTCTTGACGTTTGGCAACTTGATCTGGATCTAAATGAATCACAACATTTAATTTTTCCATTATGAGTTACCTTCCTTTTTCCGTATTTTAGCTAAATAATCTTCTTTTTGTTTCTCATTCGATACAGATTCTTCCTTTTGTGTCTGATTATACCAATCTGGAATTATTTCTTTCTTATGAGAAGACGGTTGTTTTTTGATTGTTTGTGATTGAATTAAAGTAAGCGCATCTTCCACAGAATTAATATTCAATCGAACCCATGTAGCCGCGATTTTCTCCGTTACACTTCGTGTTAGTTTCATATCATAAGTCTTCAATACATACTCAACAAGAACATTCACAACACTAGGAGAAAGTTTCATCGTTCTTACTAAATCTTCTAATAATCGAGTGTCACTTGCTGTAACAGGTACTCCATTTTGTATTTGTTGCAAAAACTGAACAGGTGCAACATCATATTTTGTTTTAGGTAGATTCGGATTGACATAAGCACTCTTTTCATTCCGACATTTGGCACGTAAACGCTGTTCATCTAAGGTTTTATCTTTTAGATTCATACTGCGGCTCACTAATATGCCCATTCGTTTCGGTTCGATTCCATAAATTGTAGCCAACTCACCAATCACTTTTAAAGATTGACTCGTTCTAGCACTCGCTGGAACAGCTAAATACGATAAATCTTTTAAGAATAGATCATAATCGAAAGAAATTGGTAAATCAAAAGAACCATTATCTTTGTTTTGTGGACGTAAATTCTGAAACTCGTGTTCCTTCTGTTGATCCCAGTTTGATAAGAAACGGTTCTGGAATGGTTTAGTAATCTCATCATAATGCTCTTTTCTTTCATCTGGATGAATACACATTTGTTTAGTTACTTCATACTGCTGTAAACCAACAAACTGTGCATACATCCGTCCAAATACATCATGTTTTAAAAACTCAGATGGTAATAGCGGCATCTTCATCTGATAAATATAATATTCCGTCTCATCCTGTACTCGATAAAACGTCTTCATTAACAATAATTCCTCTAACTGTCCTCTGGCTTGTTCAATATGAATGATAGACTCATTCAAGATCGAACAGATCCTTTCATGTTTTAAAGGAGTAGCCATATGATTCGCTTCTGATATCAGAAAATAGTAGAGTTTTCCTGCTAATGGGGAAAGAAATGGCGCATATAAAACTGATAAAGAAAAGAGTTCTGTCGCTGATAATGAGCTTTGACATTCAATACGATAATAATCATTTGCCTTCAACTCCATACTCAAATCCCTCCTTTTCTTTCCTCGAGCATTATATCTCATTCCATTTTTTCATTCAAGTCAATTACGAGTTTTTTCACAAGTTGCTCAAGAATGAAAACACTATCATTATTATAAATGACATAATCTGCAAGTTTCATTTTCATTTCACTTGGCATTTGACAAGCGAGTCTTTGTTTCGCATCTTGTAGATCCATATTTCTTTTTTGCGTCAAACGTTCCATTGCGACCCTATCATCACAAACGCAAACGACAGTCCGATCAAAATAAATCTGCCATCCACATTCAAATAATAATGGCACCTCAACAAATTGCAGACCTGTTGTCTTATGTTGATTGATATGATCCAAAATAAGTGGATGTAAATATACTTCTACTTCCTTTTTCTTTTCCGTAGATTGAAACATCTTCGTTTTCATTTCTTCAATAGAAAACGTTGTCAATTCTAATATTGAACAAATATGATCCTGTACTTCCTTCTTTTGTAATAACTGCCGATTGATTTCATCTGCACTCAGACATGGATACCCCATATCCTGCAACATTTTTAAAACCGTTGATTTTCCAGAACCAATACACCCTGTAATAGCTACTCTCATTTTTGACACCCAAGACAATAATATGTCCCTCTTCCCTTTAACATTGTTTTAACAATGGTTGTACCACATTGTTTGCATGGCTGTTGATTTCTTCCATGAACCATCAAAGAAAGCTGAAATCGTCCATTGACTCCCAAAGAAGAAGTATAACTTCGAATCGTCGTTCCACCTGCTTCAATTGCTTGAGATAAAATTCGTCTAGTTTCTTTGATCAATAATTCTAATTTCTGATCGGATAATGTACAAACCAACGTATCTGGACGCACTTTCAATGCAAAACAGATTTCATTTGCATAAATATTACCAATTCCACAAATCACCGACTGATCCAACAAAAACGGCTTTAACATTGTTCTTTTATTCATTTTTTGTTTTAAATAGGAAACAGTTAATTCATCATCCCATGGTTCTAAGCCCAAATTTTCAAGGCAATAACAAGGTTCATCTTTTTCATACAGATACATACGACCAAACTTACGAACATCGTGATACATCAAATAACGCCCATCCTGTAATGTAAAGATTACATGGGTATGTTTATCTTGTAATGATAAATCCGGTTCTACATAAAACTTTCCTTCCATTCGCAAATGACAAACAAGGATATGACGCTCTAGTTCAAAAATCAAATACTTTCCTTTTCTACGATAATGCAAAAATTGTTCATTCATCAATGCTTTTTCAAACTCAGATACACTTTTATTTTCAATAATTCTTGGATATATTACTTGAACCGTTTGAATCTTAGCTTGTTGTAATTGATATTCAAGCGTCCGAACAACAGTCTCAACTTCTGGAAGCTCTGGCATTATTTCGCCTCATACCAGGAAGAACCCGATACACATTCTGCAATCAATGGCACTTGTAATGTAAAAGCATGTTCCATTTCATATTCAATCAATTCTTTCATAACATCATATTCTTCCTTTACTACATTAAAAATTAGTTCATCATGTACCTGTAAGATCATTTGTGATTTCAATTGTTGCTTTTTCATTCTCTGATGGATATGAATCATCGCAACCTTAATTAAATCTGCAGCCGTTCCTTGAACCGGAGCATTCATTGCTGCGCGTTTGCCAAATTCTCGAACCATGTAATTCTTATCATTAATTTCTGGAATGTCCCGTTTTCGATTTAACATCGTCGTCACATAACCATTCTCTTCACAAAAGTGAACTACTTCACTCATATACCTTTGAATACCAGGATAACTTTCAAAATAACGATCGATATAACTTTGTGCTTCTTTCCGTGAAATCTGCAATTGTTCCGATAAACCAAAATCACTGATTCCATATACAATTCCAAAATTTACTGCTTTTGCTTTCCGACGCATATTTGCTGTCACTTCATTTTGACTGACATCAAAAACATCCATCGCTGTTTTCGTATGAATATCCAAGTTCGAACAAAAAGCCTCGATTAATTGTTTTTCATCAGCCAAATGTGCCAAGATCCGTAATTCAACCTGAGAATAATCCGCTGCCATCAAAACACAATCTTTTTCAGGAATAAACGCCTTGCGAATCTTACGAGCTTCATCATTTCGTACCGATATATTCTGTAAATTCGGATCTGTACTACTCAAACGTCCCGTTTGCGTAATACATTGATTATACTGTGTATGAATCTTTCCATCCTCATGAATATATTTCTTCAAACCTTCTGCATACGTACTATACAATTTTTGATATTTTCGATATTCCATAATAGAATCAATGATTGGATGCGTACCCTGTAATTTTTGCAATACATCAATTGCCGTTGATCGTTTTTTACCACCAGGAAGCTGTAATTTATCATAAAGGATTTCAGCTAACTTCTTAGGAGAATTGATATTAAATGTTTCCCCAGCCAAATCATAAATTGTTTGTGAAATATCCATTATTTTCTGATGCGTGTCATTTGCGATTTCATCTAAGATTTCTTGATCAATTCGAATACCTGCTTTTTCCATATCAAATAGAACATCAGCTAATGGACGTTCTACGTCTTCATAAAGCGATGTTAAATGGAATTGTTCCATTTCTTTTTTGATTGGTTCATAAAGTTGATTATATGCCATTGCTTGTTCACAAGCATATTGACACTCTTTATCTAAATCAATTTCATTCGGTTTATTCACTTTTCCATAGACATCTTCTAAAGTATAAGAAAACTGAATATTGTTTTGTTCTAAATGCCATTGCCAATGATCGCTTTGACTTTTGGTCAAAAAACTAGCAATCATAAGATCAAAAGCGCCTTTAATTAATGGCAATTGATGCTTCGCAAATAAATGGTGTAGATCTTTGATATGATATACGATCTTAACCTTCGTTTCATCTTGTAGCCAAAGCATAAATGCAAAAGAATCAATCGCATCACTAGCTTCTATATAGCTACATTGCTGATTACTACATAACGCAAAACCACGAATATCACCATTGTAATCACTTGCTACATGAAGAGCACAGAAATCAGGTAATTCATCATTGGAAAAACCAGATACTTTGCGATAAGTACATTGCTGTTTTTGTTGAGTGGTAGGAAATTCCAGTTTCTTCAAAAACGAATCCATATCGTATTTCTTATAGAAATCATATTGTTTTTGAATTTCTGCTTGATAATCCAAAGAAACTTCTGATAAATCAATCTCACAAGCAGTTTGAATCGTTGCTAATTGCTTTGATAAAAGTGCCTGATCAGCATATGTTTCCACATTCTCTTTTAATTTTCCTTTTAATTGATCCGTATTTGCTAATAGTTCTTCCACACTACCAAATTGCTCTAATAATTTTAAAGCTGTTTTTTCACCTACTTTAGGAATCCCCGGAATATTATCAGAAGCATCTCCCATTAGGCCTTTTAAATCAATAATTTGTTTTGGAGCCAAATGATAACGTTCATACAATGATTCTATGGTCATTTCTTCTATTTCACTTAACCCCTTTTTCATCAACCATACACTTGTTGTTTCGTCAATCAGTTGCAATAAGTCTTTATCACTGCTTAAAATATGAATATTCCATTCAGGATGTGATGAAGCAATCGTACCAATGATATCATCTGCTTCAATCCCTTCCTGTTCAAAACGCGTAATATTCATCGCATCTAAATACTCCCGTACAATCGGAAATTGTACCTTTAATTCATCATCAACCGCTTTTCTAGTCCCTTTATAATCTGCATACAATTCATGTCGAAACGTCTTTTTTCCCGTATCAAAAGCTACCAGAATCATATCTGGAACGATCATCTCAATCGCCTTTTGTAGCATCAAAGCAAATCCATATAAAGCATTCGTTGGAATCCCATTTCGCGTAGTCATCATCCGACCATAAAGTGTCGCATGATATGCTCGAAACACCAAAGAATTTCCATCAACCAATAGTAATTTTTTCATCGTCTTTCTCCAATTTCTAGATACTTTATTATTATAGCAATAAAAAGACATGGTTTCCCATGTCTTTTACCGAATTTTTTCCAAAGCAGTCAGATTATCATACATAATCGTTAAATAATCTTTATTCTTATTAAATTCCGCTTCTGTAATCGTAGAAATATTACTCAAAGCAATCTCTTTTAAATTACAGTCCTTCTTGACTTCTTCATATAACGCCAACATCTCTTCGGTCATATTTGCTTCTTTTGCAATATATTTCACATTGTCATCTTTGATTCGCTGTTTGATAATCTCTAATTGTTCATCTGTAGGCAATGCTCCATAACGAGATAAGATCAAAGGATACACTTCAATTCCATAAGCCTTTTGCCAATTACCAAAGCTAGGCGTTACCGTAACAATTTTCATATCCGTTGTATCCAATTCTCTAAATTCTGCATCCAAGCGAACAAGATCTGCCTCTAACGCTTTAAAATTCGACTCAAAGAAACCAGCTTCTTGAGGATAATTAGCAACTAACCAATCTTTAATGGTCCGCGACATACTACTCATCGCAATCGGATCTAACCAAAGATTTGGATCCTTTGAATAAACATCAATGGATTGAAACGTAGTTCCATCATAATAATCACTTTCTACAATCACGGAATTACCTGAAACAATCCCTTTTGTATACCGCTTAAAATCATAGATTGCAGCCATTGTTGTCAAATCAATGATTGTCGCATCACTTTGAGCGATTTCACTAGAATAAATGCCCCAATAAGGTTCCAATTCCCCCATTTGCAAAACCAGATCTGCAGACTCAATTTCATCTTTATAATTACTGATAATATGAGCAACCTGAATAGGATCTTCCGTAGACAGTTTTGTCTTCGTGATTCGATTTTCTGCAATTCTATCCAAGATATACTCAATAGGATAAACCGTATAACAAACATGAAGTTTATGACTGCTACAGCCAGTCAACATAACACTACATAGAAATATTGTTAATAAAAGGATTCCTATTTTTTTCATTAGCATCTTCCTTCCTTGTGGTTTATTATATCACACTTAAAAGGGTCATTCAAACAGAATGAAACAAACGCTTTAACCATTCCTTTTCCCGAATCCGACTATTTTTATAAACTAAAATATTACTTTTATCCCGATACAAGTCATTATGGCGATGTACTTTTGTATCATAATTCACATCCTGATATAATCGATGAAAATAAAATCGTAACCGTTGAAATTCAATTTCTTGTAATTGATGATACATATATCCCACATAAAGCACTATAAATATAAGCAACCATGGCTTACTGATCCAAGATTGCAGCACTAGATAAATCGCCATAACAACAGAAACAGCCAAAGTCATCCACTGTGCTTTTTTATACGGCAACACTCGATGAAAGAAACTTCTAACAATACGTCCTCCATCCAATGGATAAATCGGCATAAGATTAAATAGAAATAATTGCCCATTCATCATTTGTAAATAATTGACCTGATTGAGAGATAAAAATTGATATTGATAAAAAATATTAAACAGAATGAAGGATACTATCTGGAAAAAAGGACCTGCAAAAGCAATCATCCATTCAACTTTTGTAGGAAAATCATCAATATCTTCTAAATCTGCAAGGATTCCAAAAGGATAGATTGATATTTTTGAAATTGGCACCTTATATATTTGTGCTACAAGTATATGTCCAAGTTCATGAATGGCAATCATAAAAAATGTCCATACGATCAAACTGAAAAAATGAAAACGAATCGCCAGCACGAAATAAGGAATCCATAACCAAGAAAGCTTAATTCTTGGCCATTGCTTCTTCATAGCTGATATAAGTTTCTCCCTCTAAAAAATCCATATAAAACTTATCTTGATAACTACCTAACATATAGTTTTTTAACACTCGATCTTCTAAATTCACTTGAATTTGATTGAGATTGGAATAAGTCACAAGGATTCCGTTATCATTTTGAATTATAATTTGATATCCATAGGATGCATCCTGATTGATATAGACTACAATTCCATTAGAAATCGAAGAAACGATATTTGTTCCATTACTAAAATAATTTCCCTCTAATTGATTCAAAATTGGTAGTGTTGTAACCGGAACTTCCGGCTTAATAAACCAATTTTCAAAAGGAATCCAGTCACCCACTTTTATCATTCCATTAGAAAACTGTGTTTTTACAACAGCTAAATCAGTTTTGGTTAAGATCAACCCGCCTAGGATCAAGGATATAATAACCATAAAAGAAATCATTGAATGATAAACAAAAGAAAAAAATAAATCATGAATCGTAGTGGATGGTACACTTTCTTTTTGATGGATACGCCGTTTAATCCGTTCAAGTTCATTCATAGATTCACCACTCCTGTTGTATTCTATGACCATATCCAAAAGAAAATACCGCCTAAGCGGTATGAGAATGACGTTGTTGATATGTTTGAATTACTGAACGGATCGCCAAGAATACCGGAACTGCAAAGAAAATTCCAATTCCTCCAGCAAGTATACTACCAGCAAAAACAGAAAATAATGTCCATAACGGTTGAATCAAGGAACGCTTCGAATGCACCATTGGTGCTAATACATAGGCATCAATGTTAGATAAGATCACAATTCCAACAATCAAACATAAGAAATTAGGAAACGGTAATGTAAAAGCCGTTACAATACCAATAACACTTGCAATCGTAGCTCCCACAAAAGGAACGATCAATCCAAGAGCTGTTAATATAGCAATAATCATCCAGTCTTTATGACCAACCAAAAAATACAAGAATGAATACTCTATAAATTTAATGATCATCAAAATAAGCAAGGATCGAAAATAAACCCCCACTACTTCATCAATGGTACGAATATAGACTGGCAAATGATCTGATAAGGCTTCCGCAATTTTTAAAATTCCATCATGAATCTTTTCATAGTCAATCATCATGTAAATAGTAATGATAAAAACAATTAAAATAGAAGTTAATCCATTAATAACCATCGAAATAACACGTGGTACCAGTGTAGACAAATTAGGCAGCCAGTTTTCAATATTATTCAGAAAATTAATCAGATAATTTGAAATCGTAGACGCAAATGTTGAATCTTCTATAATTAATTCTAGTTGTTGCGAAATCCAGTGGATACTGATTGTTAAAGAAGACATCAGTTCAATGGCTTTTACATAAAGCATTGGAATCAATACGACTAGTATTAGAATCATGGCTACAATAAGAACAATCCAAAACAACAGAATACTTAATCCTTTTGGGATCTTTCTACTTTCCATGAAAGAAAATAATGGATGGGTAATATAAGCTATCACAAAGGCAATGAAAAATGGATAAAATATACTTTTCAACAAGGAAAAAAAGTGCTGATAAATTCCTGATGAAACCTGTATGATAAAGACACACAATAAAATAACAAAGATTTTCAGCAAGGTATTTAAGCGTAACTGCTGTTGAAAATAATACTTAATACGATCCATTAATTTCATATTTAACCATCCCCGTATTTAGTATATCATACTTCAAATCCACGCGGTAATTGTTTTCATCAACCAAAGATTCTTTTAATGGGATTTTCCTCTAATTTAGGTAAAACAATATCTTCTCCCAATAGTTTTCTAGCCATTGCACAATAACTTTTATTCGTAAAAGAGCGCTCATCTAACACTCGCATAACACCTCGATTATTAGCACTCATCTGTAATTCATCTTCGTAAATCAAACCACATACATCAATCCCCAACCATTGAACAACATCTTTGATACGTAAAGAGACTCCTTTAGAAATCAGTTTTGGTTGAATCCGATTAATAACAACTTGTATTTCACCAATATCTTCTTTCCATAATAACCCCATAACCCGATCCGCATCCTGAACACTAGAAGTATCTAATTGAACAATTACCAGTGCTTCATCTGCAAGTCTTGAGACAAACGAGAATCCTCGATCAATTCCTGCAGGACAATCATATAAAATAATATCAAATAAAGGATCTACAGCCTGCATCACCCGTTTTAGATCATCGAAACGAAAACTATTGATATCCAATGATTTCCAAGCAGGTAATAGAAAGAGATTTGCACTATGTTTGTCTTTAATCAATAACTTATGTAATTCACACTTTCCTTCTACTGCATCTTTAATATCATAAATCACCCGATTCTCTAACCCCATAATCACATCTAAATTTCGTAATCCTAAATCCATATCAACCAAACATACCTTCAAACCAAATTGGGCAAATGTCATCCCTAGATTGGCACATATTGTTGATTTTCCTACTCCACCTTTACCTGAAGTAATCATAATTGATCTTGCCATTTTCCTTTATCCTTTCTTGTCTTGTACTCTAAGATACAGTTTTCTTTCCATTCAACATATTGAATCGGCAAATCATTGAATTTGATTCGTAGTTTCTCGATCCTTTGTGCATATAATTTTGACTTCTTACTCAAAAACTCAATATCTCCAGAGACTTTACCAAACACATACAAATTCCCATGATGAAGCGTTAACGAAGTATGCGGACTAATATCACCTAGAATCAAGACATCATGATCATAATGAAAGTTACCGACTCCAATATGATCAACTGTTTCAATCATCGATCCTTGATTCAGATAAGAGATTTTAGCAATACAGATATCCTCTTTTCGAACCATTTGAAACAGTTCTCTAATCTCTATAACCGTCATAGGCAATAAAACATATACATAGATAGATTCAATCCGAAGTTCTTTTAAATTCATTAATTTCTCTTCCATTAGTTTCATACAGTTGTCCCACAAATAATTCAAAAGCTTCACTTGTACCTGATCTTGTTTTCCCCTAATTTCTACAATCATAACACCTTCTCCTTGCTGTATTTTTACCATAGATTCCCTCCAATTTTTGACGAAGAAAGTCGAGTCCCACGAAATTTGTCAAAGAAAAAGACAACGAATTTAATCGTTGTCTAATAACCCTTGTTGACGAAAACTAAACCATCGATTCTGTGCTATGATCAAATGATCCATAATTGGAATATTCATAATTTTTGATACTTCCTGTAATTGAATGGTAACATTACGATCTGCAACAGATGGCAAAACATCTTGACTAGGATGATTATGTACTAAAACAATTTTGGCAGCACTTCTAGAAAAAGCTTCTTTAAATATTTCTCTTGGATGAATATTCGCATGATCTAACCCACCAACAAAAATTGTCTGATAGCCAATAATAAAGTTTTTGATGTTCAAAAAAACAACCAGAAAATGTTCCTGTTTCAAGTGTCCCAATTCTAATTGTAACCAAGATATCAAAGATTGCGGTGATTGAATCATTTCTTCTTGCTTAGCCTGCTCATAACGACATCTTCTAACCAGTTCAAATACAACCATTAGATCAATTGCCTTAGCTTGCTTGATTCCTTTGATCTGTGTCCAATCAGCATAAGTCATTTGAGGCAATCCAGAAATACCACCAGCAATTTTTAGCACTTCATCTGCCACTTCCAAACTACTTTTCCCTTGATATCCACAACGTAGTAAAATACCTAGTAATTCTCGATTTGATAACGTTCGCACACCATAAAGCATAGCTTTTTCCCTTGGGCGCTCCATTTCTGGTATTTCTTTTATTTGAATACGATCATCTCCTTTATTCTTCCTTACTGAACAATTCTAAGATTGGTTTCACCTCTTGCTTTTGCCATTTCTGAATTACCGTTTGATCTTTAACGATGATTTCTTTATCATAGCTCCCTAAACCAGCCTGATCTAAAACACTTTTATATTGTTTTCGATCATTTCCATTCAAACTAAGACCCGTAACTACATAAAACTGTTCCTTCTTTTCAAAAATATAGCTATCCAATTGTAGTCCCTGTAATTCCTGTAAACGACGATTAGCATTTTCTTCTTTCGCAAATACTCCAACCTGTAAATAATAAACGACACTTTGTGGAGCATTAACCGTTTTATGATTGAAACTAGAAAAGATTTGAATGTAAAGAACACCAAACATCAAAGTAAATACGAACGCCATTGTAATAGTAAATGAGCGTTTCAAAATAAAACACCTCCTCTAACCTACTATATGACATTCGATTTGATGTTTATAACTGAAATCATTTATTCCATTGAAACGTAATCCCTGTAATACTTAATTTACCGGTACTTGATGTAAATACTTTATAGATTCCTGTAGCCCCTGCGACAATCATCAAATACATTAAGATGAGCTGTGGAGTAATCGCACCTCCTTTTGCGAATTGACATTCTTGAACTGTCAGCTTTCTCATAAAAAAACCTCCTTTCACTTTTAATTACGCATGAAATAGAGGTATTCCTAATGAATCATTTTTTACTAGTCAAATAAGCATGAAACGGTATGATCAAAACAAAAATAACAATTCCAATTGGAAGAAGAATATTCAATGGATAAGAGAAACGCTCTGCATATCCCTGATAGAAAATAAAAATCACAATAATCGATAAAACAACTGTGACATATCTTCTCATCCATTTCGTTGATGGAAAAGCAATACCTTTGCCTGTATTCGCCTCCTGCAAGAAATTGTTCCATCCCCAACCATACTTTTGGGTACAAAACATCAAATATAACAAAGAACCCACTGGTAATAAATTGCTTGAAACAATAAAATCTAAAAAATCCTGGATCGTTGTATTAGCACCTAATGGTTGAATATGACTCAGTACATTAAATCCCAATGCACAAGGCAAAGAAAGTATTAATATTGCAAAACCATGGGTCAAAACCGCTTTCTTTCGTTCCATTCCTAAATCTATAGAAAATGCTACAATACTCTCAAATACAGCAATGATTGTTGTAAAAGACGCAAAACTTAGGAAGATAAAAAATAAAGATCCCCACAACGTACCGAAAGGCATTGCTGTAAATACGTTAGGCAATGTAACAAAAATTAAACCAGGACCGCTACTAACATCAATTCCAAAGGCAAAACATGCTGGAAAAATAATCAATCCTGATAATAATGCAACTGCAGTATCTAATATGGTAATATTGATACTTTCTCCAAACAACCGACGTTCTTTGGAAAGATAACTACCAAAAATAGCTAAAGAACCGATACCAATGCTTAAAGTAAAGAATGCTTGACTCATCGCTGCAAAAACTACTTCAAAAATCCCCGCATCCATCATCCGGTGAAAATCAGGAATCAAAAAGAACTTCAAGCCTTCGATCGCATCAGGCAAAGTAAAAGAACGAACGACAAGAGCTATCATTATGATAAACAAACTAGACATCATCCATTTTGATACTTTTTCAACCCCATTTTGTAATCCTTTACTACAAATAAAGAAGCCAAGAATCGTGACAAGCATCATAAAAAAGACATTTTCAAAAGGAGAAGCAAGCATTGAATCAAAAACAGCTGCGGTTTCCGTAGCTGATAATCCAGCCAATTGCCCTGTAGCCATTTTGATAAAATAATTCAACATCCAACCACCAACAGTTGTATAAAACATCATCAATACATAATTACCCATAATTGATAAATACTTGATAAAATGCCATTTTGTTCCCTTAGGTTCCAATGTATCAAATGATAATGAAGAAGATTTTTGAGAACCCCTTCCAACCGCAAATTCCATAGTCATGATTGGAAGACCTAAAATTACTAAAAAGAATAGATAAACAAGAACAAAAGCAGCACCTCCATATTGTCCTGTAATATAAGGAAACCGCCATACGTTTCCTAATCCTACAGCACAACCTGCCGATATTAATAAAAACCCTAAACGAGAGGTTAACTTTTCACGATGTTTCATTTTTTACTCCTTTTTTAGCCCATGTTATATAATATACCATTTTAAAACTGTTCATGAAAGATATTTTCTTTCGTATACAAGAATTTCATTTTTACAATACTACTATTGAGGTGATCATAATGGCTGTCACATACAAAGGAGCAATTAGTTTTGGATTGGTACATATCCCTATTGAATTATATCGAACAACACAAAGCATCGATCTAACCTTTCATCAATTATGTAAAAAAACCAAAGAACGCGTTCGCTATAAAAAATATTGTCCCAATTGCAATAAAGATATTACAAAGGATGATATCATAAAAGGCTATGAATATGCCAAAGATCAATATGTTCTCATCAGTGATGATGAAATGGAATCATTAAAAGAAGAAAAAGATCGAACCATTGAAATCCTACATATTACTCAACTAGAAGATATTGATGATCTTTATTATGAGAAAAACTATTATGCGATCCCCAATCAATCAGGTACAAAAGCTTATGAATTGTTATATAAATCTTTAAAAAGCATGAAAGTAGTTGCGATTGGACAATGTGTCATTGGAACAAAAGAAACATTAGTAGCAATCGTACCAGCCAAAGACTGTTTATTAGTCAAAACTTTATTTTATAATGATGAAATTGTAGAACTACCAAAAGATATCAAACATCCAAAAGTATCTAGCGCTGAACTAAAAATGGCAAAACAATTATTAGAAGCAATGAAATCTTCTTTTGATCCAACCAAATATCATGATACCTTTCAAGAAAAACTTCGTAATGTAATAGAGGCAAAGATTCATGGAAAAGAAATTGTCTCAACAAAAGAGTTGAAAGAAGACACACCAATGAATTTAATGGAAGCACTTACTAAATCAGTTGAGCAGTTAGAAAAACGAGCATGAACAAAGACTATTCACCAATGTTGATTGGAAAAGAAAGTAAAGCTTTTGATAATTAAGATTATATTTATGAATTAAAAATGGATGGGATTCGTTGTTTAATTTATATTGAAAATCAAACAGTAGATATTCGTAACAAGAGAAATGTTAAATTACTTCCTAAATTTCCAGAAATGAAACACGTTTTCCAACAAGTCACATGTGATTGTATTCTAGATGGAGAGCTGTATTATTTCCATCAAGGAACTATTGACTTTTCTATCGTACAAAAAAGAGCTTTGTTAAATGATCCCTTCAAAATACAGCTAGCAAGTCAAAATACTCCAATAACCTTTACAGCTTTTGATATTCTCTATTATCAAAACACTGAAATCATTCATTTACCTTTATTAGAACGAAAACAAATATTATCGAAATGTATCAAAGAAACGAACCATTTTAATGTTTCTCGTTATATCTCTACTTTTGGTATTTCCCTTTTCCAGCAAACTGTAAAACAAAATTTGGAAGGAGTTGTTGCGAAAAAGAAAAATAGCCTATACCATCCTAATACTCGAACTACACAATGGATTAAAATAAAACATCTTTTAGATGATGATTTTGTAGTTGTAGGATATCTTGAAAAAGAACAAGGGATTCATCTAGTTCTAGCACAATGTAGTAATCAACAACTGATCTACATCGGACAAGTATTAACTTCTAAAACAAAACTACCTACTTTTCATAAAAGCACAAAAACACTATTTGATATAAAAAATGTCATATGGATCAACCCTTATCTTGTTTGTAGAGTAAAGTTCATGCAAAGATTTGAATCAGGTTCTTTACGCCAACCGATATTTGTAGATTTTATATACGATAAAGACTGGAAAGAATGTACTTTCCCTAAATAAAAACTGCATTACTGCAGTTTAAAGTGTTTTACATAGTTCCATGCATCTTTGCACATATCATTCAAATTTTTCTCTGCTTTCCATCCTAATTCCTGATATGCTTTTTCTGTTTTGGCATAACAAGATGCAATATCCCCAGGACGGCGTTCATCAATTACATATGGGACATCCACATCATTTACTTTCATAAAGGTATGTACAACATCAAGGACACTATAACCAAAACCAGTCCCTAGATTATAAGCTTCAACCCCAACATGTTCAAGCAAAAAATTATTAATTGAACAGATATGTCCTTTTGCTAAATCAACAACATGAATATAATCACGGATTCCTGTTCCATCATGTGTATCATAGTCGTTACCAAATACATGTAACTGTGGCAATTCCTTGTTTGCTACTTTAACAATATAAGGCATCAAATTATTTGGAATATCATTTGGACTTTCTCCAATGAATCCACTTGCGTGTGCACCAATAGGATTAAAATACCGCAACAAGGCAATATTCCAAGATGGATCAGAAACATACAAATCGCGTAAAATCTGCTCAATATAAAGTTTCGTTGTTCCATAAGGATTCGTTGTTGGACCTAATTTTGATGTCTCATCAATTGGAACAATTTCAGGATCCCCATATACTGTAGCGCTTGAACTAAATACCAGTTGTTTACATTCATATTGATTCATAACTTCACATAAAGTCAATGTGCTCATCAAGTTATTTTGATAATACATTAAAGGTTTACAAACAGATTCTCCTACTGCTTTATATCCTGCAAAATGAATCACTGCATCAATATGATGTTCCTTAAAGATCTTCTCCACCATCTGTTTATCACAACAGTCCCCTTCATAAAAATGAACGGTCTTCTGAGTAATTGTTTGTATTTTTTTTACCACATCTCTTTGAGAATTTGATAGATTATCAAGAATTACTACTTCATAGCCCGAATCTAATAATTCTACACATGTATGGCTTCCAATAAAACCAGTTCCCCCGGTTACTAATATTTTCATGACATACCCTCTTCTTTCTTATCATCTATTATAGAGGATATCTATCAAAATATCTACTTTCCCTTCATGAAATGACGAATCCTTGTAAACAAATCAAGCTCTATATCCTGATGAAACAACGGAATCGGATCCACAAAATCCATTTCAAACGCTTCAGCCACTTTACGACAAGTAATGCGTCCTTGATAGGTATTCAAGCCTGCTAAAAAATGAGAATCATTTACCAAATCCTTCATTTGTTGATTTGTTAATTTTGTTATATAAGGTAATGTTGCATTTGATAAGGCTATCGTAGATGTTCTAGGCACTGCACCAGGAATATTTGATACCGTATAATGCAAGACACCAAAACGCTCATAGATTGGATGATCATGCGTGGATATTTGATTACACGTTTCAATACAGCCATCTTGATCAATCGCCACATCAACAATTGCACTTCCTTTCTTCATTGATTTTACCATTTCTTCACTTACGATCTTTGGAGCTTTTGCCCCCGGAATTAATACCGCACCAATCACCAAATCAGCATGCTTTATTGTCTCAATTAAACTCCATTGTTTATAATACCGTGTATGTTTCCTTCCTTGACTCCATTGATCAATATATTCTAGACGTTTTTGATCCACATCATTCACATAAACAATAGCACCAAGTCCCAAAGACATATGCGCTGCACTAAATCCCACAACACCTCCACCAATAATTAATACGTCCGCTGGTAACACTCCTGATACTCCTTCACCTTAACAATCAAATGTGCCTTTTTAAACACCTCTTCTCTTTCACATATAATTGCACCTGCTGGTGTTAAGGACACTTTATATTCTTGATTTTTAATTTCTTTTGGAATTCCGATAATCAT
>JAQXZJ010000122.1 GCA_029227155.1 Erysipelotrichaceae bacterium
TGATGCAATAATTAGTGTCTTAATGGAAAAAACGAATCAACAACCAGAAGACTTAATTCATCGACATGCGAATTTAGAATAAAACAAAAGAGTTGAACCGTGATTACTGGTTCAACTCTTTTATCAGAAACTATATATTGTTGGTATAATGTTGGTATCATTTGTTGATATAAAACTGATATATGGGAGAATATTTATGGAACTAACCAATGAAAAATGATACATACAAGAATTAAATGCATCAATCAAGATGGTCTTTTCTCTGTTCGTTAGCTCATTTAGATTGATGTCCTCTTCTTTTTTTTATTTGGGCTGCCTTTTCTAAGATATCTTTTTCAAGTTGTAAACGATATGCTTCTTTTCTTAATTTTTGTTATAATAGTAATACTATAATGGTCATCCGGGAGGTATTCACATGGTGATAAGAAGCATCGATTCACAAAATAAATCCTCCTTCAATGACGAATCCATAGAAACTATTTTCTAGATATCGTTAATACTAAAGTGGGGAGGATTTGCAATGGAAAATAATGTTGAAAAAGAAGTAAATAATGAGATTGTTGAAAAACAAGAAAATCAAGAAGAAAAACCTATAGAAAAAGGGAAAGTGAAAGATATCTTATCCAAATTGAAAGAATCTGGAGATAGTGCTGCAAAATGGGTTGAAGAGAATACGCCTGTAGCATTAGAAAAAGTTGGCGAAGCCGCAGGTATGGTAAAAGATGCTGCAGAAACAGCTGCTGATTGGGCAGACGCAAATGCTAAAAAAGCCAAGAATTGGATTGAGGCTCAAAATGATGCAAAGAAGCTAAGGCAAATGGAATATGACTTGAAAACTCTTCGCCCTATCTTTGATGAGGATATTCCTCAAAATTATAATCAATATCCTATTCTTAATATTGTTGAAAGTGATGAAAAAAGAAAAAATAATCCAGTGTGCCAAGGTTCATATGGTTTCAAAACAGAAGCGAGAGACATTGATGTGATAAACATATACCTTTCCTCTTTTGACCATTTCAAAGTGAATATTAATGGCGCAGCAGAAGAAGGCGTATATTTTGCCAATCCATACATCCCTGGTGAATACATCGAGTCCAACCAGTATGCAATCTACTTAAAAGACGAAAGAGTAAGGGAACTCTTCAGAATTGCCGATTGTTTGGGAGCAAAGTATGTAAGTGTTTCTTTTACAATGCTTGAAAAGAAAACAGAAGAAGAAAAAGGTAAACTGGTACTTAAAAAAGGCAAGGACAAGGCAGAAATGGAAGCGGAAAGAAAATTAAGCGAGTCTCTTCAATTGTCGATCGAACACTCAAGCCATTTTAAGCCTCACAACAATCCTGTTAGACCAGAACTAATCTATTACAAGGACAACAATACAATTAAAGATCTAATTGATCGCCGTATGAGGAATTCCTTGGTGAGTGACACATATTCAATTATGTACTCATCAGCTTCTGGGGCAAAAATAAAGGAAGCAGCAAAAATTGATGGCACAATAAAAGCATTAAAGCTTGGAGCAGCTCAATCTTTGTCTGTTTGCTTTAGCGTAGAGAGCAGAATTAGAATGAGCTATAGAATCGAATTCGACAATTAATATTTTGTAATCGTTATTTTAAGAAAAACATATCCTGAAGAAAGGTGTGGATATTATGGCTAAAAAAATTGATAAGAATAAACTTACAATTCCAATTTATAAAATGCGATAAATTTTGATTTTTTTAAAGGGGGGGATCAGCCAGTGATAAAAGAGATTTATTCGTTTGATTTATATGAAGAATTTATAAAGAGTTTTTCTGGCAATAGTAATCTTGCAGACCCTCATTTTGAGTTTGATAATGGTAATTTATATAATTCTTTAAAAAAAGAAAACAAAAAAGCATATATTGTTCTAGAAGGGGAAAGAATTGCTGGATTATTCGTGTGGATGATACTTCCAGATGAAAAGTATATAGAAATGTTAATTGGATTATCAAAAGAAGAATCATCAATCCGAGAAATGCTTGATTATATTGAGAATGCATATCAAGGATACAAGTTAGATTTTGTTATAAATCCTCAGCATAATTTATTTTGCAATGTATTAAACTCTAAAAATGCTAAGTTTGAGGAAGAACAACAATGGATGTCTTGGGAAAAAGAAATTGCAAACCAATATCAATATGAAATTGTACTTTTAACTCCAGAATATGAAGCTCAATACATTGATAAGCATAGTAAAGATACATATTGGACAGCCGAAAAGGTGATTAATGCAAAAGATAAATTTAGAGTTTTTTTGGCTATTCATGAAGAGAAAGTCATTGGCTATGTTGATGTAACATACTGCTACGAAAAGAATGAACCATATGACCTATGGGTAGATAGTGAATTTTTAGATAAAGGATATGAGCAAACATTATTGCAAGCAGCGATTAAAATGAATAAACCTAAAAAAATGATGTTTTTGGTTGATGTCAGTAATTATGATGAAGTCGAAATGCTTGAATCAATAGGGTTTGTTCCTGTAGTAGGAACAAATAGCATATATGCTACATATAAATCATAGATTAGCTAAAACGTAGAAATATTATTAAATCTAATAAATTATTTTTCTTTTTTTTGATAAGAAGATTTTTTTCAAACAAGGATCTATTAGACCTTTTCAGAACATTAATATAAATTACTTTCATGATTTTCATGATCTTCAGCAGATGGTTGATAAAACTCATCCAGAAGATATCACGATAGCATTCAATCCATTACCAAATGGCAGCAATCCCAGAACAGAAACAATAACTGGTCAGCAATTATTCCTCACGATATGGAACTGCAAAGGCAGGAATGCAGCGAATTTTTAGATGATTTAATCTCAAAGGATCAAAGAATGAAGCTTTGTACATTTACATTGGTTCATTTAGCTGATAGTAAAGAAGAACTGGATTATGATACAGAAGCATTAAAGACAATTTCCCGAGAGAAGAAATGTGAATTAGAAACATTGTTCTTCTCTTCAAGACAGCTAAAAGGAATCACACAGGTATTGCCAATCGGATTAAACCATTTAAATATTGTTAGAACATTAATTACTGAATCATTATCTGCTTTTGTACCATTCAGAGCACAGGAAATTCTTGAACAAGTCGGTATCTGGTATGGTCAAAACGCTATTACAAACAACCCAATTCTCATTAATCGAGAGAACCTTCAAAATGCAAACACCCGGGTATTAGGTGTACCCGGATCAGGTAAGTCGTTCTTATCAAAGGAAATTCTGGAATTTGTCCTTCCTTTTGACGGTCTCTTCTGTATGTCTGATAATGTCGCTTACGGTGCAATCAAAGCATTGAATAAAGCAAATATTTCTATTCCGGAACAGGTTAAGGTCATAGGCTTTGATAACAATATCTATTCATCCCTATCCATTCCATCGATAACAACATTTGACCGTAACGTTGATATGATTGCAAGCACTGCCTGTACCAAACTGATGGAGAGAATTGAATCTGATCATAAATTCATTGATGAAGAAATCATCATCAATGGTTCTTTGATTGAAAGACAATCCTGTTGATTCTACAATTCAAACCAACAAAAAGGATCTATTTCACACATGAATAGATCCTTTGTTTTAATCTGGTGGAGCTGACGGAAGTTCAGTCGAACCCCTTATAACAAGAAATCATATTATTATCACTATTAATTTCTGATACCAAATTGAAATTATTGTTTGAGAGAACAAACTAATATTTGTTGTTTATTCCATATTATCCTTGTACCATGCACCAAATAGTGTTTCATCATTCAGATACCTTGCATTATCTACGTTGTAGTCTGTATCAGAAGGCTGCTGTTCAGCAAGAAGAAGGATTCTTCTGCCTTCAAACAGGCCCTTTTCTTTAAGCGTCTTCATGACCTTGACCATCGCCTCTAGCCAGTCGTTTATATGTTCCGTGAACTCAGTATCCGATAATGCATATGAAACATCTTTTGAGAAACAGTCGCTAACTTCATTGAAGTATTCCTCATAGCCAAAGCCCAGATATGAAGATTCAGCATATGCCCAACGGTAATATGATCTGTCTTCCTTTGATGAATCATCTCCATCTGCATATTCTTCCAGAAGTCTTTGATAAGCTTCTTCAGATAAAGCCGTAATGCAGGGAACTGCACAATCCATCATGACAAGCGAACAGTAGTAGAACTGTTCCCTGTGTTCTTCAAACAGTCTGCTGAAGCTTTTTTCGCTTGCGTCCAATAACAGATTGAATATTTCTTCTTTTCTATCCGTTTTCTTGTCCGTCTGTTACCCCATCAAATTATAATTTGTTATCTATTCTCACTCGCAATAATTTTTGCGTATTTTGCAAAGGTATTGCGAGTAATATTATGTTTCTTTAATAAATCAGAGATTTTGATTTCCCTGTTTCCGATCGATTGGCTAAGATATTTTTTTATATCCTCGCATAATTCTTCGCTCATCTTATCAAGTTTACCAATCGCTCTACCCGGTTTCTTTTCCGAAAAAGATAATCCATCTTTTGTTCTCTTCGATAAGATTAATCTTTCTTGTTCAACACGATTAAGTTCAACGATTAAAAGTAGCTTAACCGTTGATTCTAACGATACCTGAGCAACTAGATCCTGCTGTTCAGCCACATGAAGTAATTCCTTTATATATGATGTTGATACTGTTGGATTATCAATAAAGACTAATTCGATCCCTTTTCTCATCAACTCCATATACTTGTCATAGCCGTTTAGAGCTTCTCTCGTAAAACGAGAAATATCTTTAAAAACAATGGTGTCGCCTTCTCTTGCCAAAGATTCCAGTTTCTTCCATTCTTTTCTGTTGTCAAAAGATTTGCCAGATTCATCTTCTTTATATTCAACAGCAAAAACAACACCGTTATCTTTTGCATATTGAGCTAAAGCCTTTTCCTGTCTATTAAACTTTTGCTTCTGACGTTCTTCTTTCGTTGAAATTCTCATATAACTTAAATAAGCCATAAGCACCTCCAAGTATAGTGAATATATCGTGCGATATTTTGACTATCTAAATTATATCATCAAAATAATCATAATAACAATATTTTGACTATTTAATCATTATATTACTCACAAAATATAAAATGACCATTCTCTATCAAGATTGGCCATTTTAAGGCTCTCTGAGCGATGTTTTTTATCGGATGATAAATATCATTGCCATTAATAGCTATTTATGTATTTTCAGATTATATTTTCCCGCCAATATATGTGCATCCTTTTTTGATTTATCCTCAACAAATCCAGAATAAACTTTCTTCATTACTTCAGGACTCCAGTATACTTTTAGTTTTTCTTTTGCTCTAGTAATTGCAGTATAGAAAATATTATGAGTAACTTGTTCCTCAATTTCACTAGAAACAACAATTTTAACTGAATTATACTCAAGTCCTTGTGCTTTATGAATAGAGACAGCATACGCTACTTGGAACGGTAAAACTCTTTCTTGATTTGCATCTTCATCTGAATCTATGTTTTTATCAACATAAAAGCCCACAATTGAATG
>JAQXZJ010000123.1 GCA_029227155.1 Erysipelotrichaceae bacterium
TTAAAAGATTTAAATCAAAAAGATCGGATGTTATTTATCTATCATAATGTATAAAGTAAGAGAATTCGCCCATGATGGAAACAGAAAGGGTGAATTTTTTTTATGAAGAAATATTGGATAGTCATAAGTATATGGACGTTGTTATTGACAGGAGCAGTGATGGCAAGGACTTATGTGATACGATATGAAATTTATGGGGATATGACAACAGATAACTTAATTGAAATCAAACAACAGATGTTAGATACATTTGAGATGTTGAGTGATCGTGTGGATGATCAGTATTATGCAGTATTAATTGCAGAGCATTTAGAATTGTTTGAAAGTGATGGTATCAAAGCACGGTATCAAGATGGAATATTAACTTTAGTAGTAAAGCAAGGGAATGGAACCTGTATCCGTGGAGAGTTGGTGAAAGAAACTTGTACAGTGAAGCCAAAAGGCAGCTTTTGGCTACAAGAAGTGTTCATGGGGAAATAGAAAATCTGAACGATTGTTAAAACTGTTTCTATTTTACTTTTACTAGGTGGATATGATAGAATAAGACACAAGATAGGGGCAATTCCATGGAAACAAGATTGTTGAATAAGGAACAACTGGATGAAGTAATACATTTGTTGGAACAAGGAGAGGTTGTGGCATTTCCTACTGATACGGTGTATGGTGTAGCAGTTTGTTATGACAATGAATTGGCAATTAGAAAAATGAAACAAGCGAAAGGACGGGACGAAGGAAAACCATTTCCGATGATGGTGAGTAGTCTAGAACAGATTCATTCGGTTGCGGATGTATTACCTTGTTATGAATCAATGATTCATCATTTGATGCCAGGAGCTTTAACTATTGTAGTTAAGAAGAAAAAGATTATTCCTGATTTTGTGACCAATGGAAAAGATACGATTGCGATTCGTATGCCGAAGGATGATTATATTCTTGCCTTGATTGAGAAAATTAAGAAACCGTTGCTTGTAACAAGTGCGAATTTATCTAACCATCCTAGTGGCACAAATACTCAAGAAGTATTAGAACAGTTAGATGGAAGAATTGCAGCAATTGTTATGGGAGAAAGTAAAGGTACGACACCAAGTACGATTATTGATATTACAACGGATCAATATCGAATGTTGCGTGAGGGTGAAATTACTAGCTTGCAGATGGAACGATATCTGAAGTAGAAAAGGAGGTTTCTATATGAAAGACTTAGAAATCAAACAAGCGATTGAACAAGAACAGAAGAGGCAAAAACATAATATTGAATTGATTGCTTCAGAGAATTTTGTTTCGGATGATGTATTAGAGGCGACGGGTAGCATTTTGACAAATAAGTATGCGGAAGGATATCCTGGCAAGAGATATTATGGAGGCTGTGTCAATGTGGATGTTGTTGAGGATATTGCTCGTAAACGGCTGTGTGAAATTTATGGGTGTGAACATGCGAATGTGCAACCGCATTCTGGCTCGCAGGCAAATATGGGAGTGTATCAGGCAATTTTGAAACCTCATGATCGTGTGCTTGGGATGAGTTTGGATGCTGGTGGGCATTTAACACATGGTCATAAAATGAGTTTTTCTGGGCAGACATATGATTTCTTTGGATATGGAGTGGATCCAGAAACGGAAATGATTGATTATGACGAAGTCTTGTGTTTGGCGAGATATTTAAAACCAAAGTTGATTGTAGCGGGTGCGAGTGCTTATTCTCGAGAAATCCGGTTTGATAAATTCCGTGAAATTGCGAATGAGGTTGGAGCGTATTTAATGGTAGATATGGCACATATTGCTGGTCTTGTAGCGGCTGGTTTACATATGAGTCCCATACCTTATGCAGATTTTGTGACCAGTACGACACATAAAACGTTAAGGGGACCTCGCGGTGGTATCATTCTCTGTAAGAAAGAGTTTGCGGAAGTGCTAGATAAAAAGGTATTCCCAGGTATCCAAGGGGGACCTTTGATGCATGTGATTGCAGCAAAGGCAGTATGTTTCTATGAAGCATTACAACCAGAGTTTGTGGAATATCAGAAACAAGTGATTAAGAATGCAAAAGAATTAGAGAATACGTTGCGTGCTGAGGGATTTCGGTTAGTAAGTGGTGGAACCGATAATCATATGGTGCTTGTAGATACAAAAGCTTCGGTAGGATTAACTGGTAAGAAAGTGGAACAACTATTGGATAGTGTTGGAATTACATGTAATAAGAATAGTATTCCATTTGATACGGAGAGTCCTTATTATACGAGTGGAATTCGTTTGGGAAGTCCTGCGATGACCACAAAAGGATATAAAGAAAAGGAATTCCATCAGATTGGGATGTGGATTTCTGAAGTTTTACATCATCCGGAGGATGTGGAACGATTAAATAAGGTGAAAAAAGAAGTACGTGAATTAACCGATCAATTTTGAAAGGAGCAAGAAGAATGTTACATGTATTAAATCACCCTTTGATTACACATAAGTTAGCAATCATGAGAGATCAGAATACTTCTACGAAAGATTTTCGTCAGAATTTAGATGAAATCGCAGGGTTGATGGCTTATGAAGTAACGAGGGATTTACCGACAAAATCAGTAACGGTAACAACACCAATACGGGAATGTGTGACGGAACAAATCTCTAAAGATGTTGTTTTAGTACCAATTTTACGAGCTGGTTTGGGAATGGTAAACGGTATTTTGAATTTGATACCGACTGCTAAAGTTGGTCATGTAGGATTGTATCGTGATGAAGAAACTCTATTGCCACATGAGTATTTTGCTAAGTACCCTAAAAACTTAGAGGATGCGGTTGTGATGGTGGTAGATCCAATGCTTGCGACTGGAGGAAGTGCAGATGCTGCTATTACTCTAGTGAAGTCAAGAGGAGCAAAACAAATCAAGCTGGTATGTTTAGTAGGAGTACCAGAAGGTGTTCGTCTCATTGAGAAGAATCATCCGGATGTTGATATTTATTTAGCAGCATTGGATGAAAAACTGAATGAAGTAGGATATATTGTTCCTGGACTTGGAGATGCTGGTGATCGCATCTTTGGTACCAAATAAGATGAAAACTTTCATGAGTGCTTTACATTTGGGATTTATGGTCGTTTTTATGATCTTATCCTGTACTGGAATTGGTTATTTAGCTGATCAATGGCTTGCAATCACTCCGATTGGAATTGTGATTGGGGTTTTCAGTGGAACCATTCTGGCGTTTGCTTATTTATATCAAATGACGAAGGTGTAATATGCTAGAAAATGATGAGAAGAAGTATTTATTAAGGACGCTATTGATTGCAGGAATCATGTCTATCGTATCCTTGTTGGTTGATTATAGAATTAGCTTAGGCATTGTTATTGGGACGTTAGCCTCTTTGGTTAATTATGGATTATTGACTTTGCAGATGACAATGATTGTATTAAATCAACAGATGAATGTGATTCGTTTTGCGATCGGTTATCTCATTCGTTTTGCCTGTTTATTTATTCCATTGTTATTTGCAGTGTACCGTCCAGAAATTTGTAATGTTTGGGCAGTATTCGTAGCACTTATGTTGTTTAAAGTAGTAATGTATGTAGAAGGAATAAGAAAGAAGGTGTTGTAGCGAGTGGTAATCAAAATTCAGGCAGAAGTCTATGTGATTCTGCTAATTCTGGTGGTCCTTTGTTCCTTGATGATTTATATTGGAAATCAAATTAAGAAGTCTGATCCTGCTAAGGCTCCAAAAGGGATTGCGAATGTTGGTATTTTGTTGGTGAGTATGATTGATAACTTTACTGGTGAAAATATGGGGGAACCATTTAAGAAGAATTTTGGCCCTTATATTGGTTCGTTAGCTTGTTATTTAACAGTTGCGAATTTGATTGGTTTATTAGGATTGCCTACACCAACGAGTAATTTCTCAGTTACCTTATCATTAGCTTTGATTTCTTGGCTGATTATTGAGGGAGTATCAATTAAAGCCAATACAGTTAAGGGATACTTGAAAGGGTTCTTAGAACCAGTGTTTCTATTTTTGCCAGTCAATATTTTTGGTGAAATTGCACCATTGGTTTCCATGTCATTGCGTCTATTTGGAAACTTGTTGGTTGGAAGCGTTTTGATGACATTGGTTTATGTCTTTACAGGATATGTAAGTTCATTTATTCCATTAATTGGACGGGTGAACTTTATAGGTCCATTGGTTGCGCCGGTATTACATGCATATTTTGATGTATTTGCCGGATTTATCCAGATGTTTATCTTTATTTCATTGACGACGATTTTGGCGGGTAATAAAGCCGCTGTTGATTAAAACCATATATATAAGGAGGAAAAGTGAATATGGATTTAGCAAGAGGTTTAGTAGCAATTGGTGCTGGTTTAGCAATTATGACTGGTATGATGACGGGTCTTGGACAAGGTTTCGCTGCTGGTAAGGCAGTTGAAGCAGTTGGTAAAAACCCAGAAGCAGTAGGACAAGTTCGTTCTACATTGATCCTAGGATGTGCATTAGCGGAAACTTGTGCCATCTATGGTATGTTAATTTCTATTTTATTGATCTTCGTATTCAAATAAGTCGCAGTTGCCAAAGATGGTACGGAGGTGAATAATCATGGGAATTACGTTTGATGTAGCGGAGAAACTGTTTCCTAATCTAGCGACAATGATTGTTCAATTGTGCTCAAGTGGAATTCTATTTTATGTAGCGTATCGATTCTTATGGAATCCTGCTAGGGAATACCTAGCGAAGAAGTCAGAACTGACCCAAAAAGAATTAAGAGAAGCGCAAGCAGCAAAACTGGAAGCGAATCGTGATTTGAAAACGGCTAAGCAAAAGTTGACGGAAGCAAGTTATAAAGCGAAGGATATTGTAGAAAAAGGAAA
Source organism: Erysipelotrichaceae bacterium (assembly GCA_029227155.1). GTDB lineage: Bacteria > Bacillota_I > Bacilli_A > Erysipelotrichales > Erysipelotrichaceae > RGIG4607. The sequence continues at coordinate 4,843 of JAQXZJ010000123.1, forward strand.
AGATGAAGGAAAAATCATCAAAGAATCTATTATCCGGGATGGACGTCAGCAAGCAGATCAACTGTTGAAGAGTGCACGAGAAGAGATTGCTTTTGAACAAAATAAAATGAGACAAGGAATGCAAAAAGAGATTGTTGATGTAGCATTATTAGCTACAGAAAAACTGATGAAAGAACAGGCGGATGAACAACAGAATCGGAAGTCTATTGTTTCGTTTGTTGAAGGAATGAATGCGGATGAATAGTGTAACAGCAAGATATGCAGAGGCATTATTTGAACTGGCTCAAGAGGAGAATAAGATTGATTTGTGGCAACAGCAGATGGATCTGGTGCAACAAGTGATTGAAAAGAATCCTCAAATCATTCGTATTTTAAGTCACTCAAAAATAGAACAAGAAGAAAAGAAGTCGATTATCGAACAAGTATTTGCTTCTTTGGATCGTCCTGTTTTTAACTTTTTACGATTATTGGTAGATAAAGGAAGAATCAACTATATACAAGAGATTTCATTAGCATTTCATAGAATGTGTAATGAATCAAAAGGAATTCAAGAAGGTGTTGTATATAGTGCATATCCTTTGGATCGAAGTGAAGTGCAGATGTTAGAAGAGGCAGTTTCTAAAAAATTGAATCAAAAAGTGGAATTGAAAACAAAATTGGATGACCGTTTGATTTTGGGAGCTAAGATTGTGGTTGATGACAAGGTTATTGATGGTTCCTTAAAAAATCGTATGGAGATGTTGCGGACATCATTATTAAAGGAAAGCAGGTGATGGGTATGGCGTTAAAACCTGAAGAGATTAGTGCGTTAATTAAAGATCAGATTAAACACTATGAAGATCGAATTGAAACCAAGGATGTAGGTTATGTCATTACCGTTGGTGATGGTATTGCGTTAGTTCAAGGTTTGGAAAATGCAATGGCTGGAGAGTTATTGTTATTTCCGCATGATGTTTATGGAATGGTCATGAATCTTGAGGAAGAGCATGTTGGTGTTGTTCTTTTGGGTTCTGATAGTTTGATTAAAGAAGGTGACGAGGTTACTCGTACAAGAAGAATTGTTGAGGTTCCTGTTGGTGATTGCTTGAAAGGACGGGTTGTTAATGCGTTAGGTCAAGCAATTGATGGACTTGGTGAAATAAAGGCGGAGAAGTTCCGTCCGATTGAACGTGTTGCTCCAGGAGTTATGACACGTCGATCTGTATATCAGCCTGTTCAAACAGGAATTAAGAGTATTGACTCAATGATTCCTATTGGTCGTGGTCAACGTGAGTTGATTATTGGGGACCGGCAAACAGGTAAAACAGCGATTGCGATTGATACGATTATCAATCAAAAAGATCAAAATATGTATTGTATCTATGTAGCAATTGGGCAAAAGGCTTCAACAGTTGCTCAAATTGTAGAAAAATTGAAACGACACGGTGCGATGGAATATACAACGGTTGTTGCAAGTACAGCAAGTGAGTTGGCTCCTCTTCAATATATTGCACCATATGCAGGATGTGCAATGGGTGAAGAATGGATGGAACAAGGGAAAGATGTTTTAATTGTATATGATGACTTAAGTAAACATGCAGTTGCATATCGTACCTTGTCTTTATTGTTACGTCGTCCACCTGGACGGGAAGCTTACCCTGGAGATGTTTTCTACTTACATAGTCGTTTGTTGGAACGGGCTGCTAAATTATCTGATGAATTGGGTGGTGGATCAATGACGGCTCTGCCTATCATTGAAACATTAGCAGGAGATATTTCTGCTTATATTCCAACCAATGTAATTTCTATTACGGATGGACAGATTTTCTTACAGACTGAATTATTTAATAGTGGTGTTCGTCCTGCTGTAGATAGTGGATTAAGTGTTTCTCGTGTAGGTGCGAGTGCTCAAATTAAAGCGATGAAACAAGTTTCTGGTTCTTTAAAACTAGAATTGGCTCAATATCGGGAAATGTTATCTTTTGCTCAATTTGGTTCTGATCTAGATGCAGCAACGCGTGCAACTTTGGATCATGGAGAACGTTTGACAGAATTATTGAAACAAGGTCAATACTCTCCTATGACGGTAGAACATCAAGTAGTTTCTTTGTTTGCGGCAAATAAACGTTTCTTGAAGAATATTCCTGTGGATAAAGTGAGAGAGTATGAAGCCGATATGTTGCGTTATATGGAGAGCAATCATAAGAATCTAATGGATGAATTAAGAGAAAAGAAAATGATAACAGAAGATTTATCAAATTCTTTAATCGATGCTTTAGGTGATTTCACGAAACAATTTGTGATGACATTGGGTGAATAGTTATGGGTCAGTCGATGCAAACAATCAAACGGCGGATTCGTTCGATTCAGTCAACTATGAAGATTACGAATGCGATGGAATTGGTTGCGACCAGTAAGTTGCAGAAACAAAAAAGTAAGATGGAACAGAATAAAGAGTATTCTAACTATCTTTATGATACAGTTTCTAGAATCTTGTCCGTTTATGGAGAACAGGATCATAGCTATTTAAAGAAACGGAATTTTGATAAACCATTAACGATTGTATTTACTGGTGATACAGGTCTTTGTGGTGGGTATCATGCGAATTTGTTCCGGTATATTGAAGAACATGTGAAAAAAGAAGATCCAATGATGATGATTGGTCAAAAAGGTGTTGTATGGGCAAATCGTAATGGTTATCATTTGGTGAAGGATTACAGTAGTTTTGATGATATTACTCATGCGGAGGCGAATGCAATTGCTAATGATGCGATGGAGTTATATCAAAACCAGGAAGTATCAGAAATTCGTATTGTATTTACTGAGTTTGTGAATTCTGTTTCTTTTGAACCGAGAACAATGCAATTGTTGCCTATAGTGGCTCAGAAACAAAAACTGATGAAGGAAGTTTTGTTTGAACCAAGTCCAAGAGCGATTTTGGATGAATTGATTCCAATGTATATTCGTTGTATGACTTATAGTGCTTTTATGAGAGCGAAAACGAGTGAACATGCGTCTCGTAGAATGGCAATGGAGAATGCGACGGATAATGCTCAGGAATTAACAGATGGTTTATTATTGCAATATAATCAAGCTCGTCAAGCTGCGATTACCCAAGAAATTACGGAAATTGTAGCTGGTGCGGATGCTCTATAACAGGAGGTAGTGAAATGAGTAAAAATATTGGTAAGGTGGTTCAAGTAATCGGTCCTGTTGTGGACATTAAGTTTGAACAGGAGTTACCAGCATTATATTCAGCAATTGAGATCCCTTATGAGGATGATGTAATCGTTGTTGAAGTTGCGAATCATATTGGGGATGATCGTGTACGCTGTATTTCTATGAGTCCAACAGATGGGTTGGTTCGTGGAATGGATGCGATTGATACTGAAGGGCCTATTAAGGTTCCTGTAGGGAAAGATATTTTAGGAAGAATGTTTAATGTATTAGGACGTCCTATTGATGGATTAGGAGAAATTGATCCAAAGATTACGCGTCGTCCAATTCATCGTACGGCTCCATCTTTTGAAGAGCAACAAACAACTTCACAAATTCTGGAAACAGGAATTAAAGTTATTGATTTATTGTGTCCTTATGCAAAAGGTGGAAAGATTGGATTGTTCGGTGGTGCCGGGGTTGGTAAAACTGTTGTTATCCAAGAATTGATTCACAATATTGCTACAGAACATAGTGGTTTATCTGTTGTTGCCGGAGTGGGTGAAAGAACTCGTGAAGGGAATGACTTATATTTTGAAATGAAAGAATCTGGAGTATTAGATAAGACTGTTTTGGTTTATGGACAGATGAATGAGTCACCTGGAGCAAGAATGAGGGTTGCTTTATCTGGTTTAACGATGGCAGAAGAATATCGTGATGAAGATGGACAAGATGTATTGTTGTTCATTGATAATATTTTCCGTTTTACCCAAGCAGGATCAGAAGTTTCTGCCCTATTGGGACGGATGCCTTCTGCAGTAGGTTATCAACCAACATTGGCAACTGAAATGGGACAGTTACAAGAAAGAATTACGTCTACAAAAAGAGGTTCTATTACTTCGATTCAAGCAATTTATGTGCCTGCGGATGACTTGACAGACCCAGCACCTGCAACTGCATTTACTCACTTAGATGCTAAGACAGTGTTGGACCGTGGAATTTCTTCTTTAGGTATTTATCCAGCGGTTCATCCACTGGAATCAACTAGCCGGATGTTGGATCCACTAATTGTAGGACAAGAACATTATGATGTGGCTCGTGGAGTACAACAATTATTACAACGGTATCAAGAATTACAAGATATCATTGCAATTTTAGGTATGGATGAATTATCAGAAGAAGATAAAGTTACAGTCAATCGTGCAAGACGGGTTCGTAATTTCTTATCACAGTCCTTCCATGTAGCTGAGAAGTTTACTGGAAATAAAGGTCAATATATTCCATTGTCAGAAACCATTCGTTCGTTCAAGGAAATCTTATCTGGAAAATATGATCATTTACCAGAACAAGCATTTATGTATGCTGGAACCATTGAGGATGTAGTGGAAAAAGCAAAGGCTTTGGGATAGTATTATGATTACCGTAAAGATGATTACTCCGGAAGGACTCTATAAAACGGTTCATACGAAAATCTTAAATGTTGATACTATTGATGGACAACGGGGTATTCTTCCGAATCATATGCCAATTGTATTGATGTTGAAAATTGGTGTTATGTCTACAGAAGAGGAAGGAATCAGAAACCGTTATACTGTAAGTGGTGGAATGTTGTATTTTGAAAATAATGTTGCAACAGTGCTTTCGGATTCGATTGAAAATGTTAAGGACATTGATGTTGGACGTGCACAACGGGCAAGAGATCGTGCAGAACAACGTTTGAAGAAGGGTTCTAAGGATTTGGATGTACGTCGTGCAGAAGTGGCGTTACAAAGAGCGTTGAATCGTATTAAAGCTTCAGAAAAATAAACAAAGGGGAGAGCTTTTTTCTCCTCTTTTTCATAGGATAATTTGACAATCAATAAAACGTAAGATAGGATGAGATTATACGAGGAGTGATAATCATGGCAGATACATCTAACCCAAAAGTAGTAACCGTTGATTTACAAGATCATGCACAAGGAACTTGTGAGAAATTAGAAGCTCATCAAAAGGCTATCCTACATCGAGCATTTTCTGTTTTTCTGTATCATGATCATCAATTGTTGTTACAGAAAAGAGCATCACATAAATATCACTGTGGAGGATTATGGACCAATAGTTGTTGTTCCCATCAGCCGGATGAAGATCCAATAAACTATATCCAAAAACGCATGCAAGAAGAAATTGGCGCAAGCTGTGAGATAGAAGAAATATTTAGTTTTCCATACTATTATCATTTCAGCAATGGATTGACAGAATTCGAGTATGATCATGTGTATATTGGAGAGTACCATGGTACATTTACTATCAATCCAGAAGAGGTAGAACAGGTATGCTGGATCGATTTTGAAACGTTGCTAAAGGATGTACAAATGCATCCACAAACATACACTCCTTGGTTTATAATTGCATTACCAAAAGTAATTGCAGAAATTCAAAGGAGGAATTGCGAGAAATGATTCATCATATAGTTGTAGTTGTGGTTCATTTTTTATCATTTTTTGTTAGTTTTTATTGTTTAACTGGATTAAATTTAGAGAAAATCTTATTTAAAGGACAAGTCGCAAAAGCACAGGTATTCCTATTATTGTCTTCTATTGCATTAGGTTATTTAGTTGCACAATTCTTTTTAACAATTAGTCATTTAAACTAGGAGGATATTCATGAAACGATGGATTCAATGGATGTTGGTAGGAATACTAATGCTGTATGGATATCGTTTATTAGAAGAAGAGACTTTGCTAGAAGAAGAAATTCCAGTAATGAAACCAGTTATACTGGTATCCATTCAAAGAAAGAATGAACAGATTGAAATGGAATTAGAACAATATTTAGTACAAGTAGTCGGTAGTGAAATGCCGGCTTCTTTTGATTTGGAGGCTTTAAAAGCACAGGCAATCGCATCTAGAACCTTCGTTGCGTCAAGAAAATATCAAGTAGACGACTCTACCAAAACACAAGTGTTCCAAAGTGATGAACAGTTTCGCAAAAAATGGAAAGGAAATTATGAACAGTATCTGACAAAGATACAAACAGCAGTGAATGATACAAAAGGAATGGTGATGAAGTATGATGGAACCTTAGTTCGAGCATTGTTTTTTTCCTGTTCCAATGGGAATACTGTACCCTCAAATGAGTACTATACCGCAAAAATTCCTTATTTAGTTTCTGTAACTAGTCCTTGGGATGAACAAGTGAATCCCAATCTAATAAGACAAGTTGAGATTGATAAACAAATGATTCTTTCAAAACTTGGGAGTAAACAATTATCAATTCAATCTTATTATGACAGTGGTTATGTTAAAACAGTGAAAATTGGAGATAAAATATATTCAGGAAAAGAAGTAAGAGAGACTCTTGGGTTACGATCGAGTTGTTTTGAGGTTAAAGATATGGGTGATGTTTACCTGTTTACGACATATGGATCAGGTCATGGAGTAGGAATGAGTCAATATGGTGCATTGGGTATGGCTAAAGAGGGATACAATTATGAACAAATTTTGAAACACTATTATCCAGGGGTAGAAATCGTTACGTTATTTGAATAAAAGATAAAGGATATGGGAATAATCACTGTAGAGGTGAACCATATGAAAAATTACAAGGTCAATTTAGTTTTGGTTTTGTCTATTTGTGTTACGGCATTGATTTTAGGCATTGGTGGATGGATGGCTTGGGATGAAGCGTTTTCAAAGTTTGGCTTTCCGGTAATAGGAAATCCGGTAGTGGATGAAATTATTGTTCAATTACCGGATATTGAGGTAGATGTTCCTGTAGCAACCATAGAAGAGAAAGCAATCTTACCATTTACCGTGAATGCTAAGCGTACGTTATCATTTTTTGATCGTTCATTATCAGATGACCAATTAAAGAATGCAGTAGTGGAATATAATGGTGTGTATCGTCCTAATTTAGGAACGTTGTATCGTTTTGATGGTAAAGCATTTGAAGCGATTGCTATACTATCTGGAACGGTTGAACAAGTGTATTTAGACCCACTAATGGGAAATACCGTTGTATTAAAGCATAAAGATGCTTATATTACCTATCAGGGATTGTCTTCTGTAACAGTTAAAAAAGGTATGGCGATTACACAAGGTGCGGTAGTTGGCGTAGCTGGAGAAAGTGTATATCATAAGAATCAGGGAATTCATTTATTTGTAAGTGCTAAAATTAATAATCAATATGTGAATGTAGAAAAAATAATGGATAAAGCAATCAGTGAATGGAACTAGGACTTTAAAAAGTCCTTTTCTCAAAATGGAGGATTCGTGCTATAATAAACCCTATGAAAGAGGTGAACTGCATGGAAAACCTTCAGATTTTTTTGTTACCGATGATGATTTCTCTAGCAATCGTACCTCTGGTTAAAAAGATTGCTTGGAAATTAAATATATATGCAACAGAAAATGAACGAACGGTCCATCATGGGAAAATTGCTCGTATTGGTGGGGTGGCGGTATATATCGCATTTATACTGACATTAACATTGTTTATTCGTATTGATGATTCAATTAGTGGAATTCTTATTGGTGGATTTGTTGTTTTCATTGGTGGTCTCATTGATGATATGTATAATTTACCAGCTTGGGGAAAAATACTTTTTCAAGGTGGCGGAGCTGTTTGTGCAATGTTGATTGGAGATTTATATTTAACGTCCTTAAATCTTCCATTTGGAATTCATATTGATGTATCGATTCTTAGTATTTTGATAACATTCATCTGGATTATTGGTATTACTAATGCGATTAATCTCATTGATGGCTTGGATGGTTTATCAAGTGGATTTAGTATCATTGTTTTATTAACAATTGCAGGATTAAGTACATTGAACAACCGTCCAGATGTTATGATGATTGCATTGGCTTTAGCAGGTGCTACAGCAGGATTTTTATTTTATAATTTCCATCCAGCATCAATTTTTATTGGTGATTGTGGAGCACAGTTTTTAGGTTTTATGATTTCCACTATTTCATTATTGGGATTTAAAGGGGGAACGTTTATTACCTTGGCGATTCCTATCATTTTATTGTTTGTTCCAATTATGGATACTATGATTGCGATTGTAAGAAGAAAACTCAGTGGAAAACGAATCAGTGATCCAGATAAGAACCATTTACATCACACATTGATGCGTACTTGGAAATTAGGGCAAAGGGAAACGGTGTTGATTATTTATGGAATTACGATACTGTTTGGATTTGCGGCTTATTTATTCGTAGTTGATGAAACCTTAGGTTTGATTATGTTAGGGTTCTTGATTTTAACCTGTGAAATCTTTATTGAAGCCACAGGTATGGTGAGTAAAAAATATCGACCATTACTAGGATTGATTAATCGAATGAAGAAGTGGTCGTTACCGAATAATGAAGAGGATGGGATAAAGAATGAAGGTAGCATGTAGTCATTGCGGAAAAGATATTTCAAAAGAAGTTCAAAGTCAGATGGCGAACTATCAAGTAGGAAAAATTGTTTGCCCTCATTGTCATAAACAGAATAAACGGTATATCAGTATGTATGATTTGTTTTTGAATGTTATGGGGAGTATGGTAATCTATGGAATCGTTTTATCAGGGATGTATCTGATGATGGTTGCTAATCAACAAGAAAAGATAACCATCGTTGTTGCACTTGTGGTAACGGTGCTTGCTTTTGTCGTTGTTGTTTGGGGAGTATCTAGATGGAGCACATATGTTTATCAAACAGCCCCTGGGAAACAAAAGTGGGCGAATGTGACGATCAAAGAAGATCCGGTATTTGCTGCAAAGTCTGCGAAACGCAGTTTCTATGCGTTTTTAGCTATGGTATTTTTACTTGGATTTATGACAATGTTTATTAATTATGCCTATTATATTTTGGGTGTTCTTGTCTTTTTGTTGTTGATGGCATGGAAATTGAGACAGGCATATATTACGGAAAAAGTGTATTATCAAAAAACATTTGAGAAGAAGTAAGCGAACAGGGTTCGCTTTTTCTATGGAAAAATTTGATTTCTTATAGGATTTTTCTGCTTTTATGGGAATGATAAAAGTAAGGAGGTTCTTATGAAAGCACAAGAGTTACGAATTCAGTTAGAAGAAAAGGATATATCTAGTACCTTGAGGGTACAGGAACATATTGAAGGGTATTTAGAAGATCAGAAGAAGACTTATTATGAGATGTGTGCAAAAGAATTGAAGGGCCATTTAATCAGTGAAGTGAATTGGAGAGAACGACACCATTTGTTGTCTTGTGAACAATTAGGAGTCAATGTAAGAGTTGGCGATATCTGTTATGTTGATTTTGGTAGGGCATATTTACAAGAGGCGGGTTTTCAGCATTTTGGATTAGTATTATCCATGTGCCATGGGAAAGCCTTTGTGATTCCTATGACTTCAAATCCTGTTACTTACGCTCAAGGGTATCATCCTGAGTGGAATCCTTGTGGGAAACAACACTTATTACAGATTGGTTTGGTAAAAGGATTGATCAAGCCTTCGGTTTTATTTCTAAATGATGCAAAATTTATAAATACGGCACGGATTATAGATGTGAAGGCCCATATTTCTATTGGCTCAGAACTATTTGGTGTCATTGAAAAGAGAGTAAAAGAATGTATTAATATCGGATAGATTTCGACATTTTCTTTTTTGTTTATTGATTAAAATGAACGAAAGGAAGGTGCCGAGGAATATGAGTGATCGAGTTACAGCATTAAAAGAGCGGATCAGAAACCGGTCGATCGTACAAAAAGAAGATTTGCTGGTATTTATGGGAGGAGTTTTATTAGCATTTGCTGGAGTGAATGAGTTTTCTTTATTGTTTGTTTTACCATACTTCGCATTTTGGTATCAAAGGAGTTCGGTTCAGTTTTTTATTGCAATTCTAGGGGCGATTTGTGGTTCCGCTTATTTTGGTTTATCAAGTGTATATCTGATGATTTGTTTGTCTGTTGTTATGTGGTTATTAATTACACTGGTGCAACTGATTCAACAGAATGTCTATATATATTTACCGATTATTGTGACTGTAAGCATGGGAGTGAGTCAGATTTTTCTGTTTACAAGTGTTCAAAATGCGACATTTGTTTGTGCTCTAGCATATTTTGCCACAAAGTATAGTATTCGTGATGTTTCAGAGGTAGATTCTAGTTTCCGTTTAAGTGAAATGATTTTTGGGGGAATTATATTAGCTCTTGTTAGTGGGTCACAAATTTTGATTCCTGGTCAATATGTACCTTATCTTTTGGTGTATGTATATATGGTATTTGCAAGGATTTTTAAAACAGAACATGTGTTGTTATTGTTGGCAATTGGTTATTTTGTGTTTGGCTGGGATATGATGGGTACGATCTGGCTTCTTACAGGGTTGATGAGTATGATTGTGAAAGAGGAAAACCGAATTTATGGAATTGCCATTTTCGCTATGGTATTACTATTTGTGGAAATCAATCCTTTCCATTTACTTGTATTTGGTAGTATTTCATTATTATACCTTGTGACTCCATTTACATTGATACAAGAAGTATTGGTTCGTCCATTACAGTTAGATTTAGAGCCAGAAATGGTGAGTGCAAGTAAGAAATTGCTGAGTTCTCAGTTACAACAGTTTTCTGGAATCTTTCAATTGATTCGTAATTATTATGGAGATATGTATGAGCAGGAAACGGTGTTTTTGGATGGGATGTCACAGGCGTTTCAAAATATTTCCTTGGAAATAAAACAGAACTTTTTACAAGCAGAGAGTACGCAACAACGAATTTTGAGAATTTTACAAGCATATCACTATGATGTCGTTCGCTGTAAAGTGGATGAGTATGATCGTAGGGGATTGAAAATAACTTTACATATATCAAGTTTGAAGAAGAAAGAGGCAGAGGATGTCATTGTGCCGCTATTAAGTGGGATTGTAGGAAAACAGTTACAGATGGTGGAATGTTATCGAAATTATTTGTGGAATGGATATCACCATATGGAGTTTGTTGTTCCATCCTTTTTTGACATTGAAACACAAGCATGGAAAGTGAATGCGAATGAAGTGTGTAGTGGAGATACATATTCTGTTTTTCGTCATAAACATTCAACTGTGTGTACGATTAGTGATGGAATGGGTGTTGGAGAAGTAGCGATGAAAACGAGCCTTTTTGTGACAAATTTGTTTCAAAAGCTAATTCTATCGAATTTATCACTAGAATCAGCGGTTCGTTGTGTTAATAAATTGTTACAGGCGCAGAACCAGTCTTTTGCGACACTAGATGTTCTTTATTTTGATCATAAGAAAAAGGAAGTCTATATCTCTAAATCTTCGGCTGCGAGTACTTATTTGATTCGAGATGGCAGGGTGATTGAGATTTCTGGAAGTTCTTTACCAATTGGAATTATAAAAGAGGTTGAGGCTGATTGTTATTGTATGGATGTATTAGCGACGGATTTGTTTATTATGACGAGTGATGGTATTGAGAAGAACATTGTATACAAATGGGTTAATCGTATGCGTGATGAGGGGATTGAAGAATGTATCGGTCAAGAGATTGGTCGGATGGAGGAGAATGGTGTGAAGGATGATGTAACAGTATTGATTGCTCGTCCGAAAGAAGGATAATATGATATAATGTCTGCGGTGATTGTGATGCAAATTCAATTGGATGCTAGCAGAACATATGTAATCGGAGTGTCAGGGGGTCCGGATTCCATGGCACTTCTTTCTCTTTGTATAAAACAGCAGATTCCGGTGGTTGTAGCACATGTGAACTATCATAAACGGGAAAGTGCGAATCGGGATGAACAACTTGTTATGGAATATTGTAACAGGCATCAAGTGATGGTTGAGGTACTAGAACCAGAATTGCCTCATAAAGGTAATTTTCAGATGTTGGCGCGAAAAGCACGGTATGAATTTTATCGATCGCTGTGTGAAAAATATCAGGCACAAGATATTCTATTAGCACATCATCAAGATGATGTGCTAGAAACATATCTGATGCAAAAAGAAAGAGGATCCTTTGTTAGTTATTACGGAATCCCATGTCAAAGAAATTGGAATGGTTTGCGCATTTTGCGTCCATTATTAGAGTATACAAAAGCAGAATTGCTACAGTATGTGATTGAGCAGCATGTTCCTTATGGAATTGATGAAAGTAATTTAGAAGATCACTATAGGAGAAATCAGATTCGTCATCAGTTGGTAGAAGTAGCTTCTGAGGATCAAAGAAGACAGTGGATTAAAGAAATTGAAAAACGGAATCAAGAGCAAGAATGCTATTTACAGAAATTGGATGCTTTCATGTTAAATATAGAAGATTTGCAACAATATCAAAAAGAATCACAGAAAATGCGGATTGATGGTTTAAGAAGGTATCTAGAGATTCATAATATTGAGGGAGCGTATCATTATCGAGATGCGTATCTTGTAGAGTTAGATCGGTTGTTTTTATCAGGGAAGAACCATTTAATTCCTTTAGAGGGTGAAGTGGTTCTAGATATGAGTTATGGACATTTAAGTGTTCATTGTTTAGTAGAAGAATATGAATATGTATTGGATTCTTTGAAGGAATTTCAAACAACAGTGTTTCAAGTTTCGTTACAAGAGGGGCCTTCTACTTGTGCCGTTTTTGTAAAAGGAGAAGATTTTCCTTTGACGATTCGTTGTGCAAAAGAGGGAGATTCTATTCAAATGAGATTTGGGAATAAGAAGGTATCAAGGTGGTTTATTGATCGAAAAATACCTCTTTGGCAACGTTTGCGGTGGCCAATTGTTGAAAATTGTCAAAAAGAGATCATTTTAGTACCGCAAATTGGGTGTAATGTAACACATTATAATTCAAAAGCAAACATGTTTGTGATAAAATAACAGTACTGTTGTATAGGAGGTAATGATGATGTTTGGTTCAGAAATAGATAAGGTGTTAGTGAGCGAAGAACAAATTCGTGAGCGTTGTAAAGAATTGGGGGCTGAATTGACAAAGGCCTATGAACAGGAAGCAGATAAATTACTAGTGGTTGCTTTGTTAAAAGGGTCTGTTCCATTTTTGTCGGAATTGATCAAACGAATTGAGCTACCATTGGAAATTGACTTTATGGATGTGTCTAGTTATGATGGTACAGAATCCATTGGTGACATTAAGATTATCAAAGACTTAGATTGTTCTGTTAAAGGTATGGATATTCTATTAGTAGAAGATATCATTGATACGGGCAGAACGGTGTATGAAGTCAAAAAACTGCTTTACAATAAAGGGGCACAACGGGTGCGAGTGGTTTCTTTATTAGATAAACCAGAGCGTAGAGTTGTGAATATTGAGGCGGATTATGTTGGTTATGTAGTTCCAAATGAGTTTGTTGTTGGATTCGGTTTGGACTATAATCAAAAATATCGTAATTTGCCATATATTGGAGTTTTAAAACCAGAAGTTTATCAATAAAGGAGTGTGAATCAGTTGAAGAATAATAAAAAATGGGTCATGTGGTTTCCATATCTCATGGTTGCTTTGTGTGTATATAGCCTAATTACATTAACAGGCTCATCTTCGACAAAAGCATTGAGCTATGATCAGTTCATGGATTTGTTAGAAACGAAGACGATTTCAGCTGCAAAGTTGAGTATTGATTACACAGTTGTGGATATTACCGGTGAGTATATGGAAAAAGGAGAGAAGTATGTATTTACGGCTCGTATTCCTAATACTGAAGCGAAAACAAATGAACTAATTGACCTTTTAGAACAAGAGGTTGGAGAAGGTAGATTAGTTGTTGTGAATCCAAATGCGACCAATTATTGGATGGAGTTACTATCTAACTTGTTACCAATATTGATTTTTGGTGGATTTGCGATTTTCATGTTAACGCGTATGAGTAACAATGGAAATAACAAGGCATTTGAATTTTCGAAGTCACGTGCTCGTTTAGAGGGCAATATTAAAGTTCGTTTTGATGATGTTGCTGGATGTGATGAAGAAAAAGAAGAAATGGCTGAATTAATTGATTACTTGCGTAATCCTAAGAAGTTTATCAAAATGGGGGCTCGTATTCCTAAGGGAATTTTGATGGTTGGTCCTCCAGGAACGGGGAAAACGTTGTTAGCAAAGGCTGTTGCTGGGGAAGCAGATGTTCCTTTCTACTCTATTTCCGGTTCTGATTTCGTAGAAATGTTTGTTGGTGTTGGTGCTTCTCGTGTTCGTGATATGTTTAAGAAGGCACAGTCTACAGCACCTTGTATGATTTTCATTGATGAAATTGATGCTGTTGGTCGTCAACGCGGTGCTGGTGTTGGTGGTGGTCATGATGAACGGGAACAAACATTGAACCAATTGTTGGTTGAAATGGATGGTATTGGTGAAAATACAGGTATTGTTATTATTGCAGCTACTAACCGTCCAGATGTTTTGGATCCTGCTTTGTTAAGACCTGGTCGTTTTGACCGTCAAATTACGGTTAATTTACCAGATAAACGGGGTCGTAAGGCTATATTGGAAGTTCATGCACGGAATAAGAAGTTTGCTGCTGATGTGGATAGGGAGGCTTTAGCAATGAGCACTCCAGGATATCGTGGCGCTGATTTGGCGAATGTATTCAATGAAGCTGCTATTATGGCTGTTCGTCAAAATCATGATGTCATTATGATGGAAGATTTGGATGAAGCGGTGGATCGGGTTATGGCTGGTCCAGCGAAGAAGTCTAGAAAATATAGTCCAGAAGAAAAGAAACTTGTGGCTATCCATGAATCTGGACATGCTGTCATTGGTTTATTTGTAGAAGATGCAAATGTGGTTCAGAAGGTTACGATTATTCCTCGTGGATTAGCGGGTGGATATAACTTGATGACACCAAAAGAAGAACGGATGCTAGCAACAAAGAATGAGTTATATGCACAAATTACAAGTTACTTAGGTGGACGTGTTGCAGAAGAAATCTGCTTAGGTGAAATGAGTACAGGTGCTAGCAATGATATTGAACAGGCAACTAAGATTGCTCGTGAGATGGTGATGTCTTATGGTATGAGTAGTTTGGGTCCTATTCAATATGAACATAGCAGTGGAAGTGTTTTCTTGGGTAGAGATTACACAACAAGTAAGAATTATTCTTCTCAGGTTGCATTTGAAATTGATAATGAAGTAAGACAAATTATTGATCATTGTTATCAAAAAGCAAAATCTGTTATTTTAGAACATCGTGATGTATTAGATAACATTGTTCGAGAATTGATGGAAAATGAAACTTTGACGAAGGAAGATTTAGACTATATTCTTGCTAATGGTCATAAGAAGAATGCAATAGAAGCAGAAACTACTGTTGTAGAAGAAACAACAAGCGACAATAGCGTAACAGAATAAAAAGAATAACCCCTGTAATACAGGGGTTTTGTGAGTCAAAGGAGGTGCTTTATGGATATCTTAACAAGAGGTTTGGTATTAGGTGGACGAGTTCGTGTTTTTGCTTGTGATACGACTGAATTAATTAATGTGGCTCAAAAGAAACATGGATTATGGCCGGTAGCATCAGCTGCACTTGGTAGAACAATGAGCGTTGGCTGTATGATGGGTAGTATGTTAAAAACGGAGAAAGAAAAACTAACCATTCAGATCAATGGCGGTGGCCCTATGGGTACAGTTATGGTTGATGCCTATGCGAATGGATCTGTGCGTGGTTTTGTGGCAGATCCAGAGGTTCATTATACTTATAATGATACTGGGAAATTAGCTGTTGGTGTTGCTGTAGGGAATCAAGGATATTTGAAAGTCATAAAAGACATGGGCATGAAACAACCATGGACTGGACAAGTAGAGTTACAAACAGGAGAAATTGGTGAAGATTTTGCATACTATTTTACAGTAAGTGAGCAAACACCATCTGCTGTATCGGTTGGAGTTTTGGTGGACCCTGATAATCATGTAATTGCTTCTGGTGGTTTGATCATACAAATGTTACCGGATGCAACAGAGGATGATATTGTTTATGTAGAAAAGAAATTAAAAGATTTTCCTCCAGTTTCTAGTTTGATAGAAGCTGGAAAAACACCGAAAGATATGATAGAAATGATTTTTGATGATTATGAAGAATTGGAAGTAAGAGAATTACATTTTGAATGTAATTGTTCACATGAACGTTGTGTTGGTGTATTACATACCATTCAATTAGAAGAATTAAAGGCAATGATTGAAGAAGATCATGGATGTGATATGTATTGCGAATTCTGTTCTTCTAATTATCACTTTACGGAACAAGAGTTACAAGCAATTTATGATGAGAGGACGAATCATGGGGAAACAATTGAGTAAGCTAATTGTGGTTTTCGTTGTTTTATTTATGATATTAACCATGTTCGCTGGTATACTATGAGTCAACAGTGGCAAATTGGAAATGTGACGATTGCTAATCGGGTTGTAGTTGGTCCTATGGCTGGTGTCAGTAATGAAGCGTTTCGCGTAATAGCAAAACAGTTTGGAGCAGGTCTGATCTATTCAGAGATGGTAAGTGATAAAGCAATTGTTTTTAAGAATAAGAAAACACATGAGATGACTAAAGTTGTTGCGGAGGAAAAACCTTTGAGCATGCAATTGTTTGGTCATGATATCGATAGTATGGTAAAGGCAGCGATGTTTTTAGATGAACAGACTGATTGTGATATTATTGATATCAATATGGGATGTCCTGTTACTAAAGTGGTGAAGGCTGGTAGTGGCAGTGCATTGATGAATGATGAAGAACATGCTTGTGCGATTGTAAAAGAGATCGTAAAACATGTAAAGAAGCCTGTAACAGTTAAAATTCGTGCAGGATGGAATTTAGAGTCAATTAATGCGGTAAGTTTAGCTATTGGTTTAGAAAAGGCGGGAGCGAGTGCGATTGCGGTGCATCCAAGAACAAAAATGCAGATGTATGAAGGCCATTCTAACTGGGATATTATTCGGCAAGTTAAGGAAGCGGTATCCATTCCAGTTATTGGAAACGGAGATATCAAAACAGTAGAAGATGCAATTGCAATGTTGGAACAAACCCATTGTGATGCCATTATGGTAGCTAGAGGAGTATTAGGAAATCCTTGGTTGATCAAAGAATTAACGCAATACTTTGAAACAGGCAGTTATGGTACTGCTATACCTGTAAGAGAACGATTTGATATGGCTTTAGAACATGCAAAGCGTCTAATTGATTTAAAAGGAGAACGCATCGGAATGAAAGAAATGCGGGGTCATGCTTGCTGGTATATTCATGGATTACCGCATAATAATAAAGTAAGGGCAAAGTTGTCGAGAATGACGAAGTATAGTGCATTTGAAGAAATTTTGAAAATGTATTTAGATTCGATTGTAACTGATGATTTTAGTTGGTTGCTGGATGAAAAATAATCGTGTACAGATAGACATGAACTTGGTATAATGGATAAGAAAAATAGAAGGATGTGTATAAAATGGCAGATGTATTAACTGAACAAGAAGTTGTTCGTCGTGAGAAGCTGAAGGATTTAGAAGCGAAAGGTATTGCCCCATTTGGTAAGCGTTATGATCGTACGCATAAGTCTGGGGAAATCAAAGCTTTGTATGAAGATAAAACAAAAGAAGAATTGGCAGAAATGAATGTTCATTGCAAAATTGCAGGTCGTATTATGACGAAGCGTGAAATGGGGAAAGCTGGTTTCATGCATATTCAGGATATAGATGGAAAGATTCAAATTTATGTTCGCAAGGATGCAATCGGCGATGAAATGTTTGATGTGTTTAAGAAAGCGGATATTGGTGATATCGTCGGTATTGAAGGCGTTATTATGAAAACGAATCATGGAGAGTTGTCGGTAAAGGCAGATGTGTATACACACTTAACAAAAGCATTACGTCCATTACCAGAAAAATTCCATGGTTTGAGTGACGTTGAAGAAAGATGTCGTAGACGTTATGTGGATTTAATTATGAATGAAGAAGCGAAGCGTGTAGCTTTGATGCGTCCAAGAATTATTCGTACGATTCAAAGATATTTAGACAATAAGGGTTTGATTGAAGTGGAAACTCCAGTGTTGCAACCAATTTTAGGTGGTGCGGCTGCTCGTCCTTTTGTTACGCATCATAATACCTTGGATATGCCTTTCTATTTGCGTATAGCAACAGAATTGCCATTAAAGCGTTTGATCGTTGGTGGTTTAGAAGGTGTTTATGAGATTGGTCGTTTATTTAGAAATGAAGGTATGGATAAAAATCATAATCCAGAGTTTACAACAGTTGAAGCATATGTTGCTTATTCTGATATGTATGGAATGATGGATTTGTGTGAAGGTTTATTCGAATATACAGCACAAGAAGTTTGTGGTACAACCGATCTTGAGTGGAATGGAAAGACAATTTCTGTTAAGGCTCCATTCAGACGTTTGCATATGGTTGATGCTGTTAAGGAGTATGCAGGTGTAGATTTCTGGAAGGATATGAGTTTTGAGGAAGCATGTGCTTTGGCTAAGGAACATCATATTGAAGTTGAAAAGCATCATACAGAAGTTGGTCATATTATTAATTTATTCTTTGAGAAGTATGTAGAAGATAAGATTGAACAACCAACGTTTGTATATGGCCATCCAGTTGCAATTTCTCCATTAGCAAAAAAGAATCCTGAAGATCCTCGTTTTTCAGATCGTTTTGAATTGTTTATTGATGGTTCGGAATATGCGAATGCTTTCTCTGAGGTAAATGATCCAATTGATCAAAAGGACCGTTTTGAAAATCAATTGAAAGACAAAGCTTTA
>JAQXZJ010000124.1 GCA_029227155.1 Erysipelotrichaceae bacterium
TGGATGGTAGTTATATGGAGGCAAGTGCTTTTAAGGTTTCTTTATCACGGTTGCCATGGTTATTATTGTTGATGATTTCAGCGGCGATTAGTGAATGGATCATTGCGAAGAATAATACGTTGATTGCTCTTTTGCCGGCATTGTCTTATTTTGTACCAATGTTAATGGACTCTGCAGGGAATGCCGGTTCTCAATCTGCAGCGATGGTAATTCGGGGAATTACGGTTGATGGGATTGATATTCATTCATTTTTCAAAGTGTTTTGGAAAGAACTTCGAGTTGCAATTGTTTGTGGAGCAGTGATGTTTGCGATTAATTATTTGCGAATTTTGATCATGATGCCACATGTTGGAAATGGTATGGCTATTGTGTCTTCTTTAAGTATTTTTGTTGCGATCGTGGTTGCAAAATTAGTGGGAGGTCTATTACCTTTGTTAGCGTCTGCGATTCATTTAGACCCTGCTGTGATGGCTGCACCTTTGATTGCGACTACTTGTGATGCGATATCTTTAACTGTTTATTTTGCGTTAGCATCATTTTTGGTATAGGAGGTGTGCTGGATGGAACAAGAATTTGTAACTGTAGCCTCATTGAAAGAATGGATTGAACAAAAGAATATTCGTAAGATTCGAGAATTGTTTGATGAATATCATGTGGTTGACGTAACAGAGTTGGTACAACAGTTATCGTTAGCTGAAATTATCTTTTTGTTCAAAGTGGTGAAACGAGATGTAACTGCAGAAGTTTTTACATACTTAGATCAAGAAAAAAAAGAAGAATTGATTCAGGCTTTTTCTGGGCCGGATATTAAAATCATGTTGGAAAATATCTATTCGGATGATATCGTTGATTTCATTGAGGATATGCCTGCAAATCTAACGAAGAAGATTTTAGCTTCTGCTACAGAAAGCACGAGAAAAGAAATTAACTTGTTGTTGAGCTTCCCAGAAAATTCAGCTGGAAGCATTATGTCTACGGACTTTGTAGAATTAAAAGTTACGGATACGGTTCAACAGGCGATTAATAAGATCAAACGTCAGGGGAAAATGGCGGAAACGATTAATACTTGTTATGTTATTGATGAGAAGCGACAATTGGTAGGTACGATTCGTTTGCGTGAGTTCTTATTTGAAAATCGAGAAGATAAGATTCAGGATATCATGGCAACGGACGTTGTTAGTGTGGTTACCGATCAAGACCAGGAAGATGTTGCGAATGTTATTAAGAAATATGATATTACTGTTGTACCAGTGGTGAATAATGAGAATCGTTTGATTGGAATTATTACAGTCGATGATATCATGGATATTTTGGAAGAAGAAGCAACGGAAGATATCCATAAAATGGCTGCGGTAACACCTATGGAGGATAGTTACTTAGAAGCAAGCGTATGGGAAATTGTAAAAAGTCGTTTGCCTTGGCTTTTGATTCTGATGATTTCAGGTTCATTTACGGGAGCAATTATTTCTGGTTATGAAGTTGAATTAATGAAAATCCCAGCGTTAGCAGGGTTTATTCCTATGATCATGGGTACAGCAGGAAATGCAGGTTCACAAGCTAGTACGATGGTCATTCGGGGAATTGCGGTCGATGGTTTACAGACAAAAGATGTATTTAAAGTATTAAGAAAAGAATTATTGATTGCTTTGACTTGTTCTGTTGTACTTTTCTCAGTTAATTTTATTCGAATTTCTGTTTTTCCAAGTGAACTAGTTGCGGCTTCCAATGTTATACTAGTAGCCTTGACAGTAGCGTTATCTGTTGTATTAGCATTAACAATTGGTAAATTATTAGGTGGATTTTTACCATTGTTTGTTTGTGCTTTAAAACTCGATCCAGCAGCTGTTGCGGCTCCAGTAATTACAACATTAGTGGATGCATGTAGTCTGTTTATTTATTTCCAGATTGCCGTATTCTTCTTAGGAGTATAGGATGCAATCGTTGCAGAGAGCAATTGAAATCGTTGAAAATAGTAAGAATAAATGTATTCGTATGCAAGGAAAGTTTGCGGAAGGAACATCTCATCATACATTATTAAAGAATCGTATCCATGCTTTAGATGTCGTTTCTTGCTTGATGCAGGAAAATCATGATTTATGTCTGGATGATTTAACTAGGGCGGTTGCACCGATAGAATCTATCATTCATAAAACACAAAAAGCACGAAGCAAGTATCCGATGGGTACAAAGCAATATCAACGGTTTACTCCTTTGATTGATGCAATGGTACTAGCAAGGGAATATTTAATTAAAGAAATAGAAAGCAAGGGAAGGTAAAATGCAGATTCCTTCGGAATATGTTCTATTAAAGAATCTGAAACGAGCAAAAATCACTTCTTGTAAAGCCAAGGATGCACAGAAGATGATTGATTTTCTTGTGGATCTGGCAAATACAACGGATTATATGATTCGCTATCCGAATGAAGTTGTAAGTGATGTAAAAAAGGAAGAGGAATATCTGATAAAAACTTTGGAAAGTGAACAAAATGTTTTTATTACCTGCATGGTGGATGGAGAAATTGTGGGTAATATTGGAGTATATGCGGTTGGTAGTGTGAATAAGTTGAAGCATCGAGCAGAGATCGGTATTGGTGTGAAGAAAGAGTATCGTAATTTAGGGATAGGTTCTCTTTTGTTAGAAAAGGCACTTGCGTTTGCAAAAGAAATGAATTATGAACAAATAGAATTAGATGTTGTGAGTGAAAATGATGCTGCAATAGCCTTGTATCGTAAGTTTGGTTTTGAAACGGTTGGTGTCATTCCTAGGGGAATCAAAAGAAAAGATCAGCAGTATTATGATTTGAATATCATGGTGAAACGATTTGACTAGAGATTATGAATTAAGATTTGGGGAGATAAAATGAGAATAATTGTGCTTTAAGTAGCGGTAGTATATCCTATCTATGGTTCCTGTGTTCCTCGAATTATGCGTGAGTTTGTAGATATGTATATGGATGAATTAAAAGCAAAAAAACTCATTATTTTCTTTACACAGATGATGTTTTCTGGTGACGGTGCTAGAGCTTTTGCACGGTTGATCCCTAATTGCGAAAAACGTGTTCTTTATGCAGAACATTTCTCTATGCCAAATAACATATGCAATTATCCTTTATTCCCGATGACGGAAAAAGAACGAGTGATCAAGCCTCAAAAAGCAATCAAACGTTTAGATGAGATTTGTAGTGATATTCAAAATGGAGTTATAAAGAAACGAGGATGGAATGTTTTTTACTCTATTTTAGGAAAATCGCAAAATATTATTTATCCTATGATAGAAGAAAAAGCGAAACATTCCTTCTATGCTGATGAATCATGTACAAAATGTGGCTTATGTGTCAAAATATGCCCGATGAACAATTTGGAAATTGTAAATGATCAGGTGGTATAGAAAAACAATTGTACGGTTTGTTATCGCTGTGTCAATGCTTGTCCTAAGCAAGCAGCAACTGTTTATATTAAAGTAAAACCAAAAAGACAATATAAAGGATTTGTTGAAAGATTCTAAAGATAACATGTGATTAGCATACGATAGTAATAATTTCTTGCGTTGACAAACGCTTGAAAATTCGCTATGATTGATTATGCGTTGAGCAGGAATAGTAGTTATTCGAAACTTAAAAGAGAGTCAATGGTTGGTGGAAATTGATAGTGGAAGATAATGAACTCGCCTGGGAGCTGATAACAAGAAAAGGTTATCCGTATTTCTTGCGTTAAAAGAAATGAGGGCATATAGTTTTTCTATATGAACTAAGGTGGTACCGCGTAAATTAACGTCCTTAGATTAAGGACGTTTTTATATTATTAGGAGGAGAGAAGTATGAGCTATAATCATCAAGAGATTGAAAAAAAATGGCAAGATTTTTGGGAAAAACAAGAGACGTTTAAAACAGATACTTGGGATTTTTCTAAACCAAAGTTTTATGCATTGGATATGTTTCCATATCCATCAGGAGTAGGACTTCATGCAGGACATCCGGAAGGATATACTGCTACGGATGTTATTTGTCGAATGAAACGGATGCAGGGGTATAATGTATTACATCCAATGGGATTCGATTCTTTTGGATTGCCTGCAGAACAATATGCAATTTCAACAGGAAACCATCCAGATGGTTTTACTCAAAAGAATATTCATACTTTTACGAGTCAATTGAAAATGCTAGGTTTCTCTTATGATTGGTCAAAAATGATTTCTACTGCAGATCCATCATATTATAAATGGACCCAATGGATATTTAAACAAATGTTCCTTGATGGTTATGCAAAATGTGTAGATATGCCAGTGAACTGGTGCGAGGAATTAGGGACAGTACTTGCGAACGATGAAGTCATTGATGGAAAATCAGAACGTGGGGGATACCCAGTCATTCGTAAAAATATGCGTCAATGGGTAATGGATATTCCAGCATATGCAGAACGGTTGCTAGAAAATTTGGATTCTTTGGATTGGCCAGAAAGTACAAAGGAAATTCAAAGAAACTGGATTGGGAAATCAATTGGTGCAGAAGTGAAGTTCCAGGTTGCTGATTCTGATCTTTCCTTTACAGTATTTACAACTCGTGCGGATACGTTGTTTGGTGCTACTTATTGTGTAATGTCTCCAGAACATCCATTTGTGAATCAAATTGTATCAAAACAACAAAGAGAAGCAATCTGTGCGTATCAGACGGCTTGCGCATGTAAATCTGAGATGGAACGGACTGAATTGAATAAGGATAAAACAGGGGTGTTTACAGGTGCTTATGCAATTAATCCTGTGAATGGTAAAAAGATTCCAATTTGGATCAGTGACTATGTATTAATGGGATATGGAACAGGGGCAATTATGGCGGTTCCTGCTCATGATGATCGTGACTATGATTTTGCGAAGAAATTTGACTTGGAAATTATTCAAGTACTTGCTGGTGGAGATATTTCTCAACAGGCATATACCGAAGATGGTGTTCATATCAATTCTGGTTTCTTGGATGGTATGAATAAAGAAGATGCGATCCAAACGATGATTGATTGGTTAGAAGAACGTGGACTAGGAAAAAGAAAAGTAAATTATCGGATGAGAGAATGGATTTTTGCTCGTCAAAGATATTGGGGGGAACCAATTCCAGTGGTTCATTATGAAGATGGAACGATTGGTGTGATTGATGATGAAGATTTGCCTTTGGTACTTCCAGTATTAGAAGACTATAGTCCATCAAAAACTGGAGGATCACCTCTTGATAAAGCGACTGATTGGGTGAATGTTACAATTAATGGGAAAAAAGGAAAAAGAGAAACTTCTACGATGCCAGGTAGTGCTGGATCAAGTTGGTATTTCTTGCGTTATATTGATCCAAAGAATGATCAAGCATTGGCAGATCCTGAATTGTTAAAGCATTGGATGCCAGTTGATTTATATGTTGGTGGACCAGAACATGCGGTAGGTCACTTGTTGTATTCTAGAATGTGGAATAATTATCTGTATGATAAGGGAATTGTTCCATGTAAAGAGCCATTTAAGAAGCTTGTTCACCAAGGAATGATTTTGGGCGCAAATGGAATCAAAATGGGAAAACGGTTCCCAGAATATTGCGTAAATCCAAATGATGTTGTAAGAGACTATGGTGCCGATACATTGCGTGTTTATGAAATGTTTATGGGACCATTAGAGGCTGATAAGCCATGGTCAACTCAAGGGGTTGAAGGATCTCATCGTTGGCTAGAACGGGTATATCGTTTGATGTTGGAATCTGACAAATTGAGTGATGAAAATGATGGTAAGTTGGATTATTCTTATCATTATATGATGAAGAAAGTAACCAATGATATCGAATCATTGAACTTGAATACAGCAATTTCTCAAATGATGATCTTTATCAATGATTGTTATAAGACAGAGAAAGTGTATAAAGAATATGCAATTAACTTTATTCAAGCATTCTCTTGTTTTGCACCACACATTGGTAATGAAATCTATGAACAGTTAACTGGTAAAACAGATCTGGCATATCGTCCTTGGCCAACTTATGATGAAAGTAAATTGGTATTAACAACAATTGAGATGGCTGTACAAGTGAATGGTAAAATGCGTGGTAAATTCCAGATTGAAAAAGATTCTGCGGATGATGTCATTCAACAGAAAGCAATGGAATTGGATACAGTTAAAGCACAATTGGAAGGAAAAACGATCCGTAAGGTGATTGTAGTTAAAAATAAAATTGTGAATATTGTTGCAAATTAGCAAAAATGAACGAAAGAACCATGTTTAGAATAGAACATGGCTCTTTTTTTATAGTTAATATGAAAAAATCTTACCTTTTGCTTATCAATTTGAAAGCGTTTACAAATAGGAACATGGGTGTTATAGTATACAGACAAGTCACGAAACGAGTGATTAGAAAAGGAGGACTTGTCATGAAAAATAGTATTTATTTTAAATTTGTGCTTACACCGATATTAATTTGTTTTATGTTTTTATCTGGTTTTTCTATTATAAAAGCGGAAGAAACCTACACGGTTACGTATACGGATCCCTCAAAGACTTTTGAGGAACAAGTATATGTTGTCAATGCTAACGATCCTATTCCTGCATTTGAAGGATCACTCCAAAGAGATGGTTATGTATTTTCTACTTGGAATGGAAAGTATAAAAATGGAGAACAGACCAAAGAAACTGTTACAACAAACCGGATATTTAGTGCAAGGTGGGTTGCTGCTCCAAAGCCATTAGACAATGCTACTACATTATCAAAAGGACAAATTAGGGCAACAGATGAGTTTCGTCAAAATGGTTCTTTCGACATATTTAATGTCAAATTAATTGATAGCACATTTACGTTGAAGGAAACAACTTGGGATGAAGAAAATCAGAAATACATAGCTTCTATATTGATTACCGATCCAAATGCATATGAAGTGGCATTAGAGGAAGTAGGAAAGAAATATGGAATGGATAACTATGTGTTTAATCAGGAAAAAACACCTGAAGAAAATTTGATCATTCACTTTTCCAATAAGAAAAATTATAAAGGGAATGCTTCTTATTCGAATTTAGAAGCAACCTTTGGTGGTTGGTTGTTGGATTCTGCTTATTATCCAGGATCTTCTCGTTCCCAATTATTATTTAATCTTGCTTATGGGGTAACATTCAAAGATGGAGCTGATGGTGCTGCATTTGAAACGTACACAGCATCGACTGTTGAAACGGCAAAAGGTGAAGCGTCTGTTGCATCATTTGAACCGAAACGTTATGGATATATCTTTACTGGTTGGACTTCTGAAAATGAAAAATTATTAGAGGATGGAAGAACAATTACTGGCAACGATGTGTTAACTGCACAATGGCAAGTAAATAAATATACCGTTTCATTTGAAGGTTATGCAGATAGTCAAACCGTTGAATATGGAAAAACAGTGATCAAACCACAAGATCCAATAAAGGAAGGTTATACATTTGTTGGTTGGTATCTTAATGATGAAGCATATGATTTTAATACTCCAGTAAAAGAAAATATCGAATTAACCGCAAAATTCACAAAGAACTCATCAAATCCTGATACAAGTGATTCAGGAATGTATACTCAATATCTAGCAATGATGGGTATGAGTGCTGCAGCAATTTTCTTGGTAATGAAGAAAAGATTTCAGTAAATAGTTATTTTAGAATATCTGTAATCAGATATTCTTTTTTATGATGATGGCTTCTAAATAAAAAATCATGTATAATGAATACTGCTGAAAGGAAGGTGTTTGATTAATGAAAATTAGATTATTAGCAACGAGTGATGTTCACGGGTATATAACACCATATCGTTATAGTGATCAAACAATGGCCAATCAGGGTATGATGAAGTTGGCTCCGTATTTACGTCAGAAAGATGAGAATACGATTTTGATTGATAATGGAGATGTTTTGGAAGGAAGTCCGTTAAATTATTATCATGAATTGTATCATCGGGAAGAAATGCATCCAATGGCAAAAGTGTTGAATGCGTTAGAATATGATTATGTTAATATTGGAAATCATGAGTTTAATTATGGTAAAGAAATGACATTTCGTTATTTAGAGGATCTCAATGCGAAGTGTATTACTCGTAATATCTTTCATGAGGGGGAACGTTTGGGCTGTGAATATCAGATTCATCGTTTTGATGATCAACATGCGATTGCTCTTGTGGGTGTTACGACACAATATATTCCTAATTGGGAGAAGCCGTATCATATAACCAATATGGAATTTGAAAATGCTTTGGATTCTGTAAAAGAGGCAGTAAGAACGATTCAAGAAAAAGAAAATGTAAATGGAATTGTTGTTGTTTATCATGGTGGTTTTGAATGTGATGTAAAAACAGGGGAACTGTTGGTTGCGGATACGGGAGAAAACCTAGGTTATCGTATTTGTAAAGAAGTAGAAGGGATTGATGTTATGATTAGTGGTCATCAACATCAGTCATTACAAACAACTTGTGTAAATACGGCGGTGACACAAACTGCTTTTCAAGCGATGGAGTTAGCAGAGATTGAATGGGATTTAGATACACATGAGATAGAGTGTCGATTGATTCCAGCTGCAGAAGAGGTTGATTGGTCATTATTACCATTGATTGAACAGGAAGAGAAAGAAACACAAGCATTTTTAGATCGACCTTTAGGGAAAATTGCTCAGGGGGATCTATTGATAAAGGATCCATTTGAGGCAAAGGTTCATAAACATCCATTGATTTCTTTCTTAAATCAAGTACAATTGTCGGTTTCTCATGCGGATTGTTCTGCATGCGCATTGTTTAATGATGCAGTAGGATTTCGTCAAACCATTACGATGCGGGATTGTATTTCAACTTATGTTTATCCAAATACATTGGTTGTATTAGAAGTGACTGGCAAAATATTAAAAGAGTTTTTAGAGAAGTGTGCTGCTTATTTTGATGTCAAAGATGGAAAGATTGCGATTTCCTATTCTTATGAATATCCAAAGCCTCAGCATTATAATTATGATATGGTGGATGGTGTTTCATATACGATTCATTGTGCTAAACCGGTAGGTGAGCGTATAACTGATTTGATTTATCAGGGTCAGCCATTAAAGGAAGATCAAAAATTAACTTTAGTGATGAATAATTATCGTGCTGCTTGTGGTGGTGATTTCTTTATGTTGAAGGATGCTAAAGTTGTGGATGAGATCCAGACGGATATGGTTACTTGTCTTGCAGATTATATTTTGGCTCATCCAGAAGTTGAAGTTCATCATGAAGAGAATATTAAAGTAGTTTTATAACAAAAAAAAGAGAAAAATTTAATTTTTCTCTTTTATTTTGAGTGAAAACGGATCACGGGAATCACCGGATCACTGAATAAACGTATGTTACGTTGGGTGGTACCAATGCCTCCAGATATATATAATTGAATCGAATCTATATATTGAGAACCATTATGATAGGATTGATTTCCGGTGATAGAGTGAAGAGGACCATAGAATGGTAAAGAATACTGAGAAGCATGACTATGAGCAGATAAAAGCAAGTCAACTTGACCGATTGGCATATATTCAATGACATCCGGTGTGTGACAGAGAACAATAACATATGCATCTTCTGAAATATCCGCAAATAAAGTAGTATCTGGTTCTTGTTGTAAAACATTTGGCAAACCAATTAAATAAAGGTAATCTTGTTGTTGTTTGCGAATTTGTATGACTTGATTTTCAATGACTTCAAAATTGGAATCGCTCAAAATTTTTTCAACTGCAGTAAGATGGTCTTGATCCATTTCTCCATATACGGCAAATTTGCCGTATGGAGCATCCAAAGTGTTAAGAAAATCTGTTAGCAAGTCTATATCTTCCTCTGTTGGGGTATATCCCTGATCAAATAAATCACCACTAAATAGAATGATATCTGGTTGTAGATTGCGAATTTTCTTTTGTATTTTTGCTACTTGATTTTTTTGTAAAAAGGTTCCATATTCAACATCACTAATTAGAGCAATTGAGAGATTGTTTAAAGATGAGGGGACTTGTGATGATTGAATATTTTGATAACGAATATGGATTCGTTTTGGACTGAAATAATAGGAATCTACTCCAATGAAAGTAGTGATCATGATGATTACAAGTCAGATAATTAGGATCCATGTTTTCTTTTTCATTGTTATTTCCCTCCAAGTGTAACTATCATACCAAATAAATTGACAGAAAAAAAGGCGATATCGCCTATTTTCGATTAGGAATCATTGCGGCTCTCATATTTAAGATTACCGGAATAATAATTGGATTTCTTCTCGTTTTCTGATAGAAGTATGGTTCTAAAGTACCACGGATACAGTTTTTTAATTCTCCAAATGTTGTTTTCTGCATCATTTTCTTTTTCAGTGCATCATATACTAATAATTCAGCTTCTTTTAGTAATGTTTGATTTTCTTTGATAAAGACAAATCCTCGAGAAACGATATTTGGACGGCAAAGGATCTTGTTGTAACGAGAATCAATGGTTACGATGACAGATACTAATCCATTGTCAGCTAGAATCTTACGATCTCTTAAAACGGCGGTTGCTACACCTGTAGAATCATTTCCATCTACATAAATATCATCTGTTTGAACGCGATTTCCTGCAACAAATGCTTCTTCGTCACGTAAGACAACAACATCACCATTCGCACAGATGAATACATTTTCAGGATCCATTCCTGTTTCAATGGCAGTTGCTTTATGCATCTTTAGCATCTTATATTCTCCATGCATTGGCATGAAATATTTTGGCTTGATTAATTGTAACATTAATTTCTGTTCTTCTTTTGATGCATGACCTGTTGTATGTAAACTATTCAAAACAGAATTAGTAATTACATTTGCGCCAACACGGGTTAGTTTATTAACGACCTGATTCACACTGTTTGCATTTCCTGGAATTGGACTACTAGAGAAGATAACGGTATCTCCAGGGATGACGCGAATCCAACGGTGTGTTCCATTAGCAATGCGACTTAATGCAGCTAATGGTTCTCCTTGAGATCCGGTACAAATCATACAAATTTGATCTGCAGGCAGAGAATTAATTTGATCAGGCTCTACAAAGGTACTATCAGGTATATGAATGTGTCCTAGTTTTCGACCGATTTCAACGATGTTTTCCATGGAACGTCCAAAGATACAGATTTTTCGTTTACAAGATACAGCAGCTTCTAGTATCTGTTGTACACGATGTACATTACTTGCGAAGGTAGCAATTATCAAACGTCCTTGGGTCCGTTTCATGATATCCAAAATAGATTTTGCGACTTCTTTTTCACTAATAGAAAAATCTTTAACAGCAGAGTTCGTAGAATCACTTAATAACAAGGTAATACCAATTTGTCCCATATAAGCCATTACCTGATAATCTGAGTTATTCCCAACCGGTGTTAAATCAAATTTAAAGTCTCCTGTAGAAACAATCTTACCATTTGGTGTATTCACTAGAATTCCTAAAGAATCTGGAATCGAGTGAACGGTATTGAAGAATCCAATATGAAAATACTTAGTACTGATTCTAGATTCACTGTTGATCTCATTTAATTTCACACAGGACATTAAATGGTTTTCTTCTAGTTTTCTTTCAATCAAAGAAAGCGCAAAACGAGAACCATAGATATTCTGAATAGATAACGCTTTTAATAGAAAAGGAATCCCCCCAATATGATCTTCATGACCATGGGTAATCAATAAAGCTTTGATTTTGTTTTGATTCTTAATTAAATAAGTATAATCAGGGATAACATAATCAACCCCTAATAAATTCTCTTCTGGAAAGCGAACACCAGCATCAATGATGATGATTTCATCTTTGTGTTCAATGCAATACATGTTTTTTCCAACTTCTCCTAGACCACCTAAAGCATACACTAAGGTGTCTGTATCACGATGAAACGACAAAGTACACTCTTTGACAGATGATCTGCGATTATGAGATGTCAATTCGTTTTTTAACATTTTGTTTCTCCTTTTTTTGTTTTTGAAAAATGTGGTAAGTATAATTATTATTCAATGATTTGAGCATTCGGTATTTCAGCAAATGGTTGCTTCTTATTAATGTGATCATAATAAAGAATTCCTGATAGATGATCAATTTCATGTTGTAGCACAATTGCTTCATATCCTGATAATCGAACAGTTATGATTTTATCTTGTAATAAATCATATCCTTTGACCGTAATGCGGGCATAACGCTTTACATATCCTTCTACATCAGTAGGAACAGATAAACAGCTTTCTCCCATTTTTAGATAAGATGGTTTTACAGAATTAGAAATGATCTTCGGATTGACTAAGGCAAATTCTAATTCCTCTCCATCATCATAGGGAATACCTACGGCGATCATTTGTTTTAAAACACCAATTTGTGGAGCTGCCAAACCTACAGCACCTCTTAAGTTGTATTTTTCTTTCATTTCTGGATCATGAGAATTGCGAATATATTGCATCATATCCATTAACAATTCTCTGTTTTCTTCACTTAAAGGTAACTCAACAGGTTCACATTTCTGACGTAATGCCGGATGTGTATCTGGTAAAATCGTATCATTCGTAATAAACATATTTTTAAATCCTTTCTCTTCTTGTTACCGAATCTATGTATAAATGATTGTAAAAATCTCTTGCTTTCAAGTTCTATTATAGAGTTATAAAGGAAAATTGTAAATAGCTTTTTGTATGATGTTCAGATTGAAAAATGTGATGATTTTTAAAACTGATTAAGGTATAATGGTAACGATAAAGAAAGGGGAACAGGGCATTGAATAAGCAAAACAATCGGAAATTAAAGTTACCAAAAAGGGGAATGCCTTATAAATATGATTTTCCCTTATTCTTTTGTTGTATCGTTCTATCATTGATTGGTGTTGTTTTTATTGGTTCTGCTAAAATAACCAGTTCTTCTTCTGTCATTCGTGATGTTAGTTTTAGTGTTATTAAACAAGTGCTTTTTTTATCTATTGCACTTTTTACGATGTGGTTTTTCTCTCATGTGTATCGGTTTGAAACATTTAGACGTTTCATTCCAACGGGAATCGTTTTCATAGGAGGATTACTTTTACTGTGTTTGTTTTCACCGGCTCGTAATGGAACGAAGGCTTGGATTCCGATCCCATTTATTGGGTCGACGATTCAACCATCGGAATTTGCAAAGACGATGATGATGTTGGTGGTTGCTCGATATTGTTGTTATCCTAAAAAGAGTGCAGATACGTTTTGGAAGATTATAATGCCACCATTGCTTGTTTTGCTTGCTTATTTTATCATTATCTGTTTTTTACAGAAGGATTTAGGAAGTGCAGCGATTCTTGTTGTGATTAGTCTTTCTTGTTTTATGTTAACGACACATCCTTTGTTTAAAAAGTGGCAGAAACGATTATATGTTTGTATCTTTATTGGTATATTTGGTGTTATTTTCTTGTTGTCACCGCTTGGTATTGAGTGTATTAAGCATGCGCCTATTGATGAATATAAAATCAATCGTTTTATTGTTTCGGTTGAACCGTTTTCGGATCGTCATGGCATGGGATTTCAGGTGAGTAATAGTTTGATTGCGTTTGCTAGAGGAGGTCTTATTGGACAGGGTCTTGGTTCTAGTGTGCAGAAATTTGGATATTTGCCTTATGCAGATAGTGATTTTATTATTGCGGTTATTGCCGAAGAGGGCGGGCTTTTGATGCTGACGGTGGTATTTGCGCTTTATGGGATCATTTTATGGCGCTTGTTGCGGTATGCGTTGCGGGTAAAGAAAGAAGAGAATAAAGTCATGCTGTTTGGTACGGCGATGTATTTATTTGTTCATATCATCTTTAATGTGGGTGGAGCGACTGCTTTTATTCCATTGACAGGGGTTCCGCTTTTGATGTTGTCTAGTGGAGGGACAAGTATCGTTTCGTGGTATCTTGCAGTGGGTATCTGTCAGGCTATTATTGCCCGTTATCGTCGTGGAGAAGAATAGTAAAATCCCCTTGCGGGGATTTTAAGAAAGGAAAGAGGAGAAACAAAGATTGGGGATTTGTATCCATCTGGATACATTACTAGCATGTCCATGAAAAGTGTTTCTATACAATATGGGGTGAAATTTGGATGAGAATTGTTGCTGGAAAACATCGTTCCCGTAAAATTGAAGCGGTGGAAGGAATGAAAACACGTCCAACATTAGATAAGGTGAAAGAGGCTGTATTTTCTTCTTTGGGTGGAAAGTTTTATGATGGCTGGATTTTGGATTTATTTAGTGGAAGCGGGAATATTGCTTTAGAGGCGATTTCGCGTGGAATGGAACATGCTGTGATGGTAGATTGTAGTTATGATGCGATTACGACCATACGGCGGAATGTGAAAACATTAAAAGAAGAAGAAGCTTGTGAAGTGTGGAAGATGGATGCTGAGAAGGCGATTCGTCAATGTGGTTTGAAACAATATCAGTTTGATCTGATTTATTTTGATCCACCTTATATAAGGAAAGATATTACTCATTTGATGGATCTGGTGTTGGAAGAACATCTATTAAAAGAAGATGGAATTTTAGTATATGAAGGCTTAAAAGAAGATGAGAATCCATTGCATCCGCAATTGGAATTATATAAAGAAGCAAGTTATGGGATCGTAAAAATAAGATATTATCGAAAGGGATGAGGAAATGAAAGCAATTTATCCAGGGTCTTTTGACCCAATTACTTATGGGCATGTAGATATTATCAAACGTGCAGCTTGTATGTTTGATGAATTGATTGTTGTGATTATGATCAATGAGGAGAAGACACCATTGTTTTCAACGGAAGAACGATTAGAAATGTTGAAGGAAACGGTGGGGGATATTCCTCATGTGACGATTCAGGCATCAAAAGGTTTAACGGTAGATTTTGCGCATCGGGAAGGGGCTTCGGTAATCATTCGAGGGATTCGTGCGGTGATGGATTATGAATATGAATTACAGCAATCAACGGTTAATATGATGCTTGCGGATGATATTGAAACGGTGTTCTTATTAGCAAAACCGATGTATTCTTTTTTATCTAGTTCTTCTGCTAAGACGGTTGCTTATCATCAGGGGGATTTGTCTCGGTTTGTTCCAGATAATATTGCAAAACGGTTAAAAGAAAAGCTGCATCAACAATAATACCAGAAAAACATAGAGTGCCTGTATCAAACGAAAGATAAGGTATTTTCTATAAGAGATGGAAATGGAACTGATGGAGGAAAAGGTCTGTAGATGAACGCATAGACCTCCAAAGGCAATTAATGCGCCAATGAAAGGAAGCTGTAGTGGTGCTTCTAAGGTATGAAAAAGATAGAAGGTACCACTTGCGAACTCACTGATGACAAAAGCAAATGGTTTTAGTGAGAATAATGGAAGCAGTGAAATACTAATTTGAATGATGAGGATATAGCCTCCAATATAGAATAAAGTAAGTGCAGTAGATAATAGATGCTTTTGAATAACAATGATCCATGAAACTGAAGGGTTTGTTTCTATTGGTGCTACTAAGGGGATGTCTTTGGTTAGAAATAATAAGAAAAGGTTAGAGCTGATTAGGATGATCCATAAAAGGAAGCCGATGTGCCAGTTTCCATACAGTTCGACACCAATGGTCATCCATAAAAAGGGAAATGCACAAATAGAGATTGATGATAGTAGACGAACACAGGCTGTGTTCGTTATTTTGTTTTGTTGGTGTGCTTCTTCTAAGCGAATCGCAAAATTAGGAAAACCGATGATCCAACCGATAAACAGTTCTGGATACCATTTGGAATCCATATTCCAAATGCTAGGCAAATGAAGCCAGTTGAAGATGATATGAAAGATACGGTATTCTGCTAAGATACGAATACAGAAGGTAGGGAAAAATAATGAAGGAATGAGTTTTTCTACCCATATGTTTAAAGATAGATGGGTTGTTTGGATGGTTGTTTCTGCTTGAAAAAGGGAAAAGAATAGAATAACTAGCAAAAGGAATACATATCGTTTTTTCAAGTGGTTCACTCCCATATACTCTATGCATGAATCAAAGAAATTCATGCTATAATAAAATGGTAAAATTTTTAGAAAGAATATATGAGGACGAAGATAATGAAAACACAGGATACAAGAAAGCAATTACAAGAAAATGTTCAAAAAGTAATGGTTGGTTGTCAAATGGCAACAGATTTGATTTGGATGTGTATTTTAGTGAATGGACATGTATTGTTAGAAGATGTACCAGGTACAGGGAAAACAACATTAGCAAAAACAATCGCAAAATCATTAGATTTTGATTTTCAACGGATACAGTTTACTCCAGATGTAATTCCTAGTGATGTGATTGGGGTGAATATCTATCAACAGGCAACAGGAGAGTTTGTATTTAAGAAAGGGTCTGTATTTAGTCATTTGGTGTTGGCAGATGAAATCAATCGTGCTACACCAAGGACACAGTCGGCATTATTAGAAGCAATGGAGGAAAGACAAGTAACAGTGGATGGAAATACTTATGTATTACCTAAGCCATTCTTTGTTATTGCGACGCAAAATCCAATTGAAAACACAGGTACGTTTCCACTACCAGAGGCACAAATTGACCGCTTTATGATTCGATTATCTCTAGGATATCCTACATTAGATCAAGAAGTGAATCTATTGATGGAACATAGTAAAAAGGATTTATTACAGGAAATTCAAGCAATCTGTACCAAGGAAATGATCTTAGAATGTCAAAAGGAATGTGAACAGGTTACGATTCATGAAGATTTGGTGGAATATATTGTTCGGATTGCGAAAGCAACAAGAAATCATCCTCAAATTGCTTATGGTGTGAGTCCTCGTGGTGCTTTAGGAATGGTTAAATGTGCGAAGGCTTATGCGGCAATACAAGGAAGAAACTATGTAATTCCTGATGATATCAAACGGCTAGTTCCTTATGTATTCATGCATCGAATTCAGATGAATCATTTCTCATTTACCCAAGACAATGATGTAGAAAAAATCTTAAGCAACATTTTAAATGAAGTTGCGGTACCAACGGAAGAATTATTATAATATGCAAATATTGATGGTTGCCTTGCTCATCATGAGCTTGATTCTATGGATGGAAAATAAATTTAAAAAGTACTGTTATCGGAAATTTGAAGCGAAGGTTCATTTTCCACAGGTAAGGATGGTTGAAGAAGAGGCGTTTGAATATGAATTGGAACTGATCAATCTGAAGTTGCTATTTTTACCAATTATTAAGATTACTTTAACGGTTCCTTCGTGTTTTGATGTTGCTGATAAGCATTCACCTCGTTATTCTGATATTCCATACTCTTATACTGTTACGACATCTTTATTTTCTTATCAACGACTTAAAAGAAAGATTAAACTTGTGGGTCATGTAAGAGGATTCTATGATATTGATACAACGATTACTTGTATTGATTTGTTTGGTCTTCATCGTATGAAATATCCAATAACCTTAAAGAATCGAATCATGATTCATCCAAAGACATTAATGATGAATGTACCGGTTAAAAGTAAAGAGGGATTACAGGGGGATGAGGTAGTACAACGTTGGATTCATAAAGATCCTTTGTTTTATTCTGGTTTTCGTAATTATACAACTCGGGATAGTATAAGAGATATTGACTGGAAAATGAGTGCTAAAAGTGGTGATTTGGTTGTTAGAAATTATGATGCAACCTCTGATCCCTCAATTGTCATGTTCTTTCTAGGATATAAGGACGAACACTATTATAGTGAGATTGTAGAATATAATATTTCTTTTATGGCTTCTTTTATTCAACAGGCATTTCAAAAACAGGTTCCTATTTCTTTATATACTAATTTTGCGACGCGAGGAAAGATGAAAGGGACTACACCACTAGAGTGTAATGAAAATCATGTGCTGCAATTATTTGATTTATTAGCTTGTATTACATATGCAACAGGATTGGATGCTGCTTCATATCTGAAGCGATATTTACCTAAATGGGGTAGATATCATACTTTTGTAATCATTACTCGACATTTAGAGGAAGAACTAATTTCTTTATTATATCATTTTGCATCGGTTGGATATCAAATTCAGGTATTTACTCATGATGTAGAAGGAATACGTATTCCTCAAGTGGAAGTCTATCAACTGAAAAAAGAGGTGAAGCCAAATGCTGAATAAATGGTATCGGTGGTTCGGGTATTTCAATGATGCACTGTATCATTGTATCCTATGGTTTTTTATCAGTGGGATCTGTACCATGCAATTGTTTATTCCTTCGTTCTCTTATCCATACTTTTTTGTTTTGCTGTTGTGGTATATTTTCGTAGTCTTTGGATGTAGAAAAAAACAATGGATCGTACTTTGCAGCATCATATTAGGAGTGATCAGTTTTTATTCCTTTGAGTGGTATGTATGGGTTTTAGGAATTCTCTACTACTTTTTAGGAAGTGTTTGGTTTGGAATGATGGCGGATAAGAAAATCTATTTAAAAGATGAAGTGAAGATGATTCTTTTGGTATTGATTTATGCGACGATTGTATCGTTATTTTCTATTGATACGAGTCGTTATGCATCGATTTCTTCCTTTGGTTTATTTTTTCTATTAGCAAGCGTTATTTATATGATTCGTACCAATGTAATTATGGAATATGAACATAATACATCGACGACCATTCAAAAAGAAAGAAATATTATTTTTGTGAATGTAGTGGCGATTGTTGCATCAGTTTTCTGCTTTTTCATTCGAAATCATATCATTGATTTTTTGATGATCTTATTGTTGTTCGTTTTCTATGCGATATACTTTTTTGTGAAAGTGATGATTCAGCTTTGTTTGTGGGGAGCACAAATCGTATTTTATATCTGTAGTTTCTTACCATTCCATATATCTTACCAGCCACCTTCTGCAGATGAGAATCCTTTGCAAGTGGTCGATGATTTTCTAGAAGCGACAAGAGAAGGATCATTGCCACAATCGGGAAACTGGTGGAATTGGATCTTTGTGATTATTGGAATTGGTTTGATTTTCTATTTTGCTTATCGTATGTATCATAAATTTACGATGACGAAGGGTAATGAAGATACAAGTGAAGAGAGAGAATTTGTTTTGGATGCGATCAATTGGACGGTTCCTTTGCAAAAGAAGTGGAAGAAAATGCAGGCAAAGCATCAGTTATCTGCTGTAAGAAAACAATATATCGAGGCAGTGAATGCGTGTATTCGTGAACAGTATCCATGGAAAGAATCGTTTACACCGAATGAGTATTTACGTTCAGTTGATCAGAAAAGTGTGGTTGAAAAGTATCATCTACAACAATTGACTGAGGCATATAATCAAGAACGATATGGAGGAGAATGGAATGAAAATAGTAACGAAAGACCAGATGAATAAACTGGATGCTCAAGCAGTTAAGACTTATCAAATTCCTAGTATTCTATTAATGGAACATGCAGCGATCGGAATCTTTCAGAAGATGGTAAAATTAATCGATAAAAGTCAGAAGATTCAAATTGTTTGTGGTTGTGGCAATAATGGTGGAGATGGGTTAGCTTTGGCACGTTTGTTACAGATTGCAGGGTATTCGGTTTGTTATTCTATCATTGAAAAGAAACCATTCAGTTGTGATGCTAATATCAATTATAATATGGTTCAGGCGATGAATATCTGTCAGGTAGATACATTACAACAAGTGGATGTCATTGTGGATGCAATTTTTGGGACAGGATTAAATCAAGCAGTAGAAGGCGTTGTGGCTGAATGGATCAAGAAAATCAATGAGCATCCAGCAAAGGTATTTAGTATTGATATTCCTAGTGGGATTCTAGCAGATACAGGAGAATGCTTATCTATTGCGGTGAAAGCAGATCATACTTTTACTCTTCAGGCACCAAAATTAGGTTTATATGTTTATCCGGGTAGAGAATATGCCAATAAAGTAACGGTTATTGATTTACAACTACCTGAGGATTTACTCAATCAGATCATGAATCATCCTATTTTACTAGATGATCATTTAATGAATTCTTATTTACCAAAACGAAATCGTCATTCACATAAAGGAAGCTATGGAAAGGTTTTAGCAATTGGTGGTAGTCAATCTATGAGTGGAGCAATTTGTTTAGCAACAAGAGCGATGTTTGCTAGTGGATGTGGGATGGTTACTTGTGCCATTCCAAAAGGTATCCAAAATGTAGTACAGACTAATGTATTAGAAGCAATGACGATTGCATTAGATGAAAGAGATGGTCATATAGCAAAAGAAGCGTTTGTTCAATTGAACGATCGTATCTCTATGTATGATGGAATATTAATTGGATGTGGCTTGACAAGAAGTATTGAAATACAGCCAATCATGGAAGCTTTATTAAAGAGTGAAGTTCCTTTGGTTGTAGATGCAGATGCATTGGTATTACTAAAACCACTTCTTCCATCTGTTGGATCAAGAAGACATCTGATTCTTACACCACATTTAAAAGAATTTGCGGATTTGATGGATCTTCCTTTATCTAAAGTAGAAAATCAGCGTATGCAATGTATTGATCAATTTTGTAAGCAATATCCTGAGATTACTTTAGTATTGAAGAGTGAGACAACAATTGTTGCGCAAGGTGATAAAAGAGGAATCAATATTGCAGGGAATCATGGTTTAGCAACTGCTGGAAGCGGAGATGTTTTAGCGGGGATGATTACAGGATTTTTAGTACAGGGAAATGATGCATGGAAAGCAAGTTGCTTAGGGGTTTATCTACATGCAAAATGTGCAGATCAAATAGCATTACAAAAAAGCATGCGTTCTATCATGCCAACAGATATCATTACGATCTTAGAACAGGTAATTTTTGAATTAGAAGAAACGAGGAGATTAGATGCTTGATTATTTAGAATATCAAACGAAGAAACAAAAGATAATTGTAAGAAGAAAACAGACATGTTTCTATGTAGGAATCGTAGATTCTAAGAATGAAGATTCAATGAATATGACAATAATTGATGAACAACAAAGTGATGCTTTGGAAAATCGTTGGGAATCATTTGAATTATCAAAGGTGGCAAAGAAAAAAAATAAAACTTTCAAAACATGGAAAATTACTTGGATATCAGAGCAAGAGCAGTATGTCATCTGTGATTTGCCAAAGGATTCAGAACAATATCAATTATTAATTGAATGGTTGGATGAAGTGGCTCCTACAGCTAAACTCATTCAGCCGAAACGATTAGATGGAATTAAGATGGTGTTTACTTATGATTTTTTGGCAAACAAACAATGGAAAACATATCAGGAAACTCTTACGATCACTCGAAAAGAAAGAAAAGTGAGACTGGAACAATCCGACTCAGAATATTGGGATTATGATAGAGAAGAAACAATTAGGAATGCTTCGTTGGTTCATGAAATTCTGGATAAATGTCAGAAAGTATCCTTAAAGAAATTACCAAACTATGTGATGAAGGATCATACGGTTCCTAATCTTTCGATTCAACTTCAGTATCATGATCAAACGAAAAAAGAAGTGGTCCGTTCCTATTGTGAAAAAGGTGTCACGGATGAAATTGCTCAATTTGTGAATCTGGTGGAACAGGGCCTGCAGGGGTTAAATACAGGAATGTTAATGTGGATCGATGATGGTGAATTGGTACCAGAGTATATTTATTATTGCCAAGTATCATTTGGAAAAGATGAACCATTGTGCGCTTGTCATAGTCTTGATGAAGAGATACATGTAGGGGATGTTGTTATGGTTTCTGATTCTAAGTCTTTTGATATGAAACAAGGATTGGTCATGAAAGTGGAAGTGTTTGAAGAAGATGATTTCCCTGAAGAATATATGGATACACCTTTCATTCTAGATAAAGTAGAAGAGCATTTTCAGACGATTA
Source organism: Erysipelotrichaceae bacterium (assembly GCA_029227155.1). Lineage (GTDB taxonomy): Bacteria > Bacillota_I > Bacilli_A > Erysipelotrichales > Erysipelotrichaceae > RGIG4607. The sequence continues at coordinate 21,812 of JAQXZJ010000124.1, forward strand.
CACCGATTTTTGAAGAGGATCTAAAAGACAATAAGTCTTTGGAAGATGCAATTCATCAGTTATATCAACAAGAATCAGAGGAGAATTTTGAAGTTGTGTTTCAATGTTTGAGCAAACTGCTTCATTCCCATTTTATCATTCCGGTGATGCAACAGGTGGTGGAGGATGAAAGCTATCTGATTAAAAGGATTGAAG
>JAQXZJ010000125.1 GCA_029227155.1 Erysipelotrichaceae bacterium
CCATAATAACACGAAAACCCACGTTGAGCTCAACCACTTTTATTAAAAGTGTAAATCAATTTACCTTTTTTACTAAATTTCAAAATCTTTATATAAATGATTCTTAATGATCTGCAATAATACACTGTTCAATTTTCTAGCTATTCCAGCTACATGATAATTGTACTTTTTTGCGATATCTTGCTTTGATAAGGATTCAAAATAGTAATCTTTTACAAAGTATTGATCTCTCTTTTGCGGTATCAGTTCAACCAAACACTCTAGAGCAAATATTTTAGATTGATATTTTTTCATCATTTTTTCTAATCGTTCTTTATGTTCCGTCAATTCTATGATGTTATTTTTATAAGATTTATTTTCGATGAAAACTTCTTTGACACGAGGTGATGATAATCCTTCTAAACGTGTATCAATCTCTGTTATTTTTAACCTTGTTTCTTCTAAACAATGTTTGTAATAATGGTAAGATTCTAAATTTCTTTTAAGTTGCATTAATTTATCCCGTTCTTCTAGCATAATATACCTCGTTAATTTACATCAATTACCCAATATTCAGAACTTGCATCATCAGAGTCATATCCTCGTTCTAATGAAGTTATTTTGAATCCTGCATCTTCAATCTTCTTTATTAGATTCTCAATACAATCATTTTTAAAGTCACTTGGAACGATTATCGTGTTTCCGTACATATTCAAATGACTAATGATACGTTTCAACTTCTTGTCATTTATCATGTATATCGTCCTCAATATCTCTTCCTGTTTCCTCAAAATACTTTTGACGAATAGTAGCAGCTGCATCAATCGTTTCGATTGAATCTCGCAGTGTTATATATTCTTTCTTCATATCTTCGTAAGATTCATTTGATTTAATTTGTTTCCTTCCATTGAATCTATCGATCTGAACTCTTGCTTCATCAACTGTAGTAATGCCTGCTCCTTTCCAGTTCTGCAAGATTCTTTCAATGTATCTAAAGGATCTAGCATTGTTGAGAACTGCTTCCGATAAGGCGAGAATGATTAGATCGTCTGAATAGTTCTCTCTAAGCGAGAATAAGAATTCCATCTCGACAGAACTTAATGGTCTTTTTAGTTCGTTGGTAAAGGTATCAATGAGTCGCGCACGCGCGTTATTATATATATTATTCTCCTCCTCATTATTTTCTATATCTATACTAATCTTATCTAATCTATTCTTATCTAATCTAATCTCGGTTGCCATGTGGTTGCCATGTGGTTGCCATGTGGTTGCCACGTTTTCGTTTGGTAATTTTGGCATCTCAGAATATGAACCATTTTCCTTAATTCCAAGCATCGCTAATTCCTCCTGATAATCAGTTGGATGGTACCTATCCTTGCGTAATGTATTATGCATCCTCCAGTGTTTGATTACGATTACGCCACTTTCAAATCCAATTACAAACCTTTTTGCAATCAATAATTTTAGATCATCAACACTTGCTTTTACAGCTGTCATGATCTGCTTCGGACTGTTTACGAACCCATCGTCATCCGCGTCCATATTTAAGTGAAAATATAGATTCTGTGCTGAAACAGGCATATCGCGAAATGCATCACTTTTCGTTATTTTTTTATTAAACATCCTTTTATCCGCCATAATTACTCCTTTACTTGATATTCATTCCCAACTATTACCGCTTGGCCACAATCAGGACAGTACTTCATGCTCGTGTTCAATATCACAGAACAATGATTCGGGCACATAGCTCCTGCATTTGTGATTAATGCTTTTCTAGGCATGTTTTTCTTGTTGAATTCAATACGTTCCTCATGAATCTTAGCTATATAGTCCAATACTGGCATCTTTACCTGCTTTTCAAACTGCTCAATTCTACCAAGTTTGTGCAATGCTTTCTGATAATGAAGATAGGTATAATAATTAACGAAATCAGAAACAGTAGATTTTGTATCAACCAACTTGTAATCTCCTCCAGGCATTCTTTTCGTGAGGATCATCAACGGTTCTTGTGTTTTTTTATTTTTTC
>JAQXZJ010000126.1 GCA_029227155.1 Erysipelotrichaceae bacterium
ATTCCATCTTCATAATCATCAATACTCGTAAAATCACATACACCAACCACATCAGCCTTCTTCAAAGCATCCGCAAATTCTTGGGCAAAATACCGTACCCGACTCACCCGATGTGGTTTAAATACCGCCACCACTTTTCGATCAGGATAACGCATTCTAACCGAATCCAAGGTCACAGAAATCTCTGTTGGATGATGTGCATAATCATCAATATAGATACAATCTCCCACTTCTTCTACTACAAAACGACGTTTAGCTCCATGAAACTCACAAAGTCCTGCTTCAATTTGTTCTACCGATAACCCTTCTAACATTCCAAGGGTAATCACACCCAAAGCATTCCATAATAAATGACGTCCAACCAGTGGTAAATGGAAATGTCCAAACAATGTTCCATGAACTAAGACATCAAATTCCATATCATATGATGTTTCCACAATATTGATTGCTCTGACATCATTGTGTTCTTCAATCCCATACCAGATCGTATGCTCAGGAAGATTCAGCTTTCTTGCTCTAGGATCATCTCCAAACACAATCACCTTTTTCTTCACTTGTCTAGCAAACTCCTCATATGCATGTCCATAGTCTTCTTCACTTTTGTAATAGTCAACATGATCGATCTCAACATTCGTAATCAAGGCATAATCAGGATGATATGCTAAAAAGTGACGACGATACTCACATGCCTCCAGCACAAAATACTGACTTTCTTTGGTAATATGACCCGTTCCATCTCCAATTAGAAATGCAGTAGGAATGGAATGATTTAACATACTGCTCATCATCGATGTCGTTGTTGTCTTTCCATGACTACCTGCAATACAGATAGAATGATACTTCTTTAATAGTTCCCCTAAAAACACATGATAACGATAAGCTTTTACAGTTGGATTCTGCAACGCTGCCTTTACTTCTTCAAAATCATCCGCAAACGCATTTCCAATAATCACCGTCATTCCATCTTTGATATTATCACTAGAGAAAGGATAAATTGGGATTCCTCGTTCCACCAACTGTTCTTCTGTAAAAAAATGCTTTTCTAAATCTGAACCACTAACTTCATATCCTAAATCAAAGAGAATGGTCGCAAGCGAAGCCATTCCCGTTCCTTTGATACCAATAAAATAGTACATAATTTTCCCTCCTGTTACTGTTCTTCATCATCAAAAAGACTTAGATTAACAGCACCATTCAGATTTTTATTATCTAGTTCCACTGTTTCTTGTGGTTCTTCCACAATAAAATCATCCAAACTCATATTCTTCACTTCAGGTTCTACTTCCACTTCATTTACCAATGGATTTTCTTCAAATGTACCATACATAGGACTTAAAACAGTACCAATTGGACTCTTTAATCCACTCACCTTTTTTGGAGTAGTTAACTTAACAGCAGGCTTTTGTGCTTCTGCATCATCCTTCAAACCATAGATTGGGCTAATCACACGCGTAAATTCATAATTAATCTTATTATTAGAAACCGGTGATTGCAGATCCAGTTTTTTAGCTGGTGCTTTTGGCTTTTCACGCACTGGATGAATTGTCAATAAATCTGACTTCTTTGGAGCTTCTTCCACTTGTGGAACCTCTGGTGTTTCCACTTTTTCCACTGGATTCAAGCGAATATCTTGAAAACTAGCTTCCACCGTTTCATTTTTTGGTTCCTCTTCTTCTATTACTTCCTCAATGATTTCCTCTTCAAAAATCAAATTCATAAACCCTTTCCATGCTTTTTTCATTGTTTCATTCCTCCTTGCTCATACATCATACTAATCGTTGCCACCCATTTCTGATAACAAACCATTCTCTGGATAAATCTTTTCAAAAATTTCTAATGTTTCTTTCTGATAATTAATCAACTCTTTTTGAGAATAACGACTAGCAACTGCTTCCTCATCAATTCGGCATCCTCTAACTAACATCATCATCTCAAAACTCACTGTATATACTTCACCAAGCGGTACCACAGCTACAGCCAATAAATTTGACGTTTGTAATAGGATACCATACTGTTTATCTGTTAATTCATATAAACGATAACGGTAATCCCTAACCACATCGCTGCTTGACACAAACACTCCTTCTTTCTCAAATATCTGATTACTGAACGTATCAACATCCCGTAACGTTGCCTGATCTCCATAATATTTTTGAGAAATAATAGAGGCTACATCAATATTTAGCACCACTTCATTTCCTGAAATAAGAAAAACAGAATTGGTCGCATTACTTTCTCTTCTTCCAATGGAAGGCTGTAAATAATAACTCATTAATCCTTTATTCATATTCACTTCACTAGAAATCATCGCTACTGCAGCATCATCTAGCAAGGTATTCATCTTCGTTGTCAAATCATTTTTAGATACCGTACAGCCACACAATAGAAGCAAGCCAATCATTCCAATAAGTATCTTTCTTTTCATTTGACTCCTCCATTCTTTTTCCAGATTGCACGATAGATCGGCTGCCCTTTCGCCATGAAATTATGTTCATATTCTGTAATCACATCTTCATCATGAACTTCACGACGATAATCAACGCTCACATCTATCAATTGAAAACCATTATTGGCAAAAGACAACAAAGAATATTCAAACAATCCACTGTTATCCGTCTTCATAATGATCTCACCATCATCACTTAAAACTATCTGATATCGTTTCAAGAAATTCTCATGAGTCAAGCGACGTTTCGCATGTCCCTTCTTAGGCCATGGATCAGAAAAATTCAGATGGATCACATCAATTTCACCTTCCGCAAACCATTCAGTTACATCCTCTGCACCACCTTGAATAAACTTCATCTGTGCTGTTGTCTGATTCTCACTTTTCTTAACCGCAATCCCTGCTACATCCGTACATTTTTCAACACCGATCCAACCATCCTGCGGATATAATTTTGACATTTGTAACCAATAATCACCTTTACCAGAACCGATTTCTACATGCAATTTCTGACAAGGTACCAACTCTTTCCATTTTCCTTTATATTCCTGTGGATGGAAGACTACAACATCTTCTCGTTGTTGTAAATATGGTTCCGTCCACTTTTTCTTTCTCATTCTCATTTTTGATTCCTCACTTATAATCAAGATTATTTTACCACAAAACCACCTATTATCATCATAAAATTTCATTCGTCACAAAAAAGGGCGAATTGCTCACTTGTGAGCATCCACCCCTTTAATCTTATTTTGTTGTTTCTTTTTTCTTACGATCCATTGGTTTTTTATGGAACGGTTTCTTTTCCGGTTCTACATAACCTTCTGGTTTTTCCAGTAAATCTTTACGCGAAACATTGACACGTCCTTTATCATCAATTTCTGTAACAATAACACGAACCATGTCTCCTAGTTTCAACACATCTTCTGGTTTTTCTACTCGTTCATAAGCAATCTTAGACACATGTAACAAACCATCCGTTCCTGGGAACAATTCCACAAATGCACCAAATTTCTCTAAACGAACAACTTTACCTTCATAAATTTCTCCAACTTTTGCTTCCTTAACGATACTTTCGATCATTTCAGTAGCCTTTTGGATACTTTCCCGATCCTTATGATAGATCACAACATGTCCATCATCATCGATATCAATCTTAACTTGGTTACATTCATCAATAATTTGATTGATCATCTTACCACCTGTACCAATGACATCCCGAATCTTATCTGCAGGAATGGTCATCATATGAATCTTAGGTGCATATTCAGATACTTCTAAACGTGGTTTATCAATTGCACTCAACATGACATCCATGATTTCAAATCTTGCTTTATGTGCCTGAGCCAATGCTTCCTGTAAGATTGGTTTAGATAATCCATCAATCTTGATATCCATTTGTAAAGCTGTGATACCATCTTTTGTTCCAGCTACTTTAAAGTCCATATCTCCTAAATGATCTTCCATTCCTTGTATATCTGTTAAAATTGTGTAATCATCACCTGCTGTAATAAGTCCCATTGCAATACCTGCAACTGGTGCTTTAATTGGAACTCCTGCTGCCATTAAAGACATACATCCAGCACAAATAGTAGCTTGACTACTTGAGCCATTACTTTCAAGTACTTCTGATACTACACGTACTGTATATGGGAA
>JAQXZJ010000127.1 GCA_029227155.1 Erysipelotrichaceae bacterium
GGAATGGTACCAAATATATCAGCATACATCGGAACACCTGCAACAGTAGCAAAAACGACTCCAAAAGGATTGTTATCACCAAGAATTTTAACAATGAATTCCTCAGGAATCCAGTTATGAATGATTGCTCCGATTCCCACACCAACCAAGACATAAGGAGCAACCTTTTTAGCAGTAGTAACCACTTGATCCCACGAATATTGCAAACGATCTTTGAAATGTAACTCTTCTTGAGGAACATCCAGCGAACGTCCATGCCAAATATATTCTTCTACATAATTCTCTAAATGGAATGCTTCAATCAATGTACCACCCACAACAGCAATCACAAGACCAAGGATTACATAGATAACTGCTACCTTCCCGCCAAAAATACTCATCAATAATACTAAACTTCCTAGGTCAACCATTGGAGAAGAAATCAAAAAAGAAAATGTAACTCCTAATGGTAGACCAGCACTTGTAAATCCAATAAATAATGGAATCGAAGAACAAGAACAAAACGGAGTCACCGTGCCTAGCAAAGCCGCAAGAATATTGGCATAAATTCCATGATATTGACCAAGGATCTTTTTCGTTCTTTCTGGTGGAAAAAAACTCTGAATATAGGAAATAAACAAAATCAGAACCCCCAAAAGAATCATGATCTTAATGGTATCATATATGAAAAACTGAATACTTCCACCAATTCTACTAGTGATGTCTAAACCACAACTATTAAGAATGGTACTTATGAATCGATATAACCATTTCATACCAAGAATTTCATTTTGAAAGAAATTCCATACAATTTCTATTACTCCCATAAAAAGCTCCTTTCTAAGATATATATATATATATATATTCAAATATATCTATGTAATAATTCAAAGAAAAGGATTAGAAAAGATATGACTTGACTAATCACAACACGAATTATGTTCACCTACAACCGTAGTTAATTCTTTTAATAAGTCCATGGCTGCCTTGGCACCCGTTGTAGAAATAGAATAATGAATCCACTTTCCTTCCTTGCGACCAATCACAATTTCAGAATCACAAAGAATCTTCATATGATGAGACAATGTTGGTTGAGTTACATTTAATTCATCAAGTATTTTACAGGCACACATTTCACCATTTCTTAGCATCTTTAAAATACGAATCCGATTTTCATCACAAAACGCTTTGAAGATCAATGCCATTTTCCTTTCATCCACTCAAAACACCTCCAATAGATATTTATCTATATGTTATTATATGCAACACATTGATGATTGTCAATATATCTATCGTCTAATTATAATTGGCTCGCATTCAATCAATGGAGCAGATTGCTTTCGAATTTCTAAAAGAACGGATATTGCTACCGTTTTCTTTTCATCATACGCCAATTGAAATCGTGTTAAATATAAATTCTCTTGTTGTATACAATTTTTGATTTCCTGCAAACGACTTGCTCGATGAACCATGTAACAGCGTCCATCTTCCTTTAACAAACGATAAAACTGTTGACAAAGCTCTTTTAAAGATAGTTCCACTTCATGCCTTGCGACCGTTAAAAAGTAATTATCATTTAGATTTTCACTCAAAGGAAAATAAGGTGGATTACAAACAATCACATCTACAGGATCAATCATAACTGTTTGGATTGGTTGACAAATTAATTCATAATTACTAATTTGATTGTGTTCTAAATTCTTTTTTGCTAATACACATGCTTCCGCAAACACATCAACTCCTATTAGTTTCCCTTTCGTATATTGAGAAGCATATAACAATAACGCACCGTTATTCGTACCAATATCTAAAACGGTATCCTGTTGTCTGATCTTCATAAAATGCCCTAAAAGGCTTGTATCCGTATTCACTCGAAACATATCTTTTCGTTGATATAGATAAATATTGGTACCATGTAAGTAGTTGTACATTTCATTACTCATTCGTATCTTGATCCTTCATTCTTACGCGAATATCTCCCATATGGGATTCTAATTCAATCTGTGACTTTTTCTTTGCTGATCCAGTCATCTGATAAGAATTCGCTACTTGTTCCGTATTAACATACACCTTACCATCCTGTGTATTAAAAGTAACATCATAATTTTCTTTAGTATCCATCATAAAGCAAGAAATCAAAGCTGTATTCGTCTTCACCTTTAAATAATCAAATGCCATATCCTTGATTACCACTTTACCAGCAACCGTTTCTATCGTTGCATCCAAATCTACCGTTGAATGACTAATCGATACAATACCGTTTTGTGATTGAATCTTTAGATTTCTCAATCCAACTCCATCAATATCCACATATCCCGTTTCCGTTTTAAAAGTCAATGTAACATTCGTTTGTTTTGGTAAATATAAATAAATCATCTCTTCTTCACTAGCAACCATACTAGAACTTGTTTCTATTTTATCTACATGCAGATACATGATCTTATTTTCGATATAATAAGCATGTTCAGCCAAATCAACAGAAGGTCGATATAGTACATGAATATTCTGGTCTTGCGAAGGAAGGACCTTTAAATTAACATTCACTGTATCCATTTGAATCTCCAGGATATTCGCAACCGAAAATTCTTCATAAATCTCCATGGTCTGTGATTTGTTAATCACCGCTATTGGCGTATTGCTGTTTTGACGAAAATCACGAATAAAATATCCCACAACAAAACCGAAAACCATCAAAACAATTGCAATCAAACAATATTGATATTTCTTTTTCATGATCTTCCTCTCCTTTCTAAGCAATTACCACTTTTCAAATAAAAACTTTACAAATGTTGGAACCTCTTTTTCCCAAGCAGCTTCCGAATGATTTCCTTTCAATACTTCATTGAGATACACCATCGCCCGATTTTCACTGAATTGATTCGCAATCAGAAGATTCTGACGCGTCACTCTCGCAAATATGCTCTTTGGCCGATTTTCATAAGCCCCCCAACTAATATAGATTCGAGAATTCGAATCAGTCAAAGTAGGCTCCTTCATCAAATCATGATGAACATGATATTGATATGGCGATACACAAGCCGCTTTAGAAAATACATCACTATGACGTTTGATGGTATACAATGACATCAAACCACCCATAGAACTACCACCAATCGCTGTATGTTCACGATCAGCTAACGTACGATACTTCTGATCAATATATGGTTTCAATTCATCCACCACCCATTGCATATAGATTTTTCCTAAGCCCTTCACTTCACCATAATAAGGATCAACAAAATCATAAGGAGAATACTCCCACAAACGATAGTTTCCTTCATGATTGCATTCCATTCCTACAACAATAATATCCAAGTGGTGTTGATCAAAATAATCCTTGATCCCCCATGATTTACCGTAAGTAGCATCTTCATCAGAAAATAAGTTATGGCCATCATACATATAAAAGACCGGATATCTTTTCTCACTAGTTTCATAATCATCAGGCAAGTAAATATGCAACATCCGTTGACAATCAAACGGTGTTATCGTAACTTCTTCTTTTATAATCATTATTTCATCCCTTCTTGAACAAATTGAACCATTGCATCTGCTAATAAATCAATATTTTTTTCATCAAACATCACATCTTTACAAGTATGAATTCGATCCATATAATATCCAAGCCATTTAGAATGCTTTAAAGCACAAATTCCAACCGTACAACAATATTTATCAAAACTCTTCTGATCACTTGGATATAATCCTTTGGCTGTATACAAGAATTGCTTCTGTTCATCCTTAGGAAAAGATTGCTCTAATCTTGTTGGATAGAAAGAATGTTCCGTCATCTTCTTGTTATACTTAAAAAATAACGTATCTCCATCAGAAACACAATCATAATTCATAATCAATTGATGCTTCAATGCATCTTTATTTTTTGTCACAAAGAATGTGGATCCTAATAATCCTTTTTCTTCATTATCGAAAAAAACAAAGGCAATCTGATGACGACATTCTTCAGGTAAACGTTCCATGATCTCAACTAATGTAATCACACCAGAGGTATTATCATTGGCATTCTTTTTATTTGGATACCCTGCAATTAACAAATAAAGCATTCCCCACAAAAAAATTAGAAATGTACTCGACCTTTCAAAAAAGCCATTACTAATAGAATGAAGAACAGATGCTAAGAAAAAAGCAATCACAAAAATTAATAACGAAATAAATACAGAATACAAGAGATAGATTGGAATATTCAATGGTGTTATAAAGTTGGGAACCACCATATTTGCACAAGTATCATAATGTGCTGTACAAATCACTTCCGCCTTTTGAATATCCCCTACCACCAAGTTTGTACTCATCCCTCTTTTACTTCTTTGAACTTCACAAGAATATCCCAATTGTTCTAGATATTCCTGTAGCATTTTTATAAAAGTTGCTTTTTGTTTCTTGTTTTTTCTTACTTGATAAGACTTTAAAATCTCTTTTGAAAATGTATGCATTGTTTCATCTCCACATCCGTTTCCTATTATACCATGAAAAAAGGTGAGCTTGTCACCTTTCTATTGGATTGTTTCCTTTACTTTTTCTACGATCCGTTTTGCTGATAAACCATATTTATCTAATAATTCCTGTGGTTTACCACTTTCCCCAAATACATCTTGAGTACCGATCATAACCATCTTCACTGGTTGATTTTTGGCACAAACTTCACTTACAGCACTTCCTAATCCACCAATGACATTATGTTCTTCTAAGGTATATATCAATCGATGATTACGAGCAAGCTCAATAATCAAAGTTTCATCAATAGGTTTAATACATGGCATATTTACAACCGTAGGGTCCATTCCTTCTTCACGCAACATTTCTGCAGCCTTTAATGCTTCTTGAACCATCAAACCAGTAGCAACAAATGCAATATCTTTTCCCTGATGCAACATTTCGCCTTTGCCTAGTTCAAAATGATAAGAATCATCATGTACATCCTCTACTGCACTACGGCCAAAGCGTAAATACATTGGTCCTTTATATGTACTTGCAAAGCGTGTAATCTCTTCTGCTTCTTTTCCATCACATGGTTGTAATACCACCATATTAGGAATCGCTCTCATAATTGCAATATCTTCCAATGCCTGATGAGTAGCACCATCTTCACCTACTGTGATACCAGAATGAGAGCCACATACTTTTACATTTAAGTTCGGATAAGCAACACTGTTACGAATCTGTTCAAATGCACGACCAGTAGCAAACATCGCAAAGGTACTAGCGAATACTGTTTTACCACTCGCTGCAAGACCTGCAGCAACCGCCATCATATTTCCTTCCGCAATTCCCATATTGAAATGACGCTCAGGAGCAACCTTTTTTGCTTCAAACGATTTTGTACTCTTTGAAAGGTCAGCATCCAAAACAACGATGTCTGAACGTTCTTCAACCAATTTTCTTAACGCATTCCCATATGCTTCTCTTGTTGCAATCTTACCCATGTTATTCTCCTTCCAATTCTTCTAATGCCTGTTGGCACAATTCATCATTAGGAGCACTGCCATGCCATGCAGCATTATTTTCCATATAGGATACTCCTTTACCCTTTATTGTTGTCGCAATAATTGCGGTTGGTTTCCCCTTTGTTTGTTTTGCTAAAGCTAAAGCTTGTTGAATAGAATCAAAATCATGTCCATCACAAGTCGTTACATTCCAACCAAATGCAGCAAATTTTTCATCAAATGGTAATGGATTCATAACTTCTCTAACATCACCATCAATTTGCAATCCATTAAAATCAATAATGGCACATAATTGATCCAAATGATAATGTCCAGCAGCCATTGCTGCTTCCCAGATTTGACCCTCTTCTGCTTCTCCATCTCCAACTAAGCAATAAATCCGATGATCATTCTGATCCAAACGATTTGCCAAAGCCATACCAACAGCCGCAGACAATCCTTGTCCCAAACTACCCGTACTCATATCAACTCCAGCAACCTCATTCATATTTGGATGCCCTTGTAAACGAGAATTGATTTCACGGAATGTCATCAATTCCGACTCATCCAAAAATCCTCTTTCACTTAACACTGCATACAATGCAGGAGAAGCATGTCCTTTACTCAACACAAAACGATCCCGATTGATCGTTGCTACATTATTCTGATCAATATCCATTTCATTAAAGAATAACCAAGTCAAAATATCAGCACATGACAGGCTTCCTCCTGGATGCCCAGATTTTGCATGATGAACCATCTTGATAATGTTTCTTCTTATATTTCGCGCGTGCTTCTTCAATTCTACATTTGTATACATGTCATTCCTCCTCATTTATATCTTATTCATTCTATCACAACTTGGAAATGAATGGTATAGCATAAGCCCATATTCTTCTTTCTCTAGTAATTTTCTTCTGCATTCGTTATACTATAAATGAAAGGAGAAAGACCCTATGCTTACTCTATTTTATCTAAAATCTTGTCCATACTGTAAAGAAGCATTACGCTATCTCAACCAACATCGGGCAGATTATCCAAATGTTTCGATTCAAATGATTGAAGAAAGCGAACAACCAGAAATTGCTTCCGAATATGATTATTATTATGTCCCTGCATTTTTCATCGGAAAAGAAAAACTCCATGAAGGAGCAGTGCGAGAAGAAGATATTAAAGAAGTACTCGTTCAGGCATCGAAACATGCCTGAACGAGTTTCTTTTATCTTGTCATAGCAATTTCATATTCATATCGATCTTTTCGATAATAAGACAAATCACAACTGATCAACACGTTCTGATCATTATATGCTTCTGAAATAATTGCCAACGTTGGCTCATTCTCTGCAATATTCAACAACTTGGAATCCTGAGCTGATTGTTGTCCTACACGAATATATTGATATCCATCCCCTAAGACCATATTGTATTTCTCTTCCGCTAAACGAAACAATGAATCCTTTTCTAAATTCTCTTCCAAGATCCAATGAAACTCTTTCGGATTTAAAAACGTATGTTGTACACATAATGGATAGTCATTAACATAGCGAACACGTTTTACATACAATGCTTCTTTAAAATCCACTTGATGACATTTGTTCTGCAGCTCTATGGGAAACGGCCGAATATCCGTAATTATTACCTTACTGGATACCCGATTTCCCTTTTTTTCAAACCGTTCCGTAAATCCTTTTAAACGTAAGACACCTTCACGAATCATCCCTTCTGCAACAAAAGTACCTTTTCCCTTTTCTCTACGCAAAAGTCCTTCACTGACCAAGTCATTGATTGCTCGCACCACCGTAATACGGCTTGCATTAAACTGTTGTCCCAATTTGGACTCCGATGCAATCAGATCCCCTTTTTGTAAAGCTCCTGATTCGATATTCGAACGAATATAGTCTTTGATCAAAACATATTTCGGCTTACTATCAGCCATCTAATCACCTCATAACTATGCTAGTTTATACTATGATAACACATTTTACCAAATTCATTACACATGATATAAACGATCAAAGAAAGAGGTTAACAATTTCTCATTAAATTCAGGTCCACCATCAACATTATCACTCATATATACTGGTGGGAAATAATCCTGAGCGACCATTTTTTTAATTGCTTCTAACATTGTTGTTTGCAATAAAGTCGCTGCTGCAATTGAAGAGACTCCGCAAACCTTAACTGGTAACCCTTCAATAGATACTGCTGCATCTCCATCAGGTACCATATTATCCAACACAACATCCGCAAATTCATACAAGTTTTTACCACTGCTATGTCTAGAATGCAATTTCTGACTAGAAACAAGAGAAGTTACTACAATAATTTTTGCTCCTTTTTCCTTTGCCGCAATCGCTATTTCTATAGACATTGGGTTCCTTCCGGAATTTGAAATCAAAATTAACACATCATTTGGACGAATATCTACTTTCTTCATAAATTTCGTCCCTACTCCTTCAATCCGTTCAAAACTTCCAAAAGTTGGATCAACCAAACGTTTTGTTGGAATCAATCCTCCAGCTCTCTCACAGATTTCCATTGCTGCTGCGGTAGAATGACCAGAACCAAAAGCCTGAATAATCCCACCGGCCATAATGCAATCCGCTACTAATTCCGCTGCTTTATCTACATTTTTCATCTGATATTCTTCTAAATTCTGTAATAATTCTTTAATCACTGCAAAATACTCATTGTTCATGGTCAACACCTCCAGTTATTACATTTATATCATTTCAAAATTGATATGTCAATTATTATATATGATATATCATGTAGTAACCAGTCTCTTATTTTAACAGCGGAATCGATACAAGAATAAGACAACTACCCAGATTCCAGAAAAAATATACGTCAACACCTCTTTTCCATTTTTCACTCCGGTATCAATCTGATGAGGAATTTTTCGATTTACAACTTCAATCGCTACAGGTTCTTCCCTGACACTGATAGTAGTCATCTCTTTGCTTGGTTGATAACCTTTTGGAGCATTCGTTTCTTTTAAACGATAAACGCCAAACGGAACCGAAAATACAGCCAACCCTTGTTTATCACTTATTGCTGTTTGTATTTTTTTACCTTCTAAATCATATAGTGCAAACTCAGCATCTGCTAACGGTAAAGCATCATCATCTACCTTCTTAACGCTAATTTCTCCTAACTTTTTGTAATTGATTTTTGTAATTACTATTGGCTCTGTTTGATTCACAACAATCGGAGTAACCGTTTCATCTAATACATACTCCTGTAACGTATCGACTTCCTGAATAAAATAAGTACCATACTCTAAATCGTCTAACACAATTTGCCCATTTGCATCGGTTGTTTTTATGCATAATACATCATACATCTTTTCATCACTAGCAATCAAAAACGTTACCCCAGCTAAAGGTTTTTGTTGTTCATCTACTTTTTGTAATACGATTTTTCCTCTTTTTAATTCATTATAAAAAGAGTCTTCTGACATTAATTGAATTTGAGGAGAATGCACTTCATAAATCGCATCATCCAATTGATAATGTGGATGTGTTTTCAACTCTTTAATATAGTAATCACCAGGCAAAACATTTTCAAAATACCATTCTTTGCGATTTCTCCATTCACAAATATCCACTAATGTATCTTTTGGTAGTCCATTTTGTTCTTTTGCTTGATATAACCCAAAAACAATTTCATCTTTAACCTCATCTTCCCTTAAAAAATCACTCTCTTCCAAGGTCTTATCAAATGTGATACGCTGTTCTTCTCTTTCATTCATCAACATTTTTGAAACTATGATCACTTCTTCCTGTTGTTTATCCGTTTGTAGTTCAATTTCATATTGAGTAGGATCTAACACATATCCATCTGCAGTCTGTTGTTCAACTAAATAATATTTCCCCAGAGGCAAACATTTACTTGATACAGGACCTGTATCCTTTGTAATGAAAGAATCTACAAGTTCATCCTGATGATACCAGATGGTACCATCTTTCCCCACAATATCTTCCTTTGCATACAACTCAAATACAACATCTTTTAAATAACCTTTTTCATAATAAGGCCGTTTCATTAAACCATATGGAGTCATCGCATCTTCATATCCCTGAAATAATTCTCCATATTTATATAACAATATTTGTCCTTCAATCGGCTGATTTTCAAATAATAATTGAATTTCCTCCTCACTTCCATCCACAATAAAAGAAATCGGTTCCGATGCTAATACATAACCATTAGCTGCTTTTATTTCCTTCAATTGATAAGTTCCTACCATCAATGGTTGAAATAACTCTACACTACCCCATTCATCACTCACAAATACATCAACGGTTTCTCCATTCTCATTTATTTGTTGTATTGGTTGATCCTCATGATCTAAAATTTGAAACTCTATCCCTTGACATCGAATCGGTTTCTTTGTTACACGATCTATTTTTTGAATCATTATCTTTGACTGTAACGGTTCATTCACTCGTTCATAATAATATACTTGTTGATCATCATTGATCGTAACCTCAAAAGGCTCAATTAATTGATACCCCGGATGTTCTACTTCTTTCAATATATACGTTCCATATGGTAAAAGACGACTTTCTGCTTTTCCTTGTTCATCACAGATTAACTGTTCAACTTTCTGATTGCTCCATTTCTCATAGACATCAAACCTTACCCCTTGTGCTGGTACTAAAACTCGTTGATACCAAGGACTATCCACCTGAACATATTTCCATTTCTGTATCTGAATCTTGTTCGTAATTACTTCATCAAAAAAGTCCATTTCCCATTCAACAACAGAAACAGTCGGCTGAGTATAAGGAACCCTAACAGCAACCAATTCTTCTTTTCGTTTCATTCCTTTTGGTGCTTTTGTTTCCTTGAGATAATAAACCGTATCTACATCCAATAAGGAAGAACTCTTTGCAATCCGTCCATCCGCAACAATATGTTCTACTACTGTTACTTGATCACTTGCTAAAAGATCATACTCTGCCCCATCTAAACTTGCTTCTGCTTGTGATTCTTCTTTCGTATCTTGATCTAGTTTTCGAATAAGCAATTGTGCTTTCTGAGTTTGATTATTGATTAACAACTCTGTAATCTTTCCAATTTCAATCGTAAAAGAATGAACCGTTGTATCTAATACATAAGGAGGAACCGTCGCAATTTCCTGATAGTAATATGTATTCGGCTCCATATCCTCGATAAAGATTTTTCCGTTCTCATCAGTCGTATAGACTCCAACTTCTGATTGAAACTGTTCATCCTTGCCAATTCTAAAAGTCACATTCGCTAACGGTTTGTTGCTTTCTTGATCCAGCTTCAACAATTCCATCGTTCCATAACCTTTTGCCTGAACTTCAATTTGTGCCATTAGCGGTTCCATTGCTCCACTAGGCATCGTAACCATCGTTTGACTGCCAGATGCCTTATGTGCCAAAATCATCACATCATCCACTCGATCCGCACCTTTTTGAAACACGATCCTTCCCTTGTCATTTGGTGCTTTGGCTGTAATCGATAACTCATTACCAACACAGGTAACCTCTAAATGATTAGAGACTTCTTGAATCTTATAATCAGAAACAACATTTTCCTCATCCACCAAAACAATTGTTTCTCCAACTTTCATAGAAATCACTTGTTGATCAAAGGAAGGTTGCTTCTGATGATTTGCGACCAATCGCTTTATTTCATCTTCTTGTTTTTTCACACTATACGTTCCTGTAAAATTACTATTTTTCGCATAGTATCGAACCGTATATCCTAACGTTTCCCAAATTAGTTTCTGAGTAGCAAGATAGTAATCATCTGTCATATGTCCTTGATATGAATATCCATACTGTAGAATCAATTGTACTTTTTCTCTTTGACTCGCTGTTAAAACCGTATTAAAATCAACATCCTTATAGTTGTATTGCGGATAAATCTTAGTTAATGGATCAATACAAAAAGCATATTTCCCTTGATAACTTAAAATAGATAAATCCGACCACATAAAATAATTTCCTTTTTGATTCGTTACTTTAAAAGGAATCGGAATTACCCTTGTTTTCACTGTTGAACGTAGTCTTGGATTATATTCCAACATCGAAATTGCTTTCGTTATATCTTCCTCTTCTCCATTTAAAAATCCATTTGGCATATCCACAAAATACTGATCATCTTTTTCTTCATTTGCTAAAATTGGAAACGTAATAATCATCATCAATACCATCAATACAATGATTCGATTCAACCATTTCATTTCTATCCATCCTTTCTCACTACTTAAATATGTAGAATCAGGATGGATTCCTATAATAAAAAAGGTAAGAACTTCTTACCTTAGAAAACACTCAAAATGTTCATATGCATATAAGATTCCATCTTCATCAACTGCTGTGGTAATCTCATCTGCAATCTGTTTTATCTTTTCGCTTCCTTGTCCCATTGCAATTGCAATATCAGCCTGTTGTAACATTTCATAATCATTCATAGAATCTCCAAAAGCAATATATCCTTCTAATTGAAAATGTTGTAAATATTTCTGAATTGCCTTTGCTTTACTTGCACTTTTTAACACTACATCCGCATAACTGCTATAAGAAGGAATCGCTTTGATTTCTTTGATTTGTTGATATGGTGCATAATCATATCCCACATCCGCAAAACAGATAAATGCATAAACCTTTTGATTATGATAGATTTCTACTTTTGGAAGAGGAATATGCAAAAACTGCATTGCCTGTATCGTATTTTGATCAGCAGGTACACTTAAAAACCACTCTTTATCGGTAATCATACAAATTGGATGATTCAGTTGATTGGCAATGGCTAATACTTCATTTACTATTTGTTTAGAACACGTCTGATTTTGCAAGAATGTTCCATCTTTTAATACAACCTGTTGTCCATTACAACAGATATATCCATCCCATACGATGACCTTAGCAACTTCCATATCCTTGATATTTTCATAACTTCTTCCAGAAGCAATACACAAGCGATATCCATCTTTCTGTAATTGCTGAAGCGTCCAAATCGTACTTTGCGCAATCGAACTCGTCTTAGGATCTACCAATGTCCCATCTACATCAAAGAATATTGTTTTAATAGCCATATGCTTCCTCAATCAAAATCACATGGATTCGATGTTCTTCATGGCAACGACCAATCCGAACATAAGCATCACAGATACGATCATCACTCATACAATTACAGCACTCCCCAATTTTAGTACATGGAGTATCTCTATGTAAACGAATCGCATTCATAGGAGCTGCAACACAAGCTAATCGTTTCTCTGCCTCATTCATATCTCTACAAATCTTATTACATCCACAAACAACAATCACTTTCTTAGGGCCAAAAATCATTGCAGCAACCCGATTTCCCGTTCCATCTACATTATATAATTCTCCTTGCAATGTAATCGCATTGGTACTGGTCACAAAAACATCACTTGTAAATGCCTGTCTTAACAAGTTATCCCGTTGTTCACGACTACTAAACGGTACATTTCGATCTTGTAATTGAATTGGCATAGAACGAAGTTCATCTAAAATGCCAGTTTCTTCCAATGTCATAGAACCGCCAAAACTAACGGATTGATTCTCTTCAATTAAGCTATGAATCATTTTTCTTGCTTCTTTTGCATCCTTTACTACATCACATAAAAACCGTTTCTTTTCCAATGCCTGTTTCACTCTTTGACACTGTAAAGAAATATATTCTTGTTTCACTTCATTCATGTTCTGTTCCTCCCATTATCTTTTAACACTCTAGTTTCATCAAAATCAAAAGTAATAATCCCACAATAGGGAATATCACAACGATATTCAAAAGCTCTCATCAGAACACCATGTGCCACCACAATGATCTTATCATACTTCAAATATGGCAATAAAGCAGGATATGCACGATCAAACAATTCCTGCAATGTCTCATAATTGTATTTACCCGTAGGATCCATTTCCCCTTCATAGCGAATAAAATCCTGATTCGGTTGGATATAATCTTCATCACAAGTAAAACGATATGGCCTTTGCGGAATCCACTCATGTAAACCTGGCTGAATTTCTATCTCTAATCCTCTTTCTTTCGCAATCAAAGCTGCCGTATGCAACGAACGAGTAAAAGGACTAGAAACAATCAGTTGTGCTCCATCTAAACGAGGATCCAAAGCCACTTGTTTCGCCTGTTGAATACCTTGTTTTGATAAAGGCCCAAACTCCTTACCAAAACCAGCATAGACCTCATCATCAAAATAAGAATAATCCGGTTCTCCATGTCGAATCATTACAATTTTTGTCATTGATATCCCTCACTATCTAAAAATAAATATATCATTTATGACGTAACAAAACAATCATCTCTTGACTGACTAACTCCTCACAAGCAGGATATCGATATTCTGACTGTCTAATTTCAAATAGAATCACAAACAACTCTTTCAACAGCCGAAAAGTAACACATTTTTTTATTTTGTCCATCTGATATTCATATAAATGTTGATAGATTGGATCGTGTAACTCTTTCTTTATTGAAAATGGAACCATTTTCATATGAATCCGACTACGAATAAAATTTAAACTAATCACATTCAGATCCGAAGGATATTGATGTACAAACGTAACCATCGCCTCATAACATGCCCGAAAATTCCGAATCTGATATAACACCTGCATTTCTGTTATCATACACACTCTCTTTAAAGAAGGTGGCATCGGAAATACAAATTTCCATTTGATTCTTTTCCACATCTTAACTGCTAGATCCGATTCAAATTTCAATAGAAATTGTACCATTTGACAAAGAGATATCACTTGCAGATCACCATAGTGAATCATTCTGGCATATTTCCAATTTCTAAATGCAGTAAAAAATGCTCTCCCGTACCTTCTTTCAAAACGAAAAAGATTACATTTTATATCCAAAAACATCCGCTGATTGACGTACCATTCTCGATTATCTTTTGCTTGACAAAACGGATATATCTGTGAAATAAGAATCACACGTCTTAAAACATAACCCATCTCCTTAGAAAGAAAAGGAAGCCACATTTTATAGTATTCCATTTGATAATGACTTAACGGTTCAAACTGAAATAAACAAACCAACATTTGATAGAGAAATTGAAGATATTGGGAAACAAACAAATCATGACACAATTTCTTCTGACAATTTTCAATTACAGGTAATAATTGCTTATAAAAAAAATCATCCTTACTATAAAATGCTAATACGACCTGTTTCGATAACTGAGACAGTATGATATATAGTAGTGGATGATCATTATTGGTATAACCAAGATTCTTGATCAGACGATGATAGATTTCTATTCGCAATACTTCTTTTCCGCTTTCAACACGACAAAGTGTTCGTCGGGAACAAATCTTTCCCTGTGAATCAATAATCACTTCTTTTTGAGTTAAATGTTGTTGGAAACGAACTTCACGCAGCATAAAACCCAATAATTTCTTTTTCCTTTTTTTCATTTCTAACATAAACGATCCTCCAAGATTGATACTTAAATCTTGAATCATTATTAGAAGAATCGCTTAGTCAGACAATCTATAATTCTGCTATTTATTGGAAAGATTCTGGTTTTTTGTAAAGTATCGTTACTTCTTTCTGTTTTTGATGATAAAAAGAAAGATAAATGGAAGAAAAAGCAAGATCTAACATCGGAATAGCCAATGCAAATAAGGAAAAAATATCCATCGTCCAAATTGCTTGAATAGGTAATACTTCATCCGCAATCATAACCCATTGCAATGTAGAACGAACCCAAAGACTGATCAATCCCATTCCTACAGCAATTACAATTCCCATCAAAAGAAACCATCTTTGTAAACAACGTTTCTTTGAAACGTTCATTTCAGCCATCGCAATTTTAAGCATGCCACAATAAATCAGCATTCCAAGGCCTACAAAAGCAATCGCTTTCGCTGATCGATAAGGCAATAGTACCACCGAAACCAATAGATAAAGCAAAGGTAAATAGAATATATAATCGGATAACTGAATATTCACAATTGTTAATTTACGAAATTGTGATATCCCCATTGATAAAGCAATCATACATAAAACACAACCGATTGATAAATATCCACTAAATACATAAGCAAAGGCAAAAATCTGAATTCCAGTTCCAATTAACCATATATTTGTTTGTTTCATTGTTCGTTCCTCCTTTAAGGTAAGCTTATTTTAACAAATTAGCAAACATATACAGTCCCATTTATGGTACTATGAATGTGAGGTGATTTTCATGTCAAAAGCTAGCATTTTATACCTATTAGATATTTTAAAAACCAAAACTGATGCCCAGCATCCGCTCACAAGCAGTGAACTGATTCAGGAAATCTATGAACGTTCTTCTTCTACGCTCATCATGGAACGAAAAACTATCTATCGTGATATCCAAACCCTGATCGACTACGGTTACGATATTATCCAAGTCCATGAACAACAATTACGAGGATATTATTTACTAGATACAACATTTGAAGTCGCAGAAGTACGTCTATTGATTGACGCAATCAATGCTTCTACTTCAATTTCCACTAAAAAAACACAACAGTTAACGAAGAAGCTCCAAACATTAGTCAATGAACATGAAGCCAAAGATCTACCATGGAATATCCGTTATGCCAATAGCAAAAGCAACAATGAACATGTCTTATACAATGTTGATGCCATCAATCAAGCAATTTTGCACCAACAAGCCATTCAATTTCAGTACTTTGACTGGAATATCCGCCGGCAAAAAATCATGAGAAAGAAAACGTATCAGCTCATTCCTTATGCACTTGTATGGGACCAAGATAAATACTATTGTGTCTTATACTCTGAAAAGCATCAATCGTTCTCAAATTATCGTATCGATAAAATGGATCATATCGAACCTATTGAAACATCACATCAGCGAATTCCCTTTGATTTACAACAATACATGAAAAATTCCTTTGGGATGTTTTTAGGAGAAAGAACTTTAGTTACGTTAAAATGTCATAATGACCAACGACTTGCCTCACATCTACTTGAGCGATTTGGAGACGATATCATCGTCAAATCCATCGACGATGACTCTTTCACGATTGTTTTAGAAGTAGAGCTCTCCCCTGTATTCTATGGATGGATCTTTCAATGGCTACCAGATATTGAGATTATCGCACCTTCCTATGTTCAGCAGCAATTTCAAAACATGTGTATACAAGGTATTGCAAAAAACAATTGATTGGTATATGATGTATTAGCAGTCATGTAAAGAGAGTGCTAAAAGGAGTGAAATTACACATGGAAAAACAACAGTTTAAAGCAGAATCCAAGCGGTTGCTCGATTTGATGATTCATTCAATTTATACGAACAAAGAAATTTTCTTAAGAGAATTAATCTCAAATGCATCCGATGCTTTGGATAAACGTCATTTTTTATCATTAACCAATGATGAAAAAAGAGTGAATCAAGAAGATTTAAAAATTACTTTATCAACAAACAAAGATCTTAGAACTTTCACAATTCAAGATACTGGAATCGGGATGACAAAAGAAGAATTAGAAAATCATTTAGGTACTATTGCTAAAAGTGGTTCCTTTGATTTCAAACAAGAAAATAAAGACGCAGAAGACATTGATATCATTGGACAATTTGGTGTTGGGTTCTATTCCGCCTTTATGGTTGCCAGTAAGATTGTCGTAGAAAGCTTAAGTGCCAATGATTCTCAAGGTTATCGTTGGACCTCTGAAGGCGCAGATGGATATACCATCGAACCAATTGATCGTACTGAAATTGGTACAACCATTACTTTATATTTAAGAGACAATGAAGAAGAAGAGAATTACGATGAATATTTAGATACTTATAAGATCAAGTCTTTAATTACAAAGTATTCTGATTATGTTCGTTATCCAATTCAAATGATGGTTGAAGTAAGCCGTCCTGTTGAAGGAAAAGAAGATGAATATACAACAGAATTAGAACTTCAAACATTAAATTCAATGGTTCCATTATGGAAACGAAATAAAAAAGATATTACTGAAGAAGAATATAATAACTTCTATATGAATAAGTTTATGGATTGGGAAAAACCTCAAAAAGTATTACACTATTCGATTGAAGGTACCCTATCTTATCAAGCATTATTATTCATCCCAAGCAAGACCCCTTATAACTTCTATTCTCAAGAATATGAACCAGGCTTACAGCTTTATTCTAAGAGTGTCTTCATTATGGATCATGCCAAGGATTTAATTCCTGATTATTTCCGCTTTGTAAAGGGTCTAGTAGATAGTGATGATGTTTCTTTAAATATCTCACGTGAAATTCTTCAACAAGACCGCCAATTGAAAATCATTGCTCGTAGTATTGAAAAGAAGATCAAATCAGCTTTAGTTGATATGTTAGTAAAAGAAAGAGAAGAATATGAGTCTTTCTATAAAAACTTTGGTTTACAATTAAAATATGGCTTATATTCTGACTATGGAGCACATAAAGAACAGTTACAAGATTTGATCCTGTTCTATTCTAGTCATGAAGATCGTTATGTAACATTAAAAGAATATGTAGAACGAATGAAAGAAAATCAAGATGTTATTTACTATGTATCTGGAGATTCCATTGAATCCATTAAGAAGTTACCACAAATGGAACGTGTTACAGAAAAAGGATATGAGGTCTTGTACTTCTTAGATGATGTTGATGAATTCGCTATTCGTATGTTACAAACCTATATGGGTAAATCCTTTAAGTCAATTAACCAAGGTGAATTAGACTTAGATACAGAAGAAGAAAAAGCGGAAAAAGAAACATTGAAAAAAGAAAATGCTTCTTTATTAGAAGCATTGAAAGATGCCTTAAAAGACAAAGTTAAGGATGTTACCATTTCTAGCCGTTTAGCAAGCCATCCTGTTTGCTTGATCAGTGATGAAGGAGTATCTTTCGAAAT
>JAQXZJ010000128.1 GCA_029227155.1 Erysipelotrichaceae bacterium
AAGAATTGGAAATAGCAAAATTATATAACCTTGACTTGGAACAATTGGCTTGGCGTAGATGGTGCATTGCAACTAACTGTAACAACGATATTGATACGTTTAGACAGGAATATCCGGCTAATCCGGACGAAGCATTTATTCTTTCAGGTAATCCGGTGTTTAACAATCAATTGATTTTTAAACGTATTGCTGAATTGAAAGATGTGATATTCGACAGAATCGATTTCGTTATTAATTATTTAAACGAGAAAATTCAGTCTTGGAAAATAGTTAATAGCGATGATGGTATTATTCGTATATTTGAGCATCCGATCAAGGGCCACCCATATGTCATTGGTGGAGATACAGCCGGCGAAGGCAGCGACAGATTTACAGCTCATGTTATTGACAATACAAATGGCAAAACTGTTGCAGTTTTGACTCTTGAGGGCTCTGATGAGACGCATTATACGAGGACGATTTATTGCTTAGGAAAGTATTACAACAATGCATTAATTGGTATCGAAGTAAACTTTGGTACATATGTGATCAAAGAATTATTAAGACTTGGTTATACGAACCAGTATCGTCGTGAGAAGGAAGATACTTTGGCAGAAGGAACATATGCTAAATTCGGATGGAAAACGACACCAATTACACGACCTAACATCATTGCTGTGTTAAAGGATATTATCAATACATCTTTGGACAGCATTATGGATGTGATTACATTAAGAGAGTGCTTGAAATTTATCAAGAACGATCAAGGACGGCCAGAAGCACAGCAAGGCGAACATGATGATCATGTGATGAGTTGGGCAATATCGCATGCAATTCGTGGACAACAGAGTTATATGATCATAGAAGAAGTCGTTATTGATGAAGAAGATGACGGATTTGATTCATTTATAAATTTTGGAAGGAGATAAATTATGGATAACTGGAAATTTATGGATTTATGTAAAAATGTAGTTGTTGATTACTACAACAATCATGCAGAAGTCACTGATGAATACCACATCACGGTGGATAATGTATATGTTGTGTGGTGTTGTAAGACATTACAGAACAATAAAGCATTATTAAGTACGACTGTACCTGATGGTATGTATTATGAATGTACGTACAATGGCGATAAGAAAGAGTTGTACTTGGATGTTTACAAAAAGTGGGAGAACCAATGCATCAAGGAGGTTTGCTAAATGGAACTAAAAGATACAATTGAAATGATGAATAGTGATAATTACAAGGAAAGATTTAAATCTGAGTATCAACAAACAAAGATTCGTTATGAAAAATTAAAAAAATTTAACACATATATTGAAGCAGCAAGCATTACTAAGTTTCAAAAAAATGAAATAGAAATGCCAGTTCATGATTGTCCTGATCATTTATTGCTTGATCAGCAGAGAGTGATGGGAGAATATCTACATATTCTTGAAGTTAGAGCAAAAATTGAAGGCATTGAGTTGTTAGAATAATTCTAGGAGGTTTTTATGGAAATAGTATTAGTAATTGTTTTGTGTTTGAATTTATTTTTCATCGGACTTCTTATTGGATCAAGGAAACAATATGCTGAAGATATGAGAGAATTCTTAAATGATAGAAAACATGATGATATGCAAGTTCTTGATACATCTGAAAAAAAAGATGAAATTGATCAATTGAATGAATTGCTAGATTATCAATATAAAGGCAGGAATCGGAAATGAAAGATAAGATTACAGCTGAGGCGATTTGGAAAAAAAGAAAAGCTTGTGTCGAATATAATCAGAGTATCGATTTATATGATACGGTTAAAGAAAATGAAAACTTTTATGTTGGAAAGCAATGGGAAGGAGTTAATGCTCCTGATCTAGATAAGCCTATTTTTAATTTCTTAAAACGTGTAGTTAGTTATTTTGTTTCCATGATTTGCTCTGATGATATCACGATCAATATAGAGCCTTTTAAAGATGACGAAAATGGAACTAAATCTTTATATTGTCAATTCTTTAAAGAAGAAATATATGCTCTTTTTGAACGTCAAAAAATACCTTCAAAATTAAGGCAGGCAGTTAGAGACTGCGCTGTTGATGGCGATGCAGCAATGTATACGTATTTTGAGCCTGGTTTTGAAACACACCAATCCATCAAAGGAGCTGTATTCGTTGAAAATACAGAGAACACTAGTATTCTTTTTGGAAATCACAGTAGCTCAGACGTCAGCAAGCAACCGTACATCATTATTGAACAACGAAGATATGTTGATTCATTAAAAGAAGAAGCAAAAGAACTATATAAGTTAACAGATGAGCAGATTGAAAATATCCATTCGGATAATGATTATCAAGAAAATAAAGAGGAAAAAGGGACCAATCAATTGTGTACGGTTCTTTTTTATTTCTTCAAGTCTAAAGGCAGCGTGCATTACGTAATCAGCACAAAGCATCTGATTTTGAAAGAAGATACAGATTTAGAGATTCCTGATTATCCGATTTCGTATTTTTCATGGGATAAAATTAAGAATTCTTACCATGGACAAGCGGTGCTAACCGGTATGATTCCTAATCAGATCTATGTAAATAAGTTATTTGCAATGTGCATGCTATATACACAGCGAATGGGATTCCCATGGACGGTATTTGATCGCACAAAAATTGAGCAAGTAACGAATAAAATTGGTCAAGCTTTTGGCACCAATCCTGATGTTGCTAATAAACTAATGGATTTCTACAAAGCACCTGACTTTTCAAGCCAAATATTAAATCTGATTGATATTGTAATCAATTATACAAGGGACTTTATGGGTGCCAACGATGCTTCACTTGGTAATGTTAAGCCAGACAATACATCGGCGATTATTGCTGTTCAAGAAGCAAGCAGCATTCCATTACAAATGCAAAAGCAAGCTTATAATCAGTTTGTAGAAGATACGATACGGAATATGATCGATATGATGTGTGCTACATATGGAACCCGTGAGGTTCGTATGCCTGTACATGGACAAAAAGGCGTTTATGAATATATGACGATTGATTTTTCAGAATTGAAAGGTATCAATTATTCTTTATCAATCGACATTGGATCGTCAAGCCCTTATGATGAGAACTCACGTATGCAAACTCTTGGAAACCTTTGGGATAGAAAGATACTAGATGATGCAGCTGTATTTGTTGATTCTATCCCTGATAAATTATTGCCGAATAAAGATGAAATCATCAAGTC
>JAQXZJ010000129.1 GCA_029227155.1 Erysipelotrichaceae bacterium
TAATTACACGTTCCCCAGAAACACTTTCTTGAACTTGATCACTCATTTTCGCAAATGCTTCCTGTTTTTGTTCAAAACGCTTATCAAACTCTTCTCCAAAATAATAACTACCAATTGCAATCATACCCATCGGAATCAGTGTTAACAATGTTAGATTGATATCCACATAATTCATCATTTGATATAAAACCAATAGAGTCATAACAACCGCATCAAAGCTTGAAATAACCGCAGGCCCGATCGACATTCTCAACGCTTGTAAATCATTGATAAAATGCGTCATCAGATCTCCTGTTTTATTTTCATTAAAAAACCGTTGTGATAGTGTTTCTAATTTGTGAAACATATCATTTCTAATTTCATATTCGATCTTTCTTGCAGAACCAAATATGAAATATCGCCATAGAAAACGTCCTATGGCAATGATGAGAGCTGCAATTAATATTTTAAGACATAAAATCCCAACACCCGTTAAGCCCAAGATTCCCTGACTCAATCCATCAGTAATTTCTCCGGTAAACTGAGGAATAAACAAATTGACATAGTCTACGATCAATAAGGTTATTAACCCCAACAAGTAAGGGATCTTATATTTCCACAAATAGGGAAATAAGATTCCTTTTTTCTTATTCATACCGATTCCCCCTGTCTATAATAATGATAACAATTGTTCAATCTCGTCACTTGTTGTCGCCCAACTGGTAACCAAACGGATTGCAGTATGGGTATCATCTACTTTTTCCCAAAAAGTAGATGTGACATGTTGATTGAAATCATTCAACTTTTCATCAGGTAAGATGACAAATTGTTGGTTGGTAAAGGATTCACAGTAAAAAGTGTATCCTTTATTTAATAATCCCTGTTTCAATTCCATTGCGCGATCAATTGCGTTCTTAGAAATATTTAAATATAACTGATCAGTAAACAACACATCAAATTGAACACCTAATAGCCATCCTTTTGCCAGTAACGCCCCGTTTTGTTTAATCGGAGTACGGAAATAACGAATCTTTTCTGGGTCTTTGATTACTACTGCTTCTCCAAATAATGCTCCAATTTTTGTACCTCCAATATAGAAAACATCCGCTAGTTCTGCTAAGTCTTTCATCATAATATCATTCGTTGGTGCTGCGAAAGCATATCCCAATCTTGCTCCATCAACAAAAAATTTCAGATCATAAGCATCACAAACTGCTCGTAATGCTTTTAATTCTTCTAAACTATATAACGTTCCTGTTTCTGTTGGCTGTGATATATAAACCATTGCCGGAATCGTTGTATGGGTAGGATTACAATGTTCTTCAAAGTCTTTCATATATTCTAATACAGCAGAAGCCTTTAATTTCGCATTATCATTTGGTAATGTGATCACTTTATGTCCACTATTTTCAATTGCTCCTGATTCATGTGTAGCAATATGCCCTGTATCTGCAGCAATCACTGCTTCATAAGGACGCAAGAAGCTAGCAATCACTACTTTATTGGTTTGTGTCCCACCTACTAAAAAGTGTACTCCTGCATTAGGGCATTCGAATGCTTCCCGAATCTTTCTTGCAGCACTTTTGCAATATTCATCAGTTCCGTAACCGACAATTTTATCAAAATTTATTTTCGCTAATTTTTTTATAATCTCAGGATGAGCGCCTTCCATATAGTCACTATCAAAATGTAATTGTTTCATGTTATTCCTCCTGCTTTTTATTGTACAACATTGTATATTATAGCATTATTCTGTTATGGAAATGAATGGGAATTCATTTTTTTACCATAAGAAATACATACCTTTCTACAACATAAAAAATCCCACTTCTATTAATTCGTGGGATTGTTACTAAAAAAGGAAGATGGTTTCATCTTCCTTAGCGATTAAAATGCTTTCTTATATACTTCTAATACTAAATCGTAAGTACATGGACGTGGGTTACCACCAGTACATACATCAGCCATAGCAGCTTCAGCTAATGCAGGTAGATCTTCTTCCTTCACACCGATTTCTTTCAATGTTTGAGGAATATTAACATCTTTAGATAACTGACGTACTGCTTCGATTGCTGCTGTACGATATTCTTCTTCACTCATACTATCCACATTCCTTACACCCATAACGCGTGCAATTTCTCTGAATTTATCGCCTGTGTAATCTTTGTTGAATTCCATTACATATGGTAATAATACAGCATTTGCTACACCATGAGGAGTATTGTAGAATGCGCTTAATGGATGAGCCATACCATGTACAACCCCTAGTCCTACGTTAGAGAATGCCATACCTGTCATATATTGACCTAATGCCATGTCTTCTCTACCTTTTGGATCATTTTCAACTGCTTGACGTAAAGAACGAGCAATGATTTCGATTGCTTTCAAGTTCAAAGTATCAGCCAATTCCCAAGCACCTAATGTTGTATAACCTTCAATTGCATGAGTTAATGCATCCATACCAGTTGCTGCTGTTAAGCCTTTTGGCATAGAACTCATCATATCTGGATCAACAATTGCCACAACTGGAATATCATGAACGTCAACACAAACAAATTTACGACGTTTTTCTTCATCTGTAATAACATAGTTAACTGTTGTTTCAGCAGCTGTACCAGCTGTTGTTGCTACTGCAATCATTGGTACTGCTTTATTCTTAGTAGGAGCAACACCTTCCAAAGAAACAACATCCGCAAATTCTGGATTGTTAATGATAATTCCAATACCTTTACCTGTGTCTTGTGGGCTTCCTCCACCAATTGCAATAATATAATCAGCACCAGCTTGTTTAAATGCTTCTACGCCATCTTGTACCATTTTAACAGTAGGATTTGCTTTTACTTGATCAAAGATTTCATATTCATGATGAGCAGCATCTAGTAAATCCGTTACTTTTTTAACAACACCAAAACGTACTAAATCAGCATCTGTAACAATTAAACCTTTCTTAAATCCTCTTGCTTCAACTTCTGTCACGATAGCATTGATAGCACCACTACCATGATAAGAAGTTTCATTTAAAATAAAACGATTTGCCATATTTTTTTATTCCTCCTCAGCTTTGTTATTATTTTAACAAGTAAAACACCACTTTGACAATTGACATATCCATCAATCTGTAATCTTTTATAAAAAAACCATTAATTGGAATTCTTCCAACTAATGGAGGTATCATATAATAAGTAAGGCTTTAACATTTCTGGCATGGCAGACACTAGATAACGACTTAATTCCGCTTCCGACATTTTCATGCCCGTCTTAACCCAATCAAAAGTCATATCAATACTGCCTTTACAATACATTTTTAATAGAAAATCCAATTCTTTTGATAGAGGTTGTTGCGACTTCTCTATAATTAAATGTGAATAAAACTCATAGATACATTGATAGTCGTATTGAAACAAAGAATTATGATCATCCGCCATAAATGCTTCATAGAAGAAATGTTGATCTTTTCTCATTAACTTAAACTTCTTAATCAACCCATCTTCTAAATTACAACCACTTCCTAATTGTTTAAACGAGCGCTCAGCTAACCGTTCAAAATACCAATTGACACAGTCATACTTATCTTTAAAGTAACGATAGAACGTCTGTCTTGTATATCCGCATTGTGAAACGATGTCTTGAACTGTAATTTTATTTAGTGGATGTTTGTTCATTAATTCTTTTAAAGAGTCTGCGATTTTGTAACAGGTATCTACCTGGCCTATCATGTCATTCACCTCTCACTAATTTTATAACTTATTTTCTCTTTATTTTCAATCATTCAACATAATTCTTATAATGTAAAAAACAGTAGTGTTTTAATGTTTAATATTCTTGGATATTTCCTTTTCTGTCTGCCAGGATCACACTCACATTTAATTTCTCTTTTACAACATGAGGGATTTGGTTCCATTGACGTCGATAACTGATAGAGTCATTCATTGCCATACTATATCGAATGTTCCCTTCTTCCATTTGTCTTAAGATATCACTCATCTTAGCAGGAACAGATTGTTTACGTCCACGCTTCATCCCGTGAATATCGATCATCCATTTCTGATCATCTTTTAATGCAATCAGCTTTCCATTGACAGATTCTACGTTCCATCCTCTTTCTTCTAGCCATACTGTACAGATAGCAATCAAATCAGCAGCTGACAATCCTTGTTTCATTCGTTTCGCTTGCATTTTGTCATCTTCGCTCTTCATCGGTCTTCCTCGTTTTTTTGGTTCAAAATACGGATTTCTTGTTTCCATATCTTGTAAATAATACCGAATCGTTAGATGCGATCCAAAACCAGTTTCACCCTTTGGCCGTTGAATAATTTCATCACCATCTAACATTTTCTTATACATTGCCTGGCAACAAGTAGGCATTGTCGCAAACTCCTTTGATATAACCGAATGTAATTCTTTCGAATTAATGTCTATATAATCCAATCCATTCATTAATGCTTCATTTTTCCGATCCGTTAATAATTCTAAATAATCTTTGATTCCAGGTCCTTTCATAGTCCTTATCTCCTTCTTTATACTTACATAGTAAACAATCCAATTGTCGAATACTGTCAGTTATTTAAAAAAATGCATAAAAAAGAGATTCCTCTATTTCTTTTAGTAATATCACTTATATTTATAGCGTGCATAATCATATTATTAAACAGTCATGTATGGTTAGAGATTTAAAAAGTTCCCCTTAGGGAACTCTCAATACTATTTCTTTTCTTCTGTTTCATAATTGCTAGGTAAATGGAATATTTGTTCTCCTTCTTTTGAAATCATATATTCACCTCTAGCATAATTTTTAACATAATTCTCGTCTTCTAATTTTTCCTTCTGATCCACTAAAGAACCATTCTCTTTTTTTAATTGAGCCAATTGTGTCTTTGCCTCATTTATATCTACCTGTAAACTATATGTTGTCACACCTTCTTGAACAATATTATATACAAAGAATGCAGAGGCACCTAACAATACGACACATAATAAGCATCTAGCAAGCCAATTCTTCTTTTTCTTTTTCTTTACTACTTTTCTTGGTGCAGTTGTCGACATTTTTGAACCGTAACCTCCTTTTGAGCTTGTTTCTTGCACTTTTAATTATACGGATAATTCGTGAAAAAACAAGGTTCAAAAACCGGAGGGGAGGATGTAGGATCTGTATGATTCCTTCATATAAAGGAAAAAAGATTGGAAAATACCACCAATAAAAGAGAAAGATTCCTAGTAAAAATAGAAGAACATAATAAAATCGTAAACGTCCCCCATTGAACTGATATAACCAATAGAACGCAAAAGAATGAAAAAGAAGTTGGAAAACTATCGCAATCATAATACGGAGTAAAGTCTTTTCCCACCTACGAAACATTCTTTGGATCAAACTATACAAGAGTCCATATAACCATCCCATCCATAAAGATAGGAAGAACAATTGTATTTGTGTCGGTAAAAGAATCATTTAAATAATCTGTTTAGGAATCCTTCTTTATCCATGCCCTTTTTATTATCGACATAATGCAAAGAATCGATCAATCCTTTAATAATCACATCTCCTCTTTCAGTATCTAATTTACCAAGCACTAAATCCTTTCCAGTCACTAAAATCCATCCTTGTGTAGTTTCTAGTAAAAATTCATGCGCATCAAAACTATCAATCATGCGTACTCCTGAAATTTCTAAATGCTTACGGTCTTTTAACACTAGATTGTGATACGGATTTGTTTCAAACTTAATGGGATTATTCAAAATTTCACTCATAAAAAAACCTCCTTACACTACGATATATGTGCAAGAAGGAATCCTTATTCTTCAATTACTTCATATAGTACATCAGCATCATTCTTTCGAACAACTTCTTTAATCCCCAAAACCCGTACTTTTAGATGTCTTTGCCCAAAAATGATTTCAATTTCGTCATTCAGTTTCACTTCATATGAGGGTTTCGCAACTTTACCATTAACAAGTACACGTTCATTCATAGCTAGTTCCTTAGAAATTGTTCTACGTTTTAAGATTCTTGTTACTTTCAAATACTTATCTAATCTCACAATATCCACCTCGATATTAGTTTAACACATTATTGCTCCATCGTGCGGATCAAATAATTGCGAAAAGCGTCTACCGTTTGCGTTTCACAATTTGTTATACTAGATCGTAATTCTAAAACTACAAGAGAACCTACCCAATCTCCATAAACAACGATGGGAAAAATATACCCTGAAGCTGTTAAGGAATCATCTTGAAATACTTTTATATTTTGGAATTGTTGGTTGGTATAAACAATTCCCATTTTTGTAAAATCTGGGTGTAATTTTTGATTTAAAAATTCTTGATATACTTCTCGACCGCATAATTGAAATCCTTCTTTGTTCATAAACAAGATTGGATTTTGTACGGTTTTCGATAATGTCTCTAATATCACTTGTGTAGTTTGTTCCCAATCTTCAAATAATGAAAATTTACGAATGACTATTTCGTCTCTCTCGTTGATATAGAACTCTACAGAATCTCCTTCATTCAAATGATATTTCTTCCTCATCTCTTTCGGAATGACCAAACGCCCTAATTCATCTACTCTCCGTACAATTCCTGTCGCTTTCATCATTCTATTCTCCTTTACCTATGACTGTATGTTTAGTATCTGTTAGAATATAGAAAATATACAAAAGCAGAAATTAAAAAAATAATTAGGAAATCAATCCTAATTATTCAATTCTTTTGGAAAGAATACTTTCTTTTCGTTTTTATTTTCTCCTTTAAGAATCGCATTTACTATAGTTGATGCTTTTGATAATTCTTGAATGGTACCATTTTTCATCAATACCCAAATAGCATTGTTTTCTTGATCCTGATATGGTTGATATGGCCTTTGTTCTGTACGATCTACATACATGTAGTATTCAGGATCGTATCCTTGTGATTGAATCCAATGATAATATTCATTTTCTTGATCAATTGTATATAAGTCATCATAATCAAATAAACGTCGATTCAATAATCGATCTGCTAGATCTCTTAAAATCGCATCAGAAGAATAGCGCATTAATGAGAATCCGTATTGACATGCGCATTCATCTAATTCGTATAATTCACGATTGGTTAAATACTCTTTCTCACAAAGAGCTTGAAACATTGTTGCTTTTTTTAGTTCCATTGGATCTTCATGATAGACATCTAGTAATCGTTTGAAAAAGCTATGTAAAAGTGCTTCATAACTACGGCTAACTGGATGAAAATACACTTGCCAATACATATGATAGCGAGCCATGATGTAGTCTTCAATTGTATGCATTCCACTTTCTTTAACAACTAGCTTCTGTTCGCGCACGCGAATCGTTCTTAGTACTCTCTCTAAATCAAACTCTCCATAACTTGTTCCAGTACAGTATGC
Source organism: Erysipelotrichaceae bacterium (assembly GCA_029227155.1). Classification (GTDB taxonomy): domain Bacteria; phylum Bacillota_I; class Bacilli_A; order Erysipelotrichales; family Erysipelotrichaceae; genus RGIG4607. Next base: position 7,358 of record JAQXZJ010000129.1, read on the forward strand.
ATCTCTTAACAAATAGTCCATTCTATCAGCATCTAATTGTGATGATACCATTTGTGTTAATAAAGTATTTGGATGCGTATGATTGATCACACTTGCTACATCATATGGCAATCGTTCATTTTCTTTTCTTAAAATATCATGGATTTGTGAATCCTGACTGATAATTTGATATGTATAATCCTCATGGCTATACTTACTAACATGTTCAAAGGAATGAGAGAATGGTCCATGTCCAATGTCATGCAATAATGCAGCCAACATGACTGTTATTTTTTCATAATCATCTAAGGCTTGTGCTATATCAGAGTTTTCAGTCACCATTCTTCTAACAATCTCATAAACACCTAAGGAATGCGAAAAACGAGAATGTTCTGCTGTATGATAAACTTGATAGGTTGCTCCAAGTTGATGAATTCTTCTTAATCTTTGAAATTCAGGAGAATTGACACAATCCCATACAATCTGATCATGAATATGTATATATCCATGTACTGGATCTCTTAATACTTTTACTTCATCTAATTTCTTCATCCAATCATCTCCTTATACTCTCCAGTAGCACAACAGCTTGTGCCTGTACTCCTAGTTCTTGTCCTATAAAACCAAGTCCTTCTCCTCTGGTTGCTTTTACATTCACCTGATTTACATCACAATGTAATGCCCGAGCAATATTCTCTCTCATCGTTTGGATATGCGGTGCCATTTTTGGTCTTTCAATCAGGATAAGGCTATCTACATTTCCAATTTGGTATCCATTCTCTTTCATGAGCTGATAAGTATATTCTAACAATAACATAGAGCTGATTCCTTTATATTCAGATGAAGTATCAGGAAAATGTTTTCCAATATCTCCAAGTCCCATTGCCCCAATAATTGCTTCTATAATCACATGCAACAAAACATCTGCATCGGAATGACCTAGTAAACCTTTGTTATGTTCAATTTCTACCCCACCTAAGATTAATTTTCTTCCTTCTACTAATTGGTGTATATCTACTGATTGTCCAATTCTCATGATAATATCCTCACTTTATATTCTTACTTTAACACAAATAGAATCAATTGTTTTACATTTTTTCGGATAACAGTGATTCTCTATCCATTTCCCGAATTTTTTATGATAAAATATAACAAACAGTAGGAAAGGTTGGATCATCATGTCTACAGTTTCTGTTATCGGTTCTTCTTGGATAGAGGAATCTATTATTGCTAATACGGATATTACCGCTTCAAAAAATACCCCTTCTTCTATCTATCAGTACTTCAGTGGAGATATGAGAAATGTTGCCTATACTTTAGCACAACTGGGATGTAACACTTCTTTCTGTACAAAATACGGAAATGATGATGATACTACTAAGATGTGGAACGAACTAAATGATCTTGATATCATGCAATATGGTCCTACCATTCCATATAAGCTTCCTCGATTAGTATCTGTTACTTCGAAGCAAAAAACGCTTAAATTCTATGAGGGAAGTGAAGACTTTTCATTTCAAACAGATGATTTATATCCTCATGCTTCTTTTGAGACTTCTGATTATGTCATAACAGATATTACAGATAATCAGGTATTAGAATTACTGGTTCGTAAGTCTTTAAAAACAAAATGGGTAATTACTCGTTTTGTTCCAAATAAAAATATCCTTTCACATGTGGAAGGCATTATTCTGAAATATGAAGATGCTTTACAATTAGGTAAGCCTATGGATTTTGATCGTATTTGTTATCGCTTATGTGAATTAGGAGCCAAGTGGATCATAATCACTATGGGTAGTCAAGGTATTTATACTTACCGCAATAGAATGTCTAACTACTTTGAAGGATTCCCTACGGATCATGGTTATCAAAATGGATGTTACTCTGGATTTGTTGCAGGATTTATATATGGATTAATGGAATATTATGATTTCCCAAAAGCCATTCACTTTGGAAACCAAGTTGCAAATGCCATTAATAAAGTCCCTGAATCAACTAGAAAAGATATCAATGAATTCATAAAAAAATAAACAACTTCTTTTTGAAGTTGTTTACTTTTTTATAGTTTAATAAACTGTTCAATATTCAATACAAAAATTGTAGCTCCACCAACCTGTACCTCAACAGGAAATGATGTGTATCTTCCAATATCAAATGATGCGGTTGCTGGAACCATTTCCGTGCGTCTACAACTTTCGCTACCAATAATGGAAACACAGTCATCCACTTTTTCGTCTTCTACTCCAACTAACAATGTTGTATTTCCAGCGCGTAGAAATCCACCAGTTGTCGACAATTTCGTTACAGAATACTTAGATTTCATTAATGAATTAATAACAGCTGAGCTGTCGTCATTTGAAACAATAGCAATTAATAATTTCATAAATGTATCCTCCTTTGTATTTATTATATCATATGACAAAAGAAAAAAATATCCCTATAATTTTTATCAAAAAACTCTATTGTTAATTTACACATTAAATCTAAAATGCATAATATCTCCATCTTTTACGACATATTCTTTTCCTTCTAGACGAAGTTTACCAGCCTCTTTAACTGCATTTTCAGATTTATATTCCATTAAATCTTCATAAGCATACGTTTCTGCCCGAATGAACCCCTTTTTGAAATCTGTATGAATGACACCAGCACAATCTGGAGCTTTCATTCCTTTTTTAAACGTCCACGCTCTAACTTCAGGTTCACCCACAGTAAAGAAGGTACATAAACCTAAAATCTCATAGGCAGTCGTAATCACTTGATCTAATCCAGAAGTTGAAATTCCTAATTCTTCTAAAAACATTTCTTTCTCTTCTTTATCGAGAGAGGCTAACTCCTCTTCAATCTTCGCACACACTGGAATCACATGATTATGTTCGGCATCTGCATATTCCTTAACCTTCTGATAATGTTGATTGTTATCTGGCTCTGAAATTTCATCTTCTGACATATTAGCAATATAAATCACTGGTTTTGCCGTTAATAAATGAAATCCTTTTAGTAAGTCTTGTTCTTCCTTAGACATTTCCAAGCTACGCACAGGCTTTCCATCCATCAACACATCACGAATACGTTTTAACAAATCAAATTCAAAGATTGCATCTTTATCTTTCACTTGTGCTTTTCTTTCAACTTTAGAAATTCGTGTTTCTACCGTCTGTAAATCTGCAAAAATTAATTCTAGATTAATGATTTCGATATCTCGAATAGGATCAACGCTTCCCTCTACATGAGTGATATCTGCATCATCAAAACAACGAACTACATGACATATCGCATCACATTCACGAATATGAGACAAAAATTGGTTTCCTAATCCTTCACCTTTAGATGCTCCTTTTACTAAACCCGCAATATCTGTAAATTCAAATGTGGTATAGATTGATTTTCTAGGATGAAACATTTCAATTAGTCGATCCATTCTTTCATCCGGTACTTCTACCGTTCCTACATTTGGATTAATTGTAGCAAACGGATAGTTTGCGGCCTCCACTTGTGATTTTGTTATTGCATTAAACAATGTTGATTTTCCGACATTTGGTAAACCAACGATACCTGTTGTTAATCCCATTTCTCATTCTCCTGTTCCATTCCTGCTCTTTCAACAACTCTTTTTAACTTTTTTTCAAATTCGGTTCTCGGAAATAAAACACTCGTACCACATCCCATACATTTAATACGAATATCCGCACCCATACGAATGATTTTCCAATATTTTGATTTCCGACATGGATGTTCTTTTTTCATTTCTACAATATCATTTAAGTTATATTCCATATTACACCCTTCCCTTGTATGATTTTACCACATTTTCCATCAGCATGGCAGTCGTAACTGGGCCTAAACCTTTTGGAACTGGTGTAATACAACTCGTTTTTGCCTCTACATCATCAAAATCAACATCCCCACACAGTTTTCCGTGTTCATCCACATTCACTCCAACATCAATAACAACTGCACCCTCTTTAATATATTCTTTGGTAATTGTTTTTGCTTTTCCAATGGCAATAACTACGATATCAGCACGAGATGTTACTTCAGCTAAATTCTTTGTTTTTGAATGACAAATAGTTACCGTAGCATTTTCATTTAATAATAGCTGTGCCACAGGGCGACCCACTGATTGACTTCTTCCAACTACAACAACCTCTTTACCAGTTAATTCTATCTTTTGATGTTTTAACATACGAACAATTGCCTCCGGGGTACATGGAATCATTCCATCTTGTTTCGTATATAGTTTAGCTACATTTAGACTATGTAAACCATCGACATCTTTATTAGGATCCATGACATCAACAATTTGTTGAGCTGATAATTGTCTTGGTAATGGCATTTGCATCATAATCGCATCAACAGTATCATCTTGATTCAGTTGTATCATTTTTTCTTTTAGTTCTTCTTGCGTAATCTCTTCATCAAAAGAATGAATAACTACTTCAATACCAACCTTAGCACAACTTTTTTGCGTACTTAAAATATAAGAATGTGATCCTACATCATTTCCAACACAAAGGATAGCCAATTGAGGACGTCTATATCCTTTGTTAACTCTTTCATTGATCACACTTTCCAATTCTTTTCTTATTTGTTGTGCGAATTCATTTCCATATAAAATCGTTGACATATGTTTTCCTCACAGTTCTTGACTATCTAACATAATGGTAACAGGTCCATCGTTATATAGTTCTACCTTCATATCAGCACCAAAGATTCCCGTTTCCACTTCTAATCCTAAATTTCGTAATTCTTGATTAAATGCTTCATATAACGGTTCAGCCAGATCAGGTTTTGCAGCATTGGTAAAACTAGGTCTTCTTCCTTTTTTACAATCAGCATATAACGTAAATTGAGAAATCGATAACACTTTTCCACCGACATCTTCAATTCCTAAATTCATTTTCCCATTTTCATCTTCAAACAATCTCAAATCTCTAACCTTATGAGCGAGTTTATGTACAATTGTTTCATTATCTTCATGAGTGATTCCTACCAATAATAAATATCCATGATCAATTTTTCCCTTTATTTGCCCATCGATCGTTACTTTGGCATATTTTACACGTTGTATCAGAACTTTCATTAAAATCACCTCGTTTTCTATTCTACATTATTTTTAATAATGTTAAAATAGGATTGGTGATATTCATGAAAGAACCTTTAGCATTTCGTCTTCGTCCAAAGACTTTAGATGAAGTCATCGGACAAGAGCATTTAACAGATCAAAATGGTATACTACGGAAATGTGTAGAAAAACAAACTGTTTTTTCCATGATTCTTTTTGGTCCTCCAGGAACAGGAAAAACAACTTTGGCAATGGTTCTAGCTAATGAATTACATCTGCCTTACCGTTTATTTAACGCAGTAACATCTAATAAGAAAGACTTAGAAAAAATCTTTGAAGAAGCAAAATTATTTCCAGGAATGATCGTCATTGTGGATGAAGTTCATCGACTCAATAAAGATAAACAAGATTTATTGTTACCGTATATTGAAGACGGTACCATTACCTTAATCGGAGCTACTACTTCTAATCCTTATTTTAGTATTAATCCTGCTATTCGTTCGCGCTGTCAACTATTTGAAGTAAAAGCCGTCACTATTTCAGATGTACAAAAAGCACTTTTACGGGCAGCTCAATTACCAGATGGATTAAATAATGAATATACCATTGATGATAATGTATTTTCAACCATAGCTCATTACAGTAATGGTGATATTCGTTATGCTTTAAGCTTATTAGAATTATTATCATTAGTTGCTAGTGATCATCATATTACAAACGATCTTGTTAAAGAATATGCAAAAGTACCAAACTCATCTATTTCTAGTGGAGATGACGGTCATTATGATGCCGTCAGTGCTTTTCAAAAATCAATTCGTGGTTCTGATGTAGATGCAAGCTTGTATTATCTAGCTCGACTTATTAGTGCTCAAGATATGGATTCGATTGAACGTCGTTTACTGGTTATAGCCTATGAAGATATTGGTTTAGCAAATCCGGCAGCTTGTGCTCGAACAGTAAATGCCATTGATGCTGCAAAACGAGTAGGATTCCCAGAAGCACAAATCATTTTAGCAAACGCAGTAATTGATTTAGCCTTATCTCCAAAATCCCGTTCTGCTGTCAATGCAATTCATGAAGCTACACGTCTTGTAAATACTACTGCTTATCAGGTTCCACTATATTTACGACTGACCCCTGTAGGACTAGATCAAAAAGATGCCTATGACTACGGCCGCCCTGATATCTGGCATAGAATTCAATATCTACCTGATGAAATTCAAGACAAAGAATTCTATCATCCTAATACAAACAGTTCATACGAGAAACAGCTTGCTCAAAATAGAGCAAATCTCAAACAAATGAAACGTACCAATCAGTTACGCAAATTAAAATAGCGTGACTGTTTTTTTATATTCAATACTCTAGTTCGATAGCAGTTTGATCCATATTTAATTCCCAAAATTGCCAAAAATACTGCAAACAAAAAAGCAAAGATCCATTCTATCGTTATTCTACGGGAAAATAAAAGACTCATTGGTAAGGCTAGAGTATTTAAGAAAGGTATGAAACTGAATATTTTTCCGCACATATTCTGAAACCAACCTTGTTGATATACATAAAAGCAGAGATAATATAAGCCAATACAGCCAATTTGAATCGGAAAATTCACCTTCTCTGCTTCCTCTTTATTTTGTACCTTACATACAAAAAGCACAATCAGTATTTGCATCATTAACATACCCACTACCATACTGAACAAACCAATTGCAACAAGAGAACCATTCCAATAAGAATTATATAAAGAAACATTCTGATTCATCCATTGATTCCATTGATGATTACCAAATCCAAATCGAATCATTACCCAAATAATTACGAACAAAAAGCCAATCAACAAATCAAACCCTGTTTTCAACCAATTGACTAAAATTTTAGCTAGCAAATGCTTTCTAGCAGAAAAAGAAGTTAAGTAGTAATCTAACATTCCACATGTCTTCTCCAATAAAATATCATAAACAGTTCCTGACGATTTTGATAATAATATAAAATACAAAAAGGTTATCAGAATCAATTCCATGGAATAGTCTGGTATCTTTGATTCCATTACAAACAACTCATGATTTGTTGTAAAAGACACCTTTTGATTGGATAATACAGGAATATGATTCATTTGCTTCGTTATTTCTAAAATCACATTCTTGCTCAATGACTGATTACAATACAATTTCCAATCATCTTCCAATACCAAAGAAGCCACTGTGTCATTTGTTGTTGTTTGAAATATCACTTCATCCGTATTTTGAAAGTATTGTTGATATGGAATCGTACTTGGATCTAAATAGATTTGAGTAACAGAATCTGAGTGCAAATACATGAATATCAAATCTAAATGAAGAATGAATCCAATAACTAGAAATACTACTAGAAAATGAAGAACTGTTGCCTGATTTTGATATTTTCTTTTTAAATCAAACCCTATTAGACTCCACACAATATCTTTTCTCCTTTAACTCTGCCACTTTCCATTTCAATAATTCGATCACATACCCGATGCATCAATTCATATTGGTGAAAAGATACAAGAATCACACATTTTCTCTTTATTTGATGTAATAAATCAATCACTTGTTTTTGATGATTTCTGTCTAGCCCATTAAAAGGCTCATCTAAGATTAGTATTTCCGGTTCATGAATCATTCCACAGATCAACTGAATCAATTGTTGATTTCCTTTAGATAATTCTCTAATTTTCTTATATTTATATCGAATCAACTCAAAATAATTCAACCATTCATCAATCCTTTGATTAACCTTCTCAGCCTTGATACCTTTTATACGTGCAATTAACACTAATAATTCATCTACTCGTACATCCTGATATAAGGAACAATGTTCTGGTACATAGCCAAATTTTTTCATTGATAATTTTCTTATTTCTTGATGTTCATATAATACACAACCTGAATCTAAATTTTGTAAACCAAGGATGATTCGAAACGTAGTTGTTTTTCCGCAACCATTTTCTCCTAATATTCCCGTAATTTCTCCTTTTTTCGCCTTCCAACTACAATCATAAATCCCTTTATTTGATTCATACACTTTACTTACTTGTTTAAATTCTAACATTGTTTCACCTCACTCTTCTATTTCGCCAAAATGAGGTTAATTCCTATTCCCATTATAAAAGAATGGGATTCCCCATTCTCATTTTAAATCTTCTTCTTTTAACTGACTAAAATCTACATGACAATATCCATTTGGATGTTTTACTAGATAGTTCTGATGATATTCTTCTGCTACTATAAAATTCTCTAATGGTAAACATTCGACAACGATTGGTTGTTGAAATTCCTTTTGTTTCTGTCGTAGAAATGTTTCAATTATCTCTCTATCATTCTCTTTCTCATAGTAGACTCCTGTTCGATATTGTTCACCGATATCATTCTTCTGGCGATTTAGCGAAGTTGGATCAATAATTCGAAATAACAATTCTAATATTTTCTCTAAGGAAATGGAAGAATTATACATCAACTCTACTGCCTCTACCGCATGTGTATCTCCATATTTAACTTCTTCATAAGTACAAGAGGATTGATTACATTGAGCATAGCCAACCTTTGTATCTTCTATTCCCTTGCACCGACGATAATACTCTTGTACTCCCCAGAAGCATCCACCAGCAACGACAATTCGATGAACAGCTTTTGAATCAATCAATGTTCTAACAACATAAGAAGCAATTGCTAATCCTGCAGCAGATGGCACAAATGCACTACTAGCAACCGGATATTTTTCCTTTCTTGTGACACCTTCTGAATGAACGATCGTGTTTTGTATCATTGGTTTTTCTTTCGAAAACACAACAGGAATCTTGCCACTCATTTTTCTTTTTCTAGCCTGTTGCCGCATGCTTCTTGCTAGTGGATCCCCCTCTGTTTTATCTAATCTTGTAACGATAATTTGTGTTGGATCTAGGCGGTTTGCCATACCCAAGGAACAAATGATTGGTATTTCATTCTCTTGTGCATATTGTACTAAATCTAATTTACAAGTAATCGTATCAATCGCATCAACAATAAAATCCGGACGTTTTTCCAATACTTGTGTAATCGTTTCTGCATTTATAAAAGTATCATAAGTAACTACTTCACATTCTGGATTAATATCAAGTATCCGTTTTCTCATTACTTCTACTTTTTTTAAACCAACCGTTGAATGTAAGGCATGAATCTGACGATTGATATTCGTTTCATCAATCACATCATGATCCACTAACGTAATATGCCCAATCCCACTTCTTGCTAACGCTTCTGCAGCAAAGGAACCAACACCACCTACTCCAACAACAGCAACTCGGCTGTTAGCTAAGAGTTCAACATTTTCTTCTTTTATTAGATATTTCAATCGTTCATTCCACATGCTTTTCCCTCCAAGCATCAACATCCTTCAAGATTTGCTCGATAACGCCTTCTTTACTCATATCATACCATTGTACATCCATCTGATTACGGAACCATGTGTACTGTCTTTTTGCAAACTGTCGAGAATGTTTTTGAATTTCTTGCACTACTTCTTCTTTGGTAGTATTCCCTAGGAAATAGTCTGTCCATTCACGATACCCAATTCCTTGCATTCCTTGTTTATCCCAGATATTAGGTATTTTGCTTAATTCATTTACTTCCTCAAATAGACCTTGTTCCATCATCAGATAGACTCTTTGGTTGATTCTTTCATACAATTTTTGACGATCCATAGTACATCCAATTATCATAACATCATAGATTGGTTGATGCATTTGTTTATTGATAACTTCTGATTTTTTCTGTCCACACTTTGCCATAAACAATGCTCGTAATATTCGTTTTCGATTATTCACATGAATCGTTTTTGTTGAATCGAAATCCACTTCTTTAAGTTTTTCATATAATTCTTCATTGGTATATGCTTCGTGTTGTTTCATAAATTCCGAATCATCTTCTTGTTCATGAAATTCATAGTCATACAACGTAGATTTCACATATAGCCCTGTACCACCTGCAATCACTGGAATTTTTCCTCTTTTGTGTAATTGCTTCATAATCGTTCTAGACATCTGTTGAAATTCCATGACATTGTATTCATCATCCAAATCCTTGATATCGATCAAATGATGGGGAATTCCTTCCATTTCCTGTTTGGTTACTTTAGCAGAACCAATATTCAATAGACGATATACTTGAATAGAGTCTCCACTGATAATTTCTGTATTTAGATGTTTCGCTAATTCAATACTCAATTTTGTCTTACCTACACCAGTAGGTCCTACAATTGCGATTACTTTATCCACGCTTAAACTCCTTTATTAATTGTTTTTCAGAAATTGTAATCAGTGTTGGCCGACCATGTGGACAATGAAATGGTTCTTCACACGCTCTTAAATCCTGTATTACTTTTTCCATCTCTTCTTTTGTTAAGTAACGATTGAATTTAATGGAATAATGACATGCTAGAGAAGCAACTGCTTCTTTACGAATTTCTTCAATTGAATACCTCTTATTCTGATCGAATAAGTCAATCATATCTTGTAAGAAGAGTGTTTGATCCACATTATTCATCCAGTTTGGCAACTCCCGACATAATATAGAATGGGTTCCAAAGGTTTCAAATTGGATTCCAATAGGAGCTAATTGTTCATTCATTTCTTCTACTTTCATCATTTTACTCATCGGTAATTCAAACACAATTGGAACAATGAGTGACATCATAACAAACTGTTGACTCTCTAATGCTCGTTTGAAGCGTTCATAATTAAATTTCTCTTGTGCAGCATGTTGGTCAATGATATATAATCCATCTTCTCCTTGAGCTAAAATATATTTTCCATGAAGCTGTCCAATAACCTCTAATTCTGGTATTAAAGACTCTACAATTACTTTTTGTTGAATTGGTTTTTCTTCTACTTCTTCCTTAATATCTACAGGTAAAGGTTCATCGAACAATGTCCAATCAATTGTCTGTTCCTGTACCTGTAATGGTGTTGTTATTGGTGTTTCAAATAGTGTAGTGATCTCTACTTTAGGTTGTTTAATTCTCGTTACTGCTTTTGATTCTATTTCCATTACTTTCATATTTGAATGCAAACATTGTTTCAATTCTTTTAGCAGCAAATCATATAGCTGTTTTTCTTTTGATAAGCGAATTTCCCATTTTGATGGATGAACATTCACATCTACTAGTTGATAGTCCATTTGAATATTCAGGATACAAATTGGATAACGTTCACTAGATATATAGCCCTTATAAGCCTCCTGAATAGCCTTTTGAATCTGATAATGATGAACGATCCGTCCATTGATAAACACCGTCATATAGTGTTTTGTTGCCCTTGTAACATGAGGCAATACAATAACTCCATCAACTGAAAAATCAAAATCCGAGAAACGAATCGGCACACAATTTTTCGCAACCTCTTTCCCATAAATACGATAAGCAACCTCTGCTAATTGATTTTGACCAGTGGTTTCCATTTTCGTTACTTGATTACATACTAACGCAAACGAAATTTCAGGATGAGAAAATGCGAACTTTTCCATCAGATCAACAATGGCATTGGTTTCTGTATTCACTGATTTAAGATGTTTCAATCGAGCTGGTGTTTTATAAAACAAACCTTCAACCGTTATGTCTGTTCCTTTTGGACAAGCATATGGTTGAGCACCTGTCATCTTTCCGTATTCTAGATCAATTCTGGTATGATCATTTCCATCAGAAGTCAATAATGTAACTTTTGATACAGAAGCAATTGATGGTAACGCTTCTCCTCTAAACCCTAATGTTTGTATAGACCATAAATCTTTTATATTTTTTATCTTACTCGTCGCATGGCGCTGAAACGCATTCACTGCATCCTCTTGATCCATACCAACCCCGTTATCAATGACTTGAATCGATTGAATACCACCATCTATTAACTTTACGGTAATTCTTGTTGCCTGTGCGTCAATTGCATTTTCTACTAATTCTTTTACAACACCCATTGGTCTTTCTACCACTTCTCCAGCAGCAATCATATTCGCAAGGTGTTCTTCCATCTTTATAATTTTACCCATACCTAGTCCTTCTTGTCTACTAGTGCTTTTAAATCAACCACAAGTTGTAACGCCTCCAGTGGTGTTAAACGATTCGGATCAATTGCACTTAGATTTTCTTTAATTTGCTCTAAACCGGTTGGAATTCTCTCCATCATTAACATTTGAGACTGTACTTGTTTTTTCTTATTTTTTGATTGTTCAAATGTATCTAACAACGTTTTAGCTCGATCTAAAACCGTTTCAGGTAGTTTTGCTAATCTTGCTACATTGATACCATAGGAACGATCCGCACGTCCATCTTTAATTTTATATAAGAATGTAACATGATCATCTTCTTCAAAGACCTCTACATGAACATTATGAACATCTGGTAATGTATCTTCCATTTGAGTAAGTTCATGATAGTGGGTAGAGAACATTGTTTTCGCACCAATGCATGTAGTAATATATTCCAACATTGATTGAGCTAATGCCATTCCATCATATGTTGATGTTCCTCTACCGATTTCATCAAACAAAATGAATGAGTGTTCTGTAGCATGTTTCAATGCTTGATTTGCTTCGCTCATCTCTACCATGAATGTAGATTGTCCACTTAAGATATCATCACTTGCCCCAATCCGAGTAAACACTTTATCAAAGATTGGCAATTCTGCTTTTTCTGCAGGAACATAACATCCAATTTGTGCCATGATGATAATTAACACGGTTTGTCTCATGTATGTACTTTTACCACCCATATTAGGCCCAGTGATGATTAAAACATTACGATCTTTTGGCATAATGACATCATTTGGAATATAACGAGTATCTTTATAAATTGATTCAATAATCGGATGTCTACCTTCTTTAATTCGAAGTTCATGTTCGGTATTAAATGTTGGTTTCACATATCCACTTTTTTCACTTACACATGCTAAAGAGTATAATGCATCCGCACTCGCTAAAGCAAAAGATAATTGTTGTAAATCTGGAATATATTGTTTAATCTGATTCATCAGATTTAAGAATAATTCAGTTTCTAAGCGAATCGTTCTCTCTTCTGCATGTAAAATTTCATCTTCTCTCTCTTTTAATTCACTAGTAATAAATCTCTCTGCATTCGTTAGTGTTTGTTTTCTAATATATCCCCATTCATCCTGTACTAAGCCAATGTTGCCTTTGCTAATTTCAATATAATAACCAAATACTCGGTTATAACCAATTTTCAGATTTTTTATCTGTGTACGTTCTCTTTCTTTATTTTCTAATTGTGCAATCCATTGTTTCCCATTTCTTTGAATATCACGATATTCATCTAATGTTGGATGATATCCATCAACAAACATTCCTCCCTCTTTAATTGAAACAGGAGGGTTCTCCACAAAGACTCCTTTAATTAATGATAGAACTTCATTGCATGGTTTGACTTCTTCAAACAACGAAAATAAACAACTATCATTCATTATATCTAAAATAATAGGAGCCTGTGTTAATGTTTGTTCCAGACGTAAACAGTCTTTTGCATTTGCGCTTCCATAAGCAATTCTAGTAATTAAACGATCTAAATCGTATAACTTAGAAAGAGCCTCTTTCAAATCGCTCTTAGCCATGAAATTTCGATTCAGATAATCAATCATATCTAATCGTTGTTGAATCTTATGTACATCAATTAATGGATATTCGACCCATTTTTTCAATAGACGCGACCCCATAGAACTACGACAGTGATCCATAAAGCTCCATAGCGTTTCATTTTTTGAAGAAGTTCGTAATGGTTCAATTAATTCTAGATTTTGTTTGGTAGAATAATCCATGTAGAGTGATTCATGTTCATCAGCAATCGTAAGTACTTGAAGATGTTGCATCATCCGTTTTTGAGTTGCTTCTAAATATTGAATCAATCTTCCTAAGGAACAAATAATACGAGCATCACTTACATTTTTTCGTAGATATTCATATTCTGGTTTTAAGGTATCCTCATCGCAAACAGAAACAGTAATCCCACTGTTCTTCTGTAATTGTGTTGCCTGAACAGAATCAGCAAATTCGTGATGAACTACCAATTCACGTACTCCCTTTGCTTTTAAAAACTGATTCAAAGCCGTAAAATCTTTTTCTACGAAATATGCCTTTGTTTCTCCTGTTGCCATCTCACACAGAGTTAAAGCATAACCATACTGGTAGTCATGAAGAGCCGCAATATAAATACTGATTTTCTCATCTAAAGTTTCATCCATGATGGTTCCTGGTGTTACGACACGAATGACATCCCTTTTTACAATTCCAGTCGCAGTTGCTGGATCCTCTAGTTGTTCCACAACAGCAACTTTATATCCTTTATTGATCAATCGTTGAATATAACTGCTAACCGCATGATGTGGCACTCCACACATCGGAACCTTTTCCTCTACCCCTGCATTTCTTCCTGTTAATACAAGATCAAGTTCATGAGAAGCCGTTTTCGCATCATCAAAAAACAACTCATAAAAATCCCCTAATCTATAAAAAACCAAGGTATCTTGATATTTCTTTTTTACTTCCAGATACTGTTGCATCATTGGAGTATATTCAGCCATTTTTATCAACTCCTATCTGTTTTATTATAACAAATTTTATGATATCAATCCAAGCATGGCATATAAAAAAGCAGGTTTTCACCTGCTATTGTTGAATCGACTGATCTTTTTGAACCACTGGTTTAGCAGCTAGTTCTTTTTGATATCGTTTCATTTCTCTTCTAACACCATCTTTTAGAATGGTACTTGATGGGCCAAACTCCATTGATAACCCTGCTCGCGTTTCTGCAACCCGATAAACATCCAAATCATTTAATAGTTCATAATCTAATAACGTTGGATCATACAAGTATATTGAGATTTTATTCAACGATGAATTAATAATCTTAATATTAGCAACTCCACCTACAGCTTCTAAGAAAGTATCCAATCGTTCTTTGTTATGCTTTGGATTCAAGAAATCTCCAGATAATAGCTTGTAATAGAGACGAGTTACAGCAAAGTAGAAGAAGAAATAGGTAAATCCAATAGAAACTATTGTCATAATAGCTTCAGAATATTCCGGTACTCCAAGATATGGTAATAATGAAATCAGTGTTCCCGGCATTGCCATAGTAAGAGAGCCCGTATATGTATACCCAATTCCTATTGATAAGGTAGAGAAAAATGCATATAACGCACTCATTCCTAAAATATGTAAAAAGAATAAGGCAGGTGCTGCAATCAACAAGAATATTTCTAAAGGAATCAACGTTCCAGCAAAGATAGATGTTAACGCGGCTAATAAATAGAATAGGCCATAACGCCTGCGTTCCATCTTATCAGTTAACAAGCAATAGAAACTCAATAACATACCTGGAACCGCAAAAATATTCATAACATAATATGGAGTAATAAAGCGTCCGTATCCGAAGGTATCAAGATTCTGGGCAATCAAAGCAGTCCAGATACTTACATCTCCAGTATAAGATTTTCCAAAAGCATCCATCCAAGAACCACCTAGGTTACCTAACCAGAATGGATTATGAATCAAATCCTGTAATCCAAAAACTGATAGAATGCGTTCTGTAACCCCGTATGCAAATAGATTCGCTGGATTATAGATATCAGCAGCAATAAAGGAGAAGATATTCTCTAATCCACCTAAGAAATATGGCCATCCCAAAGAAAACAAAACTGCAGCTACTGTGGTTAAAACCATAGATGAAAGCAATGACCAACTATCATTATCAATAAATGATAAAATTCCATAAGTGAACCTTCTTCTTGAGTTATGATAACAATATCTAGTGATTATCACAACAATAATACTAGAAAGGAAACCTGTAACCAATGGATATCGCATTCCAACAGATGACAGCATTGAAGCTTTAGAATCAATTTGCATTCCTAGCATCGTTGAATAGCAATAACTAGGTAAATCTGTCGATGCTACAAACATAGTTACAATATGGAATAGTAAATAAGTTACTACCCCTACATATGCAGGGACAGAATCTTCATATCTTTTAGACAACATTTTAATAACTACTAACATCGGAACGCTAGAAATTAAAAAACTACCCAAATATTTAAGAAACTGACAGAATGTCAAAATCATTTCATTCTGTACATAGATATATGGTGTTATATTAGGATTAATGAAGAAATCCCCCATGCTCATCAGAACAATCGCAATAAAAAACATTTTCAAAGGAAATTGAACGATTTCGAGCAATGAATACCATCTTTTCATTTCATCACCTCTATGGTATATGGTATCATTATAAAAAGACAATTTCAACAAAATGCCAAAATTGTCCTTGTGATATCGTTATAGAATGGAGAATTTTCATGAAACAAAATTTAGAAATCGAGCTTAAAACACTAGTAACAAAAAGTCAATTCGAACAATTGATACAATTTTATGCACCTGCTCATTTTGTTCAGCAAACTAATCACTATTTTCAATCTTCCCCTAAATCTACAACACAATCAATTCGCGTAAGAGAAATCAATCAATCTTATTTATTTACATATAAAAAGAAAACAGAAAACGGAGTTATTGAATACGAGAAAGTGATTCCAAGCCTCGCTTTTGATCAAGATCCTGAAATTATGACTTTCTTAAATAATTGCCGATTATTTCCACCCTACAATGAAGTTGGCAGTTTAACCACAGAACGACATCTGGTAAATATTAACAATCAAGCAGAATTATGTTTTGACATCAATCATTATAATGGAATAACCGATTATGAAATAGAATATGAAGTAACAGCGCCACATGAACATCACTCTTCATTTCAGGAAATTCTCAATCAAGCAAATATAGAATTTATTCCTAATCCAACTTCTAAAGTAAAACGTTGTTTATCTACAATACATAATTAATGATCTTATACTATATGATACTGAAAAAGCAACTCAGGAAAAATGAGTTGCTTTTGTTTAGTTACATTCAAATATCACGCGTTCGTTTTTTATTGAGAATCGTTCTAATAGTTTTTTATTTTTATCATCTACTAAAACATGAAAGATACAATTTAAATTATCTCTTTCTATCAGCTGATTCCACATCATTAAATGGCCCAACATAATTTTGATACGACTATTATCCTTGATTGATAAATGTGCAGGAATATAGATGTGCAATCGACCTTGTTCAAACTTCATATATTCATATTCACTGTATATGATTCGATACATCCATTTATCCTTATGTAAATATTTTTTCATCACTGACTTATTGCGTCGTGCTTCACTTTCTGTATATGGATAATCTTTAATCTCTTGATGAATTGTGGAAATTTTTTGTAGAGCTAGATCTTCTTCGAACTTTAACACATCTACAATTTTATTATTCATCGCAGCAGACCAAGTATCAATTCCTACCTCTTTTGCTTTTTCTAATATTTGAAAGGTAATATTCTCTTTTAAATGATCATTCAAATACATATAGCTTTCCATATTTATTGGAAGTTGGATCCCAAATTCAGATAAGTAAATAGGATGATTGAAGAATAGAACATCTTTGATATATAAGCAATGAAACTGTTCCGGCATTTTATTATTAGAAATACTTGCGATTGCTTGATAAAGCTCATTCCTTGTAGCAAAACCATTTTCTTGTTGGAATTGTCTCCACATTTGATCAAAGCAGAGATAATGGCTTTGAACATATCTTCCATAACCTACAATTCCTTTTTCATTGCCTTTATATCCATTGACTGTCTTTGTTAGAAAGAAAATAATATCTCCTGGGTGAAAATCACGAATTTTTTTCTGTGACATGGGTCTCCAAAAGTTCAACGTCTGATTTCCATTCAGGCGATGAAATTCAATCATATTCTTATCTGTTACATAAACAATGGAAGCCATAGATACACCTCATCTTTAGAATAATCCAAATATTTTATCGTTTTCGTCAATTCCAATTGAATTTGCGGCTGGAACTTTTGGTAAACCAGGCATTGTCATAATGCTTCCTGTTAGAACTACTACAAAGCCAGCACCTGCTGAAATTCTTAATTCTTTAACCGTAATCGTGAAATCTTTTGGACGTCCAACTACTTTAGCATCATCTGTTAATGAATTTGGTGTTTTTGCCATACAGATTGGTAATTTATCCCAACCAAATTTCTTAAATTCTGCTAGTTGTTTTAGAGCATCCTCAGTATAAACCACATCTTTTCCGCCATACACTTTTTGAACAATAGATAATACTTTTTCTTCAAAAGGTGCATCTACATCATAAATGAATTGGAAATGATTTTCTTCTTCACATAGTTCTACAACTTTATTTGCTAAATCAACCATTCCATTTCCACCATCTGCCCATCCTTTTGCTAGAACAATTGGATAACCTTTTTCTCTGCAGATATCATTGACACACGCTACTTCAGCTTCTGTATCTAAATAGAAATGATTCATTGCTAATACAAATGGAACTCCTACTGCTTTCAATGTTTCGATATGTTTTTCTACATTAGCAAATCCAGCACGTACTGCATCTACATTTTCTTGTGTTAATTGGTTCTTATCCATACCGCCATGTAGTTTTAATGCACGAATCGTGACAACTAGAACAATCGCACTTGGTTGTAGACCAGCCATCCTACATTTAATATCAACAAACTTTTCAGCACCTAAGTCAGCTCCAAATCCTGCTTCTGTTACAACATAATCAGCCAATTTCAATGCTGTTTTAGTTGCAATTACAGAGTTACATCCATGTGCAATATTGGCAAAAGGTCCACCATGGATAAGAACTGGTGTATGTTCTAATGTTTGAACCAAATTTGGTTTTAGGGCATCTTTCATGATAGCAGCTACAGCGCCACCAACTTTTAAATTCTTTACAGTTACTGGTTTATCATTCATATCGAATGCGACGACACAACGTTCCACTCTTGTTTGGAATTCATGAATATCATTTGATAAACATAGAATAGCCATAATTTCACTTGCTACTGTAATGTTAAATCCATCTTTTCTTTCAATCCCTTGTTTAGGCCCTTGAGCAACCGTAACATTTCTTAATGCACGATCATTCATATCTAAGCAACGTTTCCATAGAATCTTTTCTGGATTGATTTGCAATTCATTTCCATGGAACATATGATTATCGATTGCTGCACTGATTAAGTTGTTTGCCGTAGTAATCGCATGCATATCTCCTGTGAAATGTAAATTGATATCTTCCATTGGAACCACTTGTGCATATCCTCCACCAGTTGCTCCACCTTTGATTCCAAATACAGGTCCTAGAGATGGTTCTCTCAATGCACCCATTACTTTTTTATTAATTTTAGCAAGTCCATCAATTAAACCAACTGTTGTGGTAGTTTTACCTTCCCCTGCTTTTGTTGGATTGATTGCAGTTACTAAAATCAATTTCCCATTCTTTTTATTTTTTAATGAGGAAATAAAGGAAGAATCGACTTTTGCTTTGTACTTGCCATAATACTCTAAGCATTCCGTATCGATTCCAATTTTTTCAGCAACATCACTTATACGCATCATCGTATTCTCTTGCACAATTTCTAAATCTGACTTTACCATCTTTGCCCTCCCTTGTTTCACGTGAAACATTTATATCAATATTATACCTAATCAAAAATAAAATGCACTATAATATCTTAATATTTAGCTAGTAATACTTTCAAAGAAGGTTTTCGCCCATTCTAGATCTACAATCAATTGTTCTGAAACAACATTCAATTGATGACCATATTGTTTTTCCAGTCCTTGATACACTTCTTCATTAAATCCAATTGTTCTAAAATGTTCTGGCAAATCCTTTTCCATTAGGATAAATACAGGACTCGTATCCTTTGCCACTTTATCGAATAGAATATCCACCAAATTATCAGGATCTTTATCATATACTTGCATTAGTAAAATATACTTATATATTTCCATAATTCGATCATCATAATTACGATCGATGATGTTTATTTTATCAATCAAACGATGAAAAGTATTAACCAGACGATACCGATATCCATTACCAATTGTCTGAATATTCTGCTGTATTTTCAAATCATTCAATTGCTCAATGCTTTTTAACAATTCTTCTTTTACCTTTTTATCATTTTCTTTGCATGTATATTGAATCATATACTCAGCATCCATATCATGATATAGAAAATCATAACTTAAATAGAATTGTTTTCCACAATGTGGACACTCAAAAACAAACAAGTTATTATTTAATATTTTTTCTTTTAGTGAAGGATCTAAGCTGACATTAATAGAATCCCAAACTGTAATATCAAAATTCTTTTGGCACTGATTGCAAACAATAGACGTTATCTTCTCTAATGACATTATTTCATCCCCTTTTCTGTTATTATCTCATTTATTAATTGAATTAACAATTCTATCTTTTATAACAATATAAGTATTAAATATGAAAAAAAGAGGTGCATACCATCATGAACCTCTAAGTTATTGTTTAATTCTACCTTCCATTGCTTTAATAAGTGTCAATTCATCTGCATAATCCAAATTTGAGCCCATCGGCAATCCATGAGCTAACCGCGTAACAGAAATCGGATAATCCTTTAACACTTTAGATAGATATAAAGCTGTTGTTTCTCCATCCAATGTTGGATTGGTCGCAATAATTACTTCTTTTACTGAATCTAACCGACTAAATAAAGATTGAATATTGATATCATCAGGTAAAATACCCTTCGTAGTTGAAATTGCTCCATTCAGGACATGATACATACCATTGAATCCTGTCTTCTCAATCGCAAAAATATCTTTCGGTTGTTGTACAACACAGATAACGCTCGTATCTCGATTTTCATCGGAACAGAAATCGCAAACATCTTGTTCTGTAATATTTCCGCATACTCTGCACTGCTTTATATTTTGCTTCATTTGTAATAAATGACTAGCAAACTGTTCTACCGATTCTTGATCAAGGTCTAACATGCACAAAGCATATCGTTCTGCTGTTTTCTCGCCAACACCTGGCAACATTCTAAAATCATCAATCAACTTTTGTAACGACTTTGGATACATGTTGCATTTTCTCCTTCACTTCTACATTACCCTCGCCAAATAATTGAATCACCTTTTCTTCAGTGCTCGACTCTATTTTTTCCTCTGTTTTAGGCTCTTCATTTTTAGTCTCTACCTTGTAGGTTCTACCTTCAGGCAATGTTCCTTTTTTTCTTCGTTCTATAAATTGTTGAATCAAATAATCGCGTTCATTAGGAATAAGAGCTACCAAGAACCGATTGTTTTTAAATATATGGAATAGTAGTTCTTGAATCACTTCTCCATCACTTACTGAGTTAATCTCATTCGCAACCGATTTGTTTGTTACACAGATAATTAGACCATCATCACAAGAAGCAACGATATCGCTCGTTACTAGCATATTGGCATATTTTGCAAATTTTAAATTTGTTGCGTAACGATTTAATTCGCTCCAGCATCCTAAATCAATTTCTTTTTGTTTTTTATTAGAAACAACCAGCATCTCTAGTAACATCTCATAATCTATTTCTATATCTTCTGGTACTACAGCTTCAACTTTAATTGTTGTTTTTTCTTCTATAGGTTTTATTGTTTCACGTGAAACATCTTTTCCCAATTCTTTCAATTTACTGCGAACATCATCAACATTTCTGACAATATCAATCTTTTCATCAGGTACCTTGCTTTTTTCTTTATTTTCTTTTACTTCTTTATTTTGTAACAGTTCCATTGATTTTATCAGCATGACTTCAAAATACGCGCTGACATTTGAAGAAAATTTATATTTTTCCAATGTTTCTAATAATAAATCAATTACTTTGATCAATTCATTTGATGAATACACGTCTAATAATTCATTTACTTCTGTACTATTCAATTTAACCAATAATTCTTCATTCTTAACATATGAGAAGATTATTGCCTCTTTACAGACTTCCATCATATCAGAAGTTAAACGTTTTATATCTACACCACGGTTAAAATAATTCTTTGCTTGTTCTAATACAGCATCTAGATTATTCTCTCTCATTAGTCGAAGTAGACTAACGATTTCTTTGCTAGATACCAAACCATAGATTTCTAATACATGATTTACTTCAATATCATTAACTGCATAAGCTAAACATTGATCTAAGATACTCAAAGCATCTCTCATTCCCCCATCTGCTAAACGGGAAATTAAATGCAATGCTTGTTGCGAGCAGCGAATATTAGATGATTTGCAAACAATAGATAATCGGTTAACGATATCCGTTTCTGAAACTTTTCCAAAATCATAACGTTGACAACGAGAAGTAATCGTTGGCAAAACTTTATGTGGTTCCGTTGTTGCAAGAATAAAAATAACATGAGCAGGTGGTTCTTCCAATGTTTTTAATAAAGCATTAAAAGCACCAGCAGATAACATATGAACCTCATCAATGATATATACTTTATATTTTGATTGTAATGGTGCATATTTTACTTTCTCAATTAGATCTCTGATTTCATCTACTCCATTATTACTTGCAGCATCAATTTCTACTACATCTGGATGTGATCCTTCATTCACAGCTAGGCAGTTTTTACATTCATTACATGGTTCTCCATCACCATGTTCACAATTGATTGCTTTCGCAAAAATTTTAGCTATTGTAGTTTTTCCTGTTCCTCTAGGCCCACAAAATAAATATGCATGTGCAATACGATCTTGCATAATAGAGTTTTTTAATGTCGCCACAATATATTTCTGTCCTACAACTTCAGAAAATGATAATGGACGATATGTACGATATAATGCTTTATACGCCATAGAATACCCCTTCTTTTCTTTCATTATTATAATATAAAACCCATCATTTCTGTTAATTATTTGTTGCGTTTCTGTTTAAAATATTCCTTCAAAATTTGGGAACATTCCTCTTCTAAAACTCCGCCCTTATAATCTGGATAATGATTAAATCCATTATGATCATACATATGTAAACATGATTCTACACTACCGCCTTTAGAATCATACGCCCCATAAACAACCCGTTTCATTCTTGATAAAATCATAGATCCTGCACACATAGGACAAGGTTCTAATGTAACGTAAATTGTACAGTCATCCAATCTCCAACGATTCAACTTCTTACACGCTTTATGGATGGCTAATACTTCTGCATGAGCTGTTGCATCTTGCAATTTTTCTCTTTTATTATATGCACGAGCAATAATCTGATTGTCTTTCACTATCACTGCACCAATCGGCACATCATCAATCTTATAGGCCTTATAAGCTTCTTTAATTGCTTCTTTCATAAACCTTTCATCCTGGTTCATAGCATAGTCTCCTTCACATAATAAAAGAGGTACACACATGACTAGACTCTTATGGCTGCTACCTTCCGGTCCTGACCCGATTCAAGCTATTCATGTTGTACCACGGTTATTATACTATAGAACACCTATTCACTTCAACTATTTTATGAGAATGTTCCAAATTTAAATAAAAAGACTATTCTATTAAATATTCGTATTTTTATCTGAATTTATTATTAGTTTAAAAAAAGACTCTATTGTATTAATAGAGTCTAACGCATTATTTAATAACTGATTTACCACCCATATATGGTCTTAATGCTTCTGGAATCAAAACAGATCCATCTTCTTGTAAGTTATTTTCTAAGAACGCAATTAACATTCTTGGTGGAGCTACACAAGTATTATTCAAAGTATGAGCGAAATATTTACCATCTGGTCCATTGACACGAATACCTAATCGTCTTGCTTGTGCATCTGTTAAATTTGAACAACTTCCAACTTCAAAATATTTTTGTTGACGAGGTGACCATGCCTCAACATCAATACTCTTAGATTTCAAATCAGCTAAATCTCCTGAACAGCATTCTAAAGTGCGAACTGGAATATCTAATGTACGGAAGAAATCAACTGTATTCATATATAAACGTTCAAACCACATTGGGCTTTCTTCTGGTTTACATACAACAATCATTTCTTGTTTTTCAAATTGGTGAATACGATATACACCACGTTCTTCAATTCCATGTGCTCCTTTTTCTTTGCGGAAACATGGTGAATAACTTGTTAAAGTATAAGGTAATTCTTTTTCATCTAAAATGGTATTAATGAACTTACCAATCATAGAGTGTTCACTGGTTCCAATTAGGTATAAATCTTCACCTTCAATTTTATACATCATGCCTTCCATTTCCGCAAAGCTCATAACACCAGTTACAACTTCACTACGAATCATGTATGGTGGAATCACATAAGTAAAGCCACGATCAATCATAAAATCTCTAGCATAAGAAATAATAGCAGAATGTAGCCGAGCAACATCTCCCATTAAATAATAGAATCCATTACCAGCAACTCTACGTGCACTATCCAAATCAATACCAGCTAAACGTTCCATAATTTCTGTATGATATGG
>JAQXZJ010000130.1 GCA_029227155.1 Erysipelotrichaceae bacterium
TTTATTTTTATTATTATTTTGATACTCATTGTATTATATGCCCTTTTTTTCAAAACTGGCAGAATTCAAATGCACTAAACTCAACTATTGTATCGTATTTTCGAGTGATAGCACCGCTACGCATTCCACATGCCTTGTAAACGGAAACATATCTACCCCTTGAATCTTCTGAATTACATATCCATGCTTCAATAAATATTTCACATCCCGAACTTGAGTATCAGGCCCACAAGAAATATAAACCACTCTTTTTGGAGCCATCTTCACTAAAGAACTTAAAAACTCCACTGTACTACCTGTTCTTGGAGGATCCATAAATACAACATCAAATGTTACTTGGTGTTCAGCTGCTTCCTGCATATAAACACTAGCATCTTTTGCAATAAAACGAATATTCTTACGATGATTGATCTTTGCATTACGAATCGCATCCTTGATTGCTTCCTGATTCAGTTCTACACCAATTACCTCTTTTGCCTGTTTAGAAGCAATCAAACCAATCGTACCGATTCCACAATACGTATCCAATACCGTTTCTTTACCTGTTAAGTTCGCCATTTCAATTGCTTTTTGATATAACACTTCCGTTTGTCTTGGATTCACTTGATAAAAAGAACGACTCGAAATTTGGAAATGACAACCACATAATGTATCTTGAATATGTCCACTTCCATAGATTACTTTTTCTTTTTCTCCTAATACGATACTTGTATGACGACGATTCAAGTTTAATACAATCGTTGAAATACAAGGATGTTTCTCTAATAATTCATCAATAAACGCGTTCTTTGCAGGAAATACAAAAGAACTAACAACCAGAACTACCATTACTTCTTGAGATACATATCCTTTTCTCAAATAAACATAACGTAAAAATCCTGTCTCTTTATCCTCATCATAAGGCATCATCCGATATTTCTTCATCATCTTCGTAATCGTTTGCACAATTTGTTGCAACTGCATTTCTTCAATATCACAACAATCCTTCGCAATCACTTTATGACTATTCGCTTGAAAAATACCAGAATAGGTTTGTTTCTTTTTATCCATAGCAAATGCTGCATATACTTTATGTCGATAGTGATAAGGATCTTCCATCGCTAAAAAAGGCTGTAATCGTTGATTCGGCCATAATTTCTGTAAGTATTCTTGTTTATCTTTTACTTGTTGTTCATAGCTTTGTCCCTGTAATTGACAGCCACCACAAAGTTTTGCAATTTTACATTTTTCCATAAATTCCTCTTTGATATCCTGATTTTTTCATTTTAAATACATGGTAATCATACCATTACCAACACTTCTAACACAAGATGAGATATATAAGCCTTATTAAAAAAACGTATGAATCAATCATACGTTTTGAATTTGTTTCACTGCTTCGATTAACGCTTTTGCTTTTGTAGCATCTACTACATCATAAGAATTCTGATCATGATAACTATAAGAAACAGCTTTTCTACAAGTAGTCAGATCCTCTTTCCAACCTTTGCAAGAACTGTGAACTTGTGAAATCTTAGTATCTTGAATTAATTTTGCAACATTTGTTTCATTGATTCCACTACCAGCTAGAATTTCAATTTGATTTCCATAATGTTCTTGTAAAAAGCGAATCACTTCCATACCACGAATTGCACTTGCCTGTAGTCCACTAGTCAACACACGATCAATTCCCATATCAATCAAAGCTAAGATACTTTCTTCAGCATCATCTACACAATCAAATGCACGATGGAACACCACTTCTTTATCCGCACCATAAGATTTCACCAACTCAACAATCTGTCGGCTCCTTGTGACATCTACTTTTCCATCTTCCGTCAGAATACCAAACGAAATTCCATCCGCTCCATGCTCCATCAATAAGCGACAGTCCGCAAGCATCACAGAAAATTCATCATCACTATAACAAAATCCAGCTCCTCTTGGTCGTAACATGCAAATGACCTTTAATGGGGTATGTTGTTTGGTTAATTGTAAACTCGCTAATGATGGAGTTAATCCTCCTAGAAATAAAGCAGAGTTTAATTCGACACGCGAGGCACCAACTGCTTGAGCAGTTAAACAATCTTCATAAGAACCGCAACAGATTTCAACGATCATGGCTTCACCTTACTTTCTTTTATATGCTTATTATACCACACTAGAAGAAAGCATTGAACAATTTGCTAAAAATCGCTACAATATTAAAAAAGAGGTTTTATCATGAAAAAATATATTTTAGCAATCGATCAAGGTACGACCAGTACTCGTGCCATTCTATTTGATCATAACTGTAACATTGTATGTCAAGCACAAAAAGAATTTACTCAATATTTTGACAAACCAGGGTGGGTAGAACATGATGCTAATGAAATATGGCTAAGTGTACTAAGCGTTTTAGCCGAAGTAATTACTCGTTCTCAAGTCAATGTCAAACAAATCGCTGGAATCGGTATTACCAATCAAAGAGAAACGACCGTTGTTTGGGATCGTCATACAGGCTTACCTATTTACAGAGCTTTGGTTTGGCAATCACGTCAAACGGATGCGATTTGTGACGATTTAAAACGTCACGGATATGAACGTTTGTTTCAATCAAAAACAGGACTTGTTATTGACCCTTACTTTTCTGGTACTAAGATTAAATGGATCTTAGATCATGTACCTAACGCAAAAGAAAAATCTCTAAATGGAGATCTATTATTTGGAACCATCGATACTTGGATCGTATGGAAATTAAGTGGTGGAGAAGCTCATGTTACGGATTACTCCAATGCTTCTAGAACCTTGCTTTATAATATCTACGACTTATGTTGGGATGAAGAATTATGCAATATCCTAAATATACCGATGGATATGTTACCACAGGTATGTCCATCTTCACAAATTTATGCGTATACAGCAAAATATCATTTCTTTAACCAAGAAGTACCGATTGCTGCAATTGCAGGAGATCAACAAGCTGCTTTATTTGGTCAAGGATGCTATGAAGCAGGAATGGCTAAAAACACCTATGGAACCGGATGTTTCTTACTAATGAATACCGGTACTAAACCGGTTCGTTCCAAACATGGTTTAGTTACTACCCTTGCTTGGGGAATTGACAACAAAGTAGAATATGCCCTTGAAGGAAGTATTTTCGTTGCCGGAAGTGCAATCCAATGGCTAAGAGATGGTTTACACTTGTTTGCTAATGCGAAAGATAGTGAACCAATGGCAAAAGCACTAACTAGCAATGAAGGTGTCTATGTCGTACCTGCTTTTGTCGGTTTAGGTGCCCCATATTGGGATGATAAAGCCAGAGGTGCCATCTTTGGAATCACCCGAGGAACTACCCAAAATCACTTTGCTCGAGCAACTCTAGAATCTTTAGCTTATCAAACCAAAGATGTATTAGATGCCATGGAAAAAGACTCTGCCTTAACCTTAAAAGAACTACAAGTTGATGGTGGTGCCGTAAAAAATGACTTCTTGATGCAATTCCAAAGTGATATTTTAAATGTTCCCGTACGAAGGGCTACCATCAATGAAACAACCGCATTAGGAGCCGCTATGCTAGCAGGACTTGCTGTCCACTTCTGGAATTCCAAAGAAGAAATACAGGAATGCATGCAAAATGGTGATGTTTTCTATCCTGAGATGGATGAAGAAACACGGAATGAAAACTATCAAGGATGGAAAAAAGCCATTCAGGCAGTCCGCAATTATCATCAATAGAAAAATTTCGTTTTTACAACGAAATTTTTATTATTTTCCACTCATTAACCAAATCATCCAAACGATATCGAGCATTGGCACTACTAGTAGATGGTAATGCTAAAACAGGAAGTTCTGTCTGTAATTTAAAATACTTTTCTGCTGTTTTTCCATTCAAGTAAATCGCTTTTACTTGAGTTCTTGTTAATAGATCCTCAATATCAGTAAATCGTACTTGCTGAATGCTTGCATCACTCGATCCTTGTATCTCACAAGCATCAATCACATCCCATAAGGCAATTTGATGCTTCAATAGAAATTGTTTCTTCTCTAATAGAGAAGTTGGTACTTCTTCTTGAAAACACCTCGCTAAAACCTTCCAAAATCGATTTTGAGGATGTCCATAATAAAATCCCTGTTCTCGACTCTTTACCGACGGAAAACTTCCTAAGATCAATATCTTTGAATCTGAGGCAAAAAACGGTCCAAATTCATGCTGTACAAACATCTGATTTCCTTTCTAAAATTTAGCAATTACAATCGTATCATCCGTATGTAAAACAGTGCTACCCGATGGTACGATTGTTTCTTTTCCTCTACGTAACATGATGATCAACATTCCCTTTTCCATATCAATATCACTTAATGATCTTTGATTCCATTTATGATGTTCACCAATCACAACTTCCTGTAACATGAGATTTCTTCGATCATCAAACTCTTGTCCTGCCAATACCAACAAATCTCCTTTTTCTAATTCGGTATCTCCACTTGGTACAATAATTTGATCTTCCTTGCGTAAAATCAAACCAACCAACAAATCTTTAGAAAGAGGAACCTCTTTTAAAGTTTTATGGATCCATGGATGATCCTCATCCAAATGAATCTTAATAAAACTGATATCACTACATTCTTGATAATCATTAAATGTTCTTTGAACATTTGCATGCTCATCAATCATATCTAGCCGCTTCGCCATCCAAGGAATCAAAGTACCCTGAAAACAAATCGAATAGAAAACCATACAGAACACTAAATTGAATAAATCAAACGTCATCGGTACTTGTCGTACCACAACATATATTGCAAATACAATCGAAGCAACCCCTCGCAAGCCAGACCAAGAAACCAGTGCTATTTGGTTTTTAGGTGCATGAAATGGTAACAATAGAAGCGAAACAGCAACCGGACGAGCAATCAATGTTAAGAATAACATAATAATGAAAGATGGAATCACAACCGAATTCAACTTCATCGGAGTAACTAATAACCCTAATAGGAAGAAAATCATCATTTGTGCAATTCCTGTTAAGGTATCAAAGAAATGTACCTGACTTCTTTTTTCAGGAATATCCGAATTTCCCATTACGATCCCACACAAATATACACTAATATACCCGTTACCACCAATCATAGCTGGTAAAGCATAAGCAATCATAACCATTGCAATGACTAGCATCGTCTCTGCTTGAGCCAATTCCACCTGCATCCGTTTTAGCAACAACACCGTTACTTGTCCAATGACTAGGCCACTCAATACACCAAATACCACTTGTGATAATAATAAAACCGGAATTTGAACATTCTGTCCAATGAACAATGCAGTTAATACAACCGTTAATAGATAAGAAATGGGATCATTCGATCCAGATTCTACTTCTAAAAGGGAATCTGTTTGATACTTCAAATTCAAGTTCTTTGTTTTTAAGATATGAAAAACCGTAGCAGCATCCGTAGAACCAATCACAGATCCAATCAACATTCCCTCTAAAAGAGACAAACCAAATGCAAAATGAACAAAAAGGCCAACAATAAATGCTGTCAATACTACACCAATCGTAGACAACAGAACGGATTGTGGTAATACCTTCTTTGCAACTTTAAGATTCACTCCAAAACCACCATAATACATAATAAAAATCAGACAGGTGGAACAAATCACCTCAGTCACAAAATAGTTATCAAATGGAATCTGAAAGATTCCATTTTCACCAAACAACATCCCTAATATGAGAAAAAGCAATAAAGTTGGAATCGGAAGTTTTTCTGTAATACGATTAATAAACAAACAAATCGCAATCACAATGCCAACTAATAATAAAGCCTCATTCATCAGTTACTACATGTATTTGTGGGGGAATCTCATTTGGTAAGCGTTCACTTTGATTGCAATAAATACCTTCAAAGTCCTCTGTTGATCCAACCCGACAAAACCCTTTTACAAATAATTTACGATCATCAATTAACAAATAATTATAATTTGAATGTTGCATTGCGATTCGCTTCAATTCCAAAGTATCCACTTCCGCAGTATAAAATTCCTGTTGATTCAGATCGACTCCAGCACATCCAATAAACGCACGATCAAAGTTATACATTCGCAATCCATTTTCCGCCACTGGTCCATAACTCATATTATATTTCGCATGATAATTTCCACCAATGACAATTATTTCTGCCACCGGATGATCTAATTGTTGAATAATCAAATGATTATGGGTCACAACTTTGATGGGACGGTTCGCTAAATAATGAATCATCGGCATAATGCTTGTCCCACCATCCAAAAAGATACATTCCCCATCTTTTACAGCTTTCGCTGCTTCTTCACAAATCTTTTCTTTGATTCTAGCATTCACCTGTAAACGATCCTGCATTTGAATTTCTGCTTGTTCTGTCAAAATACCAGTAATCGGACGAATGGTCGCTCCTCCATGGATACGATGAACCTTCCCTTCCTGATCCAATTCCATCAAATCCCTACGAATCGTTGCTTCCGATGTCTTTAACCATTCTGCAATCTCTTTTACCTGAATCGTTCCCTCTTTTTTTAATTGTTTCATAATATAAAATTTACGATCATGTGCTAACATTGTCTCACCTCGCTTTTTAAAAAAACGGCTGAAAAGCCGTTATTTCTTGTCTAATCCTAATACAACAGGAACAGATTTGTAACCGACACCCATACGATCAATTCCCATATCAATCAATTGAAGGAAATGTTCTCTTGTACGAATGCATCCGCTACCTTTAATCTTACATTTTCCTTGAACTTCATCCATCATCATTTGAATTAATTCTGGTGTTGCACCATGATTATCATGACCTGTTAAAAATCCAGTACTTGTCTTAACAAAATCTGCACCAGCTTCGATACAGCAATGACAAGTTCTTCTAACTTGTTCTTCATTTAAGGCATCTGTTTCAAAAATAACTTTAATTTCACGTCCATACTTATGAGCAGCATCGACACATGCTTTGATATCCTTAGTCACTTCTTCATATTTTCCACTACGAATCAAACCAAAGTTTGCGACGATATCCACTTCTTTCACTGAGTCATATTTTGCTACGATCTCAATTTGTTTAACTTTTGATTCTGTAGAACTGGTTCCAAATGGGAAATCACATACAGGACACAACATCGTATCACTGCCTTTTACATAAGGTTCACATAAATCCATATATCCTGGATTAATGCAAATGGTTGCACAACCTAGTTGAACACCATCCTTTGTTAGATCAATAATTTCTTGTTCGGTAAATTCTGGTTTTAATACGGAATAGTCGATATAACTCGCTAATTCTCTTACACTCATTTCTGCTGCTTTTTTACTTGGTTTCATATTTCATTCTCCTTTGATACTTTAATTATAATCTTTTTTTGTTCATTTGCAATCGTTTTTGTTTATTTTTGTTCATTTTTGTTCTAATTATTTTACTCATAATTTCACAAATCAAAATTGTAAACAAACAAAATAAATGCTATGATTAAATCATCAAATATGGAGGAAAACTTATGCATGAAAAACGAAAATTAGTGCTAGTAGGAACAGGCTTTGTTGGTATGAGTATGGCTTATACTTTTGTTAGTACTGGTGGTTTAGATGAACTTGTTTTAGTTGATTTAGACACTGAGAAAGCAATTGGAGAAGTAATGGATCTACAACATGCACTTCCTTATTCTACACATGGAAAAATGGTAATCAAAGCAGGTGGATATGAAGAATGTAAAGATGCTTCTATTGTTGTGATTACCGCTGGAGCTCCACAAAAGCCAGGAGAAACACGTTTAGACTTAACGGTGAAAAACACGAAAATCATTAAGAGTGTTACCGAAAATATCATGGCATCTGGTTTTAACGGCATCATTATCATCGCTTCTAACCCTGTTGACTTAATGACCTACGTTGTCGCAAAAGTATCAGGATTACCACACAACCGTGTCATCGGTACTGGAACTATCCTAGATACAGCACGTCTTCGTCACTTAATGAGTGAATACTTAGGTATTTCTAGTAAGAATATTCATGCTTATATCATGGGTGAACACGGTGATTCTAGTTTTGTTCCATGGACCCATGCTTATGTTGGGTGCAAGAACTTGTTGGAATTATTAGATGAACAACATCGTAACCTCTCAGATATCCATGAAATTTACTATCAGGTACAACAATCTGCCTATGAAATCATCAACCGGAAACGGGCAACTTATTATGGTATCGGACTAGCTATGAACCATCTTGTTTTATCTATATTAGATAATGCCAATGTCATCTTAACGGTATCCGCATATCAAAATGGTGAATATGGACAAAGTGGTTTCTATATTGGTGTTCCAGCTGTTATTAATCGTCAAGGAATCAGTTCTATCGTTAAGCTTCATCTTACAGATAATGACCAAGATAAATTCGATCATAGTTGCGAAACACTAAAAACCTTAATCAAAGATTCTGTTGACCCAATTCTATAAAAAGAGCTTTGGCTCTTTTTTCATATCAAAGGAGATACTATATAATGGATTTTCAAGATGTAAAACTTCGATACCAAAAAAAGAATCAAGTATTATTTTCCCGTGACAGTGCTTGTTTACAAGAATTATTGAACTTAATTCGAAAACAAAAACATCGTACTTTAGTCAATTGGGCTTTTCGCTGCATAGAAACTCCTTATCATACTTTACAAGAACATCTACCAAATGAGCCACGTTTTACAATTGCCATTGATTTATGTCAGCAATGGGCAAGTGGTGCGATTAAAATGCCTCAAGCAAGACAAGCAATTCTACAAGTACATCATCTAGCAAAAGAATTACAATCATCCGAAGATATTGCCCTTTGTCATGCCTTAGCACAAGGACTTAGTACCATCCATGTAGAAACCCATGCGATTGGATTATGTTTCTATGAATGTACTGCATTGGTTAGAAAATATGGAATCAATCATTTTGAGGAAGCAGTCGAACAAAGAATCCATGAATATATACAAATCTTATTAGAGTGTGAGAAAACAATTGATCAAACAAACCAAACTTGGGCAAAATTTCTACTTGATGATACACGAATCAATAAGGAACAGCTCTTATTAGAGAAAACAATAGCAAAGAACAGTCATACCGCTTGAGTACTTGCGAATCATCGTTTACCATGATACATTAGTATCATGAATTAAAGAGGTATTATTATGCTATATCCAAAATTTATCAAAAAAAATGAAACGATTGGTATCTGTGCACCAAGTGCTGGGGTTGGCAGAAAACTAGAATCCTTTGATCTGTCTTTATCTCAGTTACATACTGCTGGATTTCAAACCTATGAAACCAAAGGAGTTCGTTTAGATAACCTTAGAGGTGGTAGTGCAAAAGAAAGAGCTAAAGAATTAACAGAGTTGTTACAGAACCCTGAAATTGCAATGATTCTGTGTGCCAGTGGCGGGGATTTCTTGATTGAGATGTTACCTTATTTTGACTTTGATGAAATCTGTAAACATCCAAAATGGATCATGGGAGCATCGGATCCAACGAGCTTATTATTTCCTATCACAACAAAATATGATGTTGCGACCATGTATGGTCTCAATGCGGGTGCCTTTGATCAAAGTGAATTACATCCTTCCTTATGCAATGCCATTGATATGATGCAAGGGAAAAATATCGTTCAGACATCATTTGATTTCTATGAACCAACGAGTGTCAAAAACTGGTTAGGCGATTATCAATTATGCGAACCTGTTCATTGGTTGAATCCTTACCATTGTCACAAGATCCAAGGTCGATTGATCGGAGGTTGCTTGGATGCTTTAAAAGATCTATTAGGGACCCCTTATGATGGAACCAAAGCCTTCATTCAACGTTATCAAAAAGATGGAATCGTCTGGTACTTCGATATTTATTCTATGAGTGCAGAAAACGTTTATCGAACCCTGCTACAAATGAAGTCTATGGGCTACTTTGAAACAACATGTGGCATCTTAGTAGGAAGAGTCTTATTTGAATCCAGTGAAACAGGAATGAACTATGAAGAGGCCTTCATGAACGTATTTGAGAACACTCCTCTCATCTTAAACGCAGACATTGGACATACCGCCCCTAAGATAACTTTAATCAATGGGGCAATCATTGATGTAACGATGGATCAAGAGGATCGGGCAAAAATTACATTCAAATTAAAATAGTGTTTGAAGATTTTCTTCAAACACTATTTTTTCTTATGCAATTTTCTTGATTTGATACTCATCATTCACAAAATCAATTTCTAATGAGCAATTATCTTCAATTGCTTCATCAATCATGAAATATGCCAAACGAGTCTCAATTTCTTTTTGAATATATCGTTTCAAAGGACGAGCCCCATATACTGCATCATATCCTTGTTCCATGATCTGTGCTTTTGCACGATCAGTGAAATGTAAGATAATATCACGATCAGATAAACGATTCTGTAGTTCACGTAAGAACTTATCTGTGATTTGAGCAAGACTGGTTTCATCTAATGCATTAAATACAACAATATCATCAATACGATTGATCAATTCAGGCTTGAAGTATTTCTGTACTTCTTTTTCATAATGTTGATTTCTTAACTCTTTATCTGTTTCAAATGCAAATTGAGAACCTAGATTACTCGTCATAATAATTAATGTATTCTTAAAGTCTACCGTTACTCCTTTACTGTCAGTGATGTGTCCTTCATCCAATATTTGTAACAAGACATTGAATACATCTGGATGTGCTTTTTCCACTTCATCCAATAGAACGATTGAATATGGTTTTCTACGTACTGCTTCTGTTAATTGTCCACCTTCTTCGTATCCTACATATCCTGGAGGAGCCCCAATTAAACGAGCAACACTATGTTTCTCCATATATTCACTCATATCGATTCTAACGATCTTTGATTCACTATCAAACAACTGTTCCGCCAATGCTTTCGCAACCTCTGTTTTTCCTACTCCCGTTGGCCCTAAAAATAAGAATGAGCCCAGTGGTCGATTCGCATCTTGAATATGAGCTTTAGAACGTAAGATTGCGCTTGTAACCAATGATAATGCTTCATCTTGTCCCATAACCCGTTTCCGCAAAGTATCTTCCAAAGTTAAGATTTTCTGCCGTTGAGTCGTCATCAATTTCGATACATCAATATGTGTCCAAGAAGAAACAATCTTCGCAATCATTTCTTCATTTACAATTTCCTGCAACATAGCATCTTTCTTTTCACTACTTGATTCGCGAATCTTCTTTTCTAATGTTGGAATCGTATCATATTGTAACTTAGCAGCTTCTTCATAACGAGCTTCATTTTGCGCAGTTTCTAAATCTAATTTCGCTTTTTCTAATTGTTCACGATATCCTTTCACTTGATCCAATTGCAATTTTTCATCTTGCCACTTCGCATACATTTCATCTTTTTTCGTACGAACCTGAGCTAACTCTTCCCGCAATTCCTGTAAGCGTTCCTTAGTTTTCTCACTCGTTTCTTTCATCAAAGCTTTTTCTTCAATTTCTAATTGCATCATCTTACGTGTTAACTCATCCAATTCTGCAGGCATACTATCTAATTCAACCCGAATGGTTGCACACGCTTCATCGATCAAATCAATGGCTTTGTCCGGCAAGAAACGATCGGTTATATAACGATGAGAAAGAGTTGCGGCCGCAATAATCGCTTCATCCATGATCTGGACCCCATGATGTGTCTCAAAGCGATCTTTTAACCCACGAAGAATAGAAATCGTATCTTCAACCGTTGGTTCATCTACCGTAATTTTCTGGAAACGACGCTCTAAAGCAGCATCTTTTTCAATATAAAGACGATATTCATTAAAGGTCGTTGCCCCAATACAACGAAGTTCTCCACGCGCTAACATTGGTTTTAACAAGTTTGCAGCATCCATAGAACCTTCTGTTTTACCAGCACCTACTAGATTATGAATTTCATCAATGAATAAGACGATTTCTCCATTGGCTTGTTTAACTTCTTCTAATACTGCCTTTAACCGTTCCTCAAATTCACCACGGAATTTTGCACCGGCAATCAAAGCACCCATATCCAACTCAATCAACCGTTTTTGTTTCAAACTGAGTGGTACATCGCCTTTCATAATTCTCCATGCGATTCCTTCAACAATTGCCGTTTTACCAACACCAGGTTCTCCAATCAAAATTGGATTATTCTTGGTTTTCCGACTCAATATCTGAATCACCCGGCGAATTTCTTCATCACGACCAATCACTGGATCCACTTTACCGTCTTTAACATCCTGAACCAAATCACGACCATACTTTAATAAAGCTTCAATTTGATTTTCACTATTTCTTTCGTTCATTTTCTTCCCCCCTCTTCTCTCTAATTCTGTTTCATACGCTACCTGTTTACGCAATCCATATTTCTTAACAAATTCTTTTGAAATGGTACTGCCATTAAATAACAATGAAATAAACAAAGTAGCAACTGTTAAATATGTTTCTTCATGACTCTGTGCATAATCATTCGCATCCAAGAACGCTTCTGTAACATCCTTGCTCATCATTGGCTGTGGTACATAATTAACAGTAGAAATCCGTTTTAAATACGCATCCACAATATTCTTCATTTCTTTCTTGTCCATCTGTAAACGAGTCAACAAGCCATCAATCACATCACTTGCCAAAATCGCATGATACAAATGAACAGAAGTAATTTCCGCATGACGCATACCGGTAGCCAATTCAAATGCTTTTAATACGATCTGTTGTAACGATTCACTTAATTTATCAAAGTCCATATTTACCTCCTTTAGCACTTATATTCAAAGAGTGCTAATCCTATCTGGAAAGAAAAGTAACCCTAAGGTTACTTAAACGCTTCCTTGAACTTTTCAAACACTGACTTTTTCTGTTTTTTCTCAATCTTACGTAGTTTTTCATACAATTCAGTTTCTTCACGGCTCAATGATTTTGGAACCTGTAATTCTACAATTACATATTGGTCTCCATCTTGACCAGTACGAGGATTCTTAACTCCTTTTCCACGCAAACGGAACTTTTGACCATGTTGGGTACCAGCAGGAATCTTTAGTTCTACTTCCCCATATACAGTTGGTACATCAATTGTACAGCCAAGCGTTGCATCCAAAGTTGAAATTGGAATAAAGATAGAAATATCACGGCCATCACGAATAAAGTATTCATGCTTGCTAACCATGATTTCAATATAGAGATCCCCATTTGGTCCTCCATTGTAACCACGTTCTCCTTTACCAGATATCCGTAGTTGTTGTCCTGTTTGAATACCTGCAGGAATCTTTACTTCTACTTTTACCCGTTTCTTCTCGTATCCTTTTCCTTTACATTTTGGACATACATTCTTAATGACTTTACCAGTTCCTTGACAATCCGGACAAACCGTTTGTGTTTGGAAAACACCAAATGGTGTTCTTTGTTGAGTAACTACTTGACCCGTCCCATGGCAGGTAGGACAAACCCCAATATCACTTTTACTCTTCGCTCCACTACCTAAGCATTCACTACAAGTTTCTTCCACATCAATGGTAATTTCTTCTGTTTTACCAAAGATTGCATCCATGAAACTAATGCGCATCTGCATGAAGCGGTCTTGTCCTTTTTGTGGACCATTGTTCGTACGACGTGTGGCACCACCCATTCCTCCACCAAAGAAGGAACTGAAAATATCTTCAAAACCACTGCCACCAAAACCAGAGAATCCACCTTGACCAAATCCAGCACCATCCATACCAGCATGGCCAAATTGATCATAGGTTGCTTTCTTCTGTGGATCACTTAATACATCATAAGCTTCCTGTACTTCCTTAAACTTTTCAGCAGCACCCTCTTCTTTATTAACGTCTGGGTGATATTTCTTCGCTAACGAACGATATGCTTTCTTGATTTCTGCATCGCTTGCGGATTTGCTAACGCCCAGAACCTCATAATAATCTCTTTTTGTTGCCATACATCCCTATCCTTTCGACCTTTAGGTCTAGCGATTGCTAGACCTAAAGAATTCTGTTATTTTTCAGTAAAATCTGCGTCAACAACATCGTCATTTGCTTGTGAAGCATCTTGTCCTTGTTGTTGTGCTTGTTGCTGATACATAGCTTCAGCCATGGTATGAGCAGCTTGTTCTAAAGCATCTAGCTTTGTACGTAATGTATTAATATCGTTTTCATCTAAAGCTTTTTGCAATTCATCACGTAATTTTTGTACTTCTGCTTTTTGATTTGCATCAATATTAGCATTTTCTTCTTTCAATGAAGCATCAATTTGATGAATGAATTGTTCTGCTTTATTCTTCAATTCTACTTCTTCTTTTTTCTTGTCATCTTCTGCTTTGTGTTCTTCTGCTTCACGAACCATACGTTCGATTTCTTCTTCAGACAAACCAGAGTTATTTTGGATCGTGATAGATTGTGATTTACCTGTTCCTTTATCCTTAGCAGAAACGTGTACGATACCATTTACATCGATATCGAATGTAACTTCAATTTGAGGAATTCCACGAGGAGCTGGAGCAATACCATCTAGTTTGAACATACCCAATGTTTTGTTATCAACAGCCATTGGACGTTCCCCTTGTAATACATGGATATCTACAGCAGGCTGATTATCAGCAGCAGTAGAGAACACTTGTGATTTTGATGTAGGAATTGTTGTGTTACGAGTAATTAATGTTGTCATTACACCACCCATTGTTTCAATACCTAATGATAATGGAGTAACATCTAACAACAATACATCTTTTACATCACCAGCTAATACCCCACCTTGAATACTAGCACCAATTGCCACTACTTCATCAGGGTTAACAGATTTATTTGGTTCTTTACCTAATTCATTACGAACTGCTTCTTGAACAGCAGGAATACGAGTAGAACCACCAACCAATAATACTTGATGGATATCATTCTTTGTTAAACCAGCATCTCTTAATGCTTGACGAACTGGGCCAATCGTACGTTCTACTAAGTCTTTAGTCATTGCATCAAATTTAGCTCTTGTTAATGTCATTTCTAAGTGTAAAGGACCTGCAGCACCAGCTGAGATGAATGGTAATGAAATTTGTGTTTGAACCATTCCTGACAAATCCTTCTTTGCTTTTTCAGCAGCTTCCTTCATTCTTTGTAAAGCCATACGGTCTTGTTTCAAATCAATACCATTTTCTTTCTGGAATGTTTCTGCCATATAATCAACGATTGCATTATCGAAGTCATCTCCACCTAAACGGTTATCACCAGCTGTTGACAACACTTCGAAAGTACCATCTGCTAGATCCAAGATAGATACATCGAATGTTCCTCCACCTAAGTCATAAACCAATACTTTTTGTTCGATATCTGTTTTATCGATACCGAAAGCCAAAGCTGCAGCAGTAGGTTCGTTGATAATACGTTCTACTTCCAAACCAGCAATTTTACCAGCATCTTTCGTTGCTTGACGTTGTGCATCATTGAAATATGCAGGAACTGTAATTACTGCTTTTGTCACAGGTTCCCCTAAGTAAGCTTCTGCATAAGTCTTCATATATTGAAGAATCATAGCACTGATTTCTTGAGGAGAATAATCTTTACCTTCTAGATTTACTTTTTCATTTGAACCCATTTTCCGTTTAATAGAAATAACGGAATTCTTATTCGTAACTACTTGACGTTTTGCAGCATCACCAACGATTTTTTCACCATTTTTGAATGCTACTACAGATGGAGTGGTACGATTTCCTTCTGGATTTGTAATTACTTTTGCTTCACCGTTTTCCATAACAGCTACGCAGCTATTTGTTGTACCTAAGTCAATACCAATAATTTTACTCATAATTTTATTTCCTCCCTGTTATTCGCTAACCTTTACTAAGGCTGCCCGTAAGATACGATCTTTTAACACATATCCTTTTTGTAATACTTCAACCACCATATTTGATTCAACGCCTTCCACCTTTTCTTGCATGATCGCATGATGGAAATTTGCATCAAACGGTTTATTCAAAGCATCCACTTCTTCAACGCCTTCATTTTTCAAAGCGTGAATTAACTGTTGATAAATCATCTCAACTCCCTTTTTAAAGGATTCATCTGTCGTAGGTTGATTTAATGCCCTCTCCAGATTATCGATGACTGGTAAAATTTCTAAAGCAAAGCTTTGAATCCGATACTTGCGTGTCATTTCTGCTTCTTGTTGCAAACGTTTCTTCAAGTTATCCGCATCCGCATACGCTTTGTAATAGTTATTCGTAGCCTGAGCCAATTCTTCTTTTAACTTCTCAATCTGTTCTTCCAAACTTGGCTCTTCTTTCGTTTCTTCTACTTTTTCTTCTGTTTCCACGATCTCTTTTTCTTCTGTACTCATAGAACCTCCTATTTCTTGTAATACTTCTTTTCTAATATTTCGCCAACATAATCCAACATCGACGTAATCTTGTCATAATTCATTCTCGAAGGACCCACGATCATCAGTTTTCCTTCTTCTACATCATTCATCCTAAAGCTAGTTGAAACAACCGCCATATCATCCAACCATACTAATTCACTCTTACCTGTGGTCAATGCTCTCATTTGCTCATTGGATGTAATCTCTCTCCAGATATTTCCATCCTCTAGCATTCTCATGATATTGCGCAACTTCTCAATATCCGCAAATTCTGGTTGATATAACATATTGGATGCTCCACTGTAATAAACATTCTCATTCGCAAAGCGAATAAACGCTTGTAGAAAGGCATTAAAGAGAATCTCATGTCGTTTTACCTGATTTGCTAAAATCGGCTTGATCTCATTCATTTTATCTACAATTCGACTTAATTCCGTACCAACTAGCCGATCATTCAAGATGTTACAACAGTTGGTAATATCTTCAATGGAAACCAAATCATCAAAGTGGAACGTTTTATTTTCCGTATGTCCCTGATCGGTAATAAACACCGCAACCGCTGTATGCTCATCTACCGGAAACAACTTAATATGATGTAACCGCTGTGTTTTTGCATCCGGTCCAAGCACAATTGACGTCAGATTCGTCATATGGCTCAAAACATCACAACTCATCTGAATGACATCCTCCATTGAACCACGATCACTCATAAACAGATTTTGTAATTCATACTTATCCTGTGCATCAAGCTCCGTTTCCATTAAATTTTCTACATAATACCGATACCCTTCGGTAGAAGGAATCCGCCCACTGGAAGTATGGGTCTTTTCCAATAGCCCCTGCTCTTCCAGATACATCATCTCATTGCGAATCGTAGCGGAAGAATAAGGAAGATCATACTTAGCCATCAACGTTTTACTACCAACTGGCTCTGCTGTTTTAATAAATTCTTCCACAATGGCTTTTAGAATCATAGATCGTCGATTGGTCAGCATTTCATCACTTCCTTTTTAGCACTCTGGCTTTCTTTCTGCTAATAGTATATGTTAAACCATTAGCACTGTCAATAGTTGATTGCTAAATTTTTTCGTTTTTTTTCACATTGCAACAATAATCAACTTATATTATTATTTTGGAAAGGAGGAAGCATCATGAACGCACCAATTGATATCAGTCAAGTCGTTATCGAAACCCCTCGGCTTCTTTTACGACCTTGGCAATTAAACGATTTAGATGATTTTTATGAATACGCCAAAGTGGAAGGTGTTGGGGAATTAGCTGGTTGGATTCATCATGAATCAAAAGAAAAATCACTAGAAATTCTAACTTCCTTTATCGAAGGCAAAAAAACTTTTGCGATCATCAACAAAGAAAACGAAAAAGCAATTGGCTCATTAGGAATTGAACCATATAATGAATCACAAGTAGATGATACCTTTCAATCGTTACAATGTAGAGAAATCGGCTATGTGCTTAGTAAAGATTACTGGGGTCAAGGATTGATGCCAGAAGCTGTGCAAGCTGTCATCCATTATTGTTTTGAAACTTTACAACTAGATGCTTTATTCTGTGGTCACTTTATTCGAAATCACCAATCACAAAGAGTCATTGAAAAATGTGGCTTTACATTTTATAAAGAAATTCTATTTGAAACCCGCTATCACACCATCGAAAAGACTCGTCTATATGTATTAAAAAAAGAAAGCACCCGATAGGGTGTTTTCTTAAATTACAAAATTACCTGCTTCAAATACCGTCACAGTACTTCCATCTTCTTTGATACCTTCAACATGCATATCACTTGAACCAAACATGAAATCTACATGCGTCATTGAGAAGTTAGCACCAGCCTCTTTTAGCTGTTCCTCAGTCATTTCTGTGCCGCCTTTCACATTCATCGGATAAGCTCTACCTAATGCTAAATGACAAGAAGCGTTTTCATCAAATAACGTATTATAGAATAAGATTCCTGTGTTATTAATTGGAGAATCATAAGAAATCAAAGCAACTTCTCCTAAATAGCTGCTTCCTTCATCAAATTCTACTAAATTCTTTAATGCCTGCATTTCTTTTTCTGCATGATAGTTAACTACTTTTCCATCTTTGAACTCTAAAACAAATCCATCAATCAAAGTTCCCTGATAACTTAATGGTTTTGTTGCAACGACCCGGCCATTGGTTCCATATTTAGCTGGCATACAGAAGTTTTCTTCTGTTGGCATATTTGGATTAAAAATCGCACCATTTCCAGCTTTTTCACAGCCTCCTGCCCATACATGATTCTTAACCAATTCCACTGTTAGATCCGTTCCTAATTTATTCTTGAAATGCAAAGCTTTGAAGTTCTGTTCATTCAACACTTTACTATAGTGTAACACTTGTTCATTATGATGTTCCCACTCAGCAATTGGATCATTATCCTCAGAAACACGAACACTCATCAAAATCGCTTCCCACAATTTTGCAATACCTTCTTCTTCCGATAAATCTGGGAATACTTTCTTCGCCCATCCACTAGATGGTAAAGCAACGATTGACCATTGTCCTTCATTATTCATCGTATAAGATTGCAAAGGCATAAACATCTTGCTAGCAGCTAATTGAGCAGCCATGATTTTCTCAGAGTCAATTCCCTTTAACAAGCCTGGTGTGCTGCTCATGACATTTAAGAAGCAACCTCCTTTATCCTGTGCATACTTTCTT
The DNA here is from genome assembly GCA_029227155.1 of Erysipelotrichaceae bacterium. Classification (GTDB taxonomy): domain Bacteria; phylum Bacillota_I; class Bacilli_A; order Erysipelotrichales; family Erysipelotrichaceae; genus RGIG4607. The sequence continues at coordinate 19,016 of JAQXZJ010000130.1, forward strand.
TGATCATATTTCCATTGAGGAATATCAGATAATGCTTCCTTTGTCATATATTGATAATTACATAAAGCATCATGTTCACTACTCCAATTTACATATACCTGACCTGCACCTGCTTTATAAGCCTCTTCTACACACAAGGCTACAAATTCATGATCGCGTACATCTGCAGAAATCACTAGCAACTGTCCTTTTTGAACATTTACTCCCATTTTTACTGCTAATTTCGCATATTTTCGTAATTGGTTTTCACTTACCATAATCTCTCATCTCCTTGCTTACTATCATACTCTTTATTCCTTACCTACGCAAACTAAAAATCAAGTAGTTCAAAACTATATCCTCTTTCTTTTGCATAAGTAATGAACTCCTTTAGCACCTCAGAATTTGTTTTCGATACACAATGTAATAAATAGATTGCCCCTGGATGTAATGATTTCTTTAGTTTCTCTAAAGCTGTCTGATAGGAATACTGATCATTTACATTGTAATCATAATACGCATAAGACCATAACATCGTACGATAACCTAGCGATTGGCATACTGCCAATGATTGTTCTGTAAACTCCCCTTTTGGAGGACGCACATAACGCATCGCATAATGGAATTCATTCGCCATATATTCTTCTAATTTCAAAACCTCTTCTGTAATTTCCTTTAAAGAAATATCAGGAAAATTCTTATGTTTATATGTATGATTACCAATCTCATGTCCTTCATGAATCATCCGTTGTGTTAATTGCTGATTATCTTTTACATAATCATACGTCAAAAAGAATAAAGCAGGCGTCCCTGTTTCTTTTAACGTGTCTAGAATAGGAGTTGTATAGCCATTCTCATATCCATTATCAAATGTTAAGTAGATTACATTAGCATTCTTACCAACAAAGTAACCATCCACTGCTCGATAACGATCATTCGCATTCAATGCATCAATTGGTTGTCCATACTCATTTTTATTTGGTCCTAAACCCCATGCAATCTTTTGATCTGATAGTTTTTTAATTTCTTCATAATTCACTCGATTTCTTTTATCATTCATGGAAGATACCGGAACTCCCTTTTCCATCCAATGACATCCACTACAAAATAATAAAACAAACACTAATAACAGTTTCACATTGATCACCTCAGAGATAGTATGTGTATCAAACAAGATGTCTGATACAATCATCTAAGAGTAAAAAAACTAGGATCCCTAAAGATTCTAGTCTCTCAATTTTGCCCCACAGTTTTTACAATATCTCGAATCACTATCAACATAGCATCCACAATATTTACAATATATCATATCCGTTGATTCTTCTGAATCTGTCCATCCTTCTTTAACAGTGTGAACAACCGTACGAATCGCATCTTTTTGGATGGATGCTGAACGATTAGCTGTATCTTTTAATAAATCTTCATTTTGTTGAATCACTGAATTTTGTACTCGAATAAGACTATTCGCCATTTTTGTTAGTTTCTTTTCCATTCTCCTTTGAGAACTTCCAAAAAGAGAAGATATCACAAAGATAATTAAGAAAATCGCAACAAATGCTATAATCAAAAAAGAAATCATTTCCATGTTACCACCGAAAACATTATATAAAATGCTTGTTTTCTTGTCAAACATGCGGTATTGTATCTGTAAGGAGGTAACAGAATGGCTTTTGATTATAAAAAGGAATATAAAGAATTTTATCTACCCAAAAATAAACCAAGTATCGTTGAAATTCCTAAGATGAATTACATTGCAGTAAGAGGGACAGGAAATCCAAATGATGAAAATGGAGATTATAAAAACACGGTTGGTTTATTATATAGTATTGCCTATACAATAAAAATGAGTGCTAAAGGAAATCATAAAATCGATGGTTTTTTTGAATATGTCGTTCCACCACTAGAAGGTTTCTGGTGGCAAGATGGAGTTTGTGGTATTGATTATACACGGAAAGAGGAATTTAAATTTATATCAGTGATTCGACTACCCGATTTTGTAACCAAAGAAGATTTTAATTGGGCAATTGAAGAAGCAACCACAAAGAAAAAACAAGATTTCTCAAGAGTGGAATTTTTCACTTATGATGAAGGATTATGCGTTCAATGTATGCATAATGGAAGTTTTGATGATGAACCTGCCACCGTTGATAAAATGCACAAATATATGGAAGAAAATGGCTATACAATTGATATAACAGATACTAGATATCATCACGAAATCTATTTAAGTGATCCAAGAAGATGTGATATATCCAAATTAAGAACCGTTATCCGTCATCCAATTAAGAAAACACAATACATAAAAACTTACGAACAATTGAAGTTCGTAAGTTATTTTTTAATGGAGCGGATGACGAGAATCGAACTCGCGTAGTCAGCTTGGAAGGCTGAAGTTCTACCATTGAACTACATCCGCAAGAATGGTGATCCGTGGGCGACTCGAACGCCCGACCCTCTGATTAAAAGTCAGATGCTCTACCGACTGAGCTAACGGATCAAGTGAACTATTCAGGCAAACAAACTTGGCTGGGGTACCTGGATTCGAACCAGGGAAATGCCAGAGTCAAAGTCTGGTGCCTTACCGCTTGGCTATACCCCAATAAAGATGGTGGGGAGGGACAGATTCGAACTGTCGAACCCGATGGGAACTGAGTTACAGTCAGTCGCGTTTAGCCTCTTCGCTACCTCCCCACTGGTGCCGGATATAGGACTCGAACCTACAACCTACTGATTACAAATCAGTTGCTCTGCCAATTGAGCTAATCCGGCATTTTAGACAAAATAAATGGTGGAGGTTGACGGGCTCGAACCGCCGACCCTCTGCTTGTAAGGCAGACGCTCTCCCAACTGAGCTAAACCTCCATCCTGTTGCACAACTTTTGTGCTTATCTAATATATCATATCAGTACCGAATCGTCAATAGATTTTTTTAGATTTTTTCAAATCTTTTTTGTTACTATTCTCTAACGAATCAGCTTATTTATAATACAACAACTATTAAAAAAACGCAAGACATTTTTTTCCATTAATTTTACATAAATGAAAAGAAGTTCATACGAACTTCTTAGCGAGCAACTAGCCGATTCATTTCTTCCATACTTTCAATGACTAGATCGTATTCTGTTTCAGCTTCTAATGACACTGCATTTTGATATCCTTGTTGATGCAGATAATCAAACAATTTTTCAAAAGGAATATCCCCTTTTGATAACGCTACATGTTTGAATGGTTTTTCTAATGTTTCATCATAGAAATAGTCTTTGATATGAATGTGATCGATATATGGATAAATATTCTTTAATTCATCAATTAAAGGGGTCTGCAAATATTTAGGTGGAACATTTTGTTTATATGCACGATAACTATTAGCAGGATCCCATAACAATCTCAAATTTGGACTTTGAATCCGTTGAACCACTTGAATCGTCATTTCTCCTTTTGGTAAATGAGAATATGGACAATTTTCCAACACAAGCATTACACCTTCTTGTTCTGCAATTTGAACAGCTGGTCTAATAGAATCAATGATGATTTCCATCTGTTCTTCTGTACCATAATATGGAGCCCGATTATCTGGGAAACGAAATGGGAAGATGCGAATTCTTGGACAATCCAATGCTTTTGCGACCTTACAAGCATTTTTTAGATATGCTAAATGTTCTTCTCTTCCTCCAGTAATCGCATAGAATGATGGATTAAATAAACTTACTTGGTCTTGTTCCAATAATGGACATAAGAAAAAGACCGTACTAGCAATGGAGCATACTTGCATATCATATTTCTTCATTAAGCGTTGAATCTCTTTAATCTCTTCTTCATTACACTGTTCAACACTCTTTCCAAATACGTTATGTAATTCTACATGGTGGTAACCATGTTCTTTTGCAACCTGCAAAGCACGTTCTAAATCTTCGCTAATTTGATCTGTTATGATTGATTGATACATTATGACTTCTCCTCTTTGTGTATTATATCATTCCCTTATTTTTTAAACAAGTTAGCAAACTATAATGATCAATTAAAAAACAAGCTCACGATCAGAATCGCAATACCTACGACCGAAAGAATATATCCTTTCTTATTTGTTTCTTTCCCTGTTAAATTCATCGCTGAGCCGACAATCGAAACCCCTAATGGAATAGCAATAGCCAACACTTTTGGCATTGTATTTGTTATTTTACCATCAATACCGACTTGTACTGCTACAACATCTGGAAGAAAAAACCAAGAAACTACACCCAATCCGATTGCTACAACAATGAATAACATACTAATTAAATTCTTTTTCATATTCACACCTCCCATTTGGGTTTATCGTTTTGTTTACTATAAAAAAACGTCCGAAGAACGTTATCATCCTTCAGACGTATTTCATACTATTATTTATTTAACGCTTCAGAAATAGCTACTGCAACAGCAACACTTGCACCAACCATTGGGTTGTTACCCATACCGATTAATCCCATCATTTCTACGTGAGCAGGAACTGAAGAAGAACCAGCGAATTGAGCATCAGAGTGCATACGTCCCATTGTATCTGTCATACCATAAGAAGCAGGACCTGCAGCCATGTTATCTGGGTGCAATGTACGACCTGTTCCTCCACCACTTGCTACAGAGAAGTATTTCTTACCTTGTTCGATACATTCTTTCTTATATGTACCAGCAACTGGATGTTGGAAACGAGTTGGGTTAGTAGAGTTACCAGTAATAGAAACGTCTACCATTTCATGATGCATGATAGCCACACCTTCACGAACATCGTCAGAACCATAGCAGTTTACTTTAGCTCTTTCTCCATCAGAATATGGAGTTGTTGAAACGATTTGTAATTCTCCTGTGAAGTAATCAAATTTTGTTTCTACATATGTGAAACCATTGATACGAGAAATAATCTTCGCAGCATCTTTACCCAAACCATTTAAGATAACTTTTAATGGTTCTTTACGAGCTTTGTTAGCATTACGAGCAATACCGATAGCACCTTCAGCAGCAGCGAAAGATTCATGTCCTGCTAAGAAAGCAAAACATTTTGTTTCATCAGACAATAACATAGCAGCCAAGTTACCATGACCTAAACCAACTTTACGATCATCAGCAACAGAACCAGGAATACAGAATGCTTGTAATCCTTCACCTAAAGATTTAGCAACATCATAAGCTGTTTTATCACCTTTTTTAATTGCTAAAGCAGCACCTACTGTATAAGCCCAGCAAGCATTTTCGAAGCAGATAGGTTGAACACCACGAACGATGCCAGCAACATCTACTCCTAAATCATCAACTAATTTCTTAGCTTCTTCAAGAGAAGCAATACCATAGGAGTTTAAAACCTTATTGATGGTATCGATTCTTCTTTCATAACTTTCAAATAATGCCATTGTTTCTTCCTCCTATTCTTTTCTAGGGTCGATGAACTTAACGCCATCAGCGTAACGACCATAAGTAGATTTATTCTTTTCTAATGCTTCTGTAGGTTCTACACCACTCTTAACAGCATCCATGAATTTTCCCATGTTTACATATTCGTAACCAATGATTTCACTGTTAGCATCTAAAGCAATCTTAGTAACATAACCTTCAGCTAATTCCAAATAACGAGGTCCTTTTACCTTTGTGCTATAGCAAGTACCAACTTGTGAACGTAAACCTTTACCTAAGTCTTCCAAACCTGCACCGATTGGTAAACCATCTTCAGAGAATGCAGATTGTGTACGTCCGTAAACGATTTGAAGGAATAATTCTCTCATAGCAGTATTGATAGCATCACATACCAAGTCAGTATTCAATGCTTCCAATAATGTTTTTCCAACGATAGCTTCAGAAGCCATAGCTGCTGAGTGAGTCATACCTGAGCATCCTAATGTTTCAATTAATGCTTCTTCAATAATTCCGTTTTTAACATTCAATGTTAATTTACATGCTCCTTGTTGAGGTGCACACCATCCGATACCATGGGTTAAACCAGAGATATCTTCAATTTGACGTGAATGAACCCATTTCCCTTCTTCAGGAATTGGAGCACATCCATGACTTGCGCCACATGTTACTGGGCACATTTTTTCTACTTCTTTTGAGTAAATCATGACAATTCTCCTTTCTCTTTTGTCCTTGTTAGACATACTCTTTCTATTCCATGTAATCAATTTCACGAGCTTTGACTACCGTTTTTATTATAACAAACAATGAATCACTTTTGAACCACTTTTCTGTCAACTTTTTCACAACTTTATAGCCAAAATAAAAAACACATTTCTGTGTTTTAGATATGATAAATATGAGAGAAGATGCCAAGCACCTTACGATACTTTTGATTGGATGTTAAGACTTTTTTATATTGTTGACTATACTCTTGAATCGCAGAATATTTATCTGCCGCTTGAATGATCCAGCTTCCTTTATAACGAGGCATCGTTTTTGATAATGGAAACATATGACTCAAAATGCAATTTTTTTGCATATCCGTTAATGGCATAATTTTTTCTGCATTGATACAAGCTTCTTTTGGATGTGCAAATGCATGGGAACCAAATTCTGATTTTTCTACTCTCCAATCATAGATAAATAAATCATGCAAAAGTGCTGCACGAACAATTTCTTTTGGCTCTACATGCCATTTTAAACACATTTTATACGTATAATATGCGACAGACACCGAATGATCAAACCGACTATAACGATGATGCTGATTAAATTTCTTTAATTCTAAAACCATTTCATTTTCCAGTAAATCTTTAATCATGGAACAAAACTCCTGATCTGCTAATAGTTCCTGAATTTCTGACATTTCTCTACCTCCATTTCCTTGATTCTATTCGAATTATACCTCTTTTATAGGAAAACACAATTCTTCTCCGACAGATTCCATCTTTTTCCACAAAAAAAATCCTTCGTACATTTACATCAATACGAAAGATTTTTGTCATTTATTCTACTTCTGTCACTTTATATTCTACATCAATCACTTGATCTTCTTTGATTCTCTCATCTTTTGTTTGATGATTCGTTGAACGATCATATTGTTTATAGAATTCTTCTTTTGCCTTTTTCAATTTCTTACGACGTTCCATTACCCAATAAATCGTTGCACCAACGATGATGACATAGAGCAAGATTGCTAATGCTGGTTGAACACGAACTAACCAGTAAAAAATTTCATTCAACAACAAGAATCCCAGAAAATACCACAAATAATTCATCTTGTACCTCCTATGATTTTCTATCAAAACGACTCTTACACTTTGGACAAGTAATTTCTATTTTCCCTCGTCCTTTCGGAACTCTTACGATTTGTTTGCACTTTGGGCAAATAAAGTAGCGATGCTCCTTATCTTTCCTTTGTTTTTGAAACAATTGCCAACGTCGTTTTAATGGTTGGATCCATTGAACAAACTTTTGATTTTCCGCATAACGTTTCCAGATATTCTTAGACATCATTCTCCATAATGCATAAATCAATAGTAACCAAGCAATCGTAGATAAAACCCAACCAAAATCACGGAAAAAGAGCGCTAGAATCGCAAACCCCATTCCGACATAAGAAAGTACCGTCCCCAATAAATCAGCGCCATATCGCCCTTGCATCATTCGATATAGCCACATTTTAAACCGTTCCATTTACCTCATCCTTTTCATTGATATGAATCATAAGACATTCTATTTTGAAACACAAGACAAGAAACGATTTTCACAAAAATTCACACATTTTTTTGACAATTAATCATTTCTAGATTGATCATCCATCAATGATTGAATTAATTCTTTGCGAAACTTACGATTTTGACATAAAAACAAAATAGGGAATACAATCGCACAAGCTGTTAAAGTAACCATACATCCCATCATAACTGCCTGATATACAACATCCATTTTCTTCGACCTCCTTAGGATTGCACATATTTTGCCTGTAAATCATCGATATAATCTAAATACAATTGATGAACTCTTTTTACATGAAATTCATATACTTCTTTATACTGTTGTTGATCGATTGACTGACAAACATCCATTTCAAACAACAGACGTTTTGTCATTTCATAATGCCGACGAAGTTTTGCGACCAATTCCTTCTTCTTATGAAACAGAATCTCCGTTTCATAAAGCCCCAATTCATTTTCAATCTCTTTCATATTCTGATGAATCTCCGTTAGATTACAAGGTTCACGATTTTCTAATGCTTGAATAATAGAATCCGATTGTTCCCACATCTTAATCACAATATCATCTAAACGACGAACATTGTAATATGGAAAAATCGTACAATTTACAAGCAATGCGATCCCAGCACCAATAATCGTATCTAAGGTACGATTAAAGCCATAGAACAATGGTGTCTTATCTGTATGCACCATGATTGCCAAAAGAACAATTCCTCCAATAGAAATAGAACCTTTTAATTTCAAAGAATTACAGATCACAATCATCAAAATAATCCCCAATCCACAAAGAATTGGATTTCCTCGATCAATATAAGATAATAATATACCAACGATTGCTCCAATAAAAGTCCCTGCAATTCGATTCTTCCCCATCTTCATCGAATTCATTGCTGTTTTATCCATAGAAATAATTGCAGTCATCGCTACAAAGAATGGATATTCTAACCGTAACAGCATAGAAACCCATAAAGATAATGTAACTGCAATTCCTGTTTTAATCGTTCTTAGTCCTATTCTTTTAAACATAGTTACTCCCCTCATAAAATAAAAAAAGCCTTT
>JAQXZJ010000131.1 GCA_029227155.1 Erysipelotrichaceae bacterium
GACACTCATTCGGCGCTAAGAACAAAGTGTGTTAATATGGTGTTCATATTCGGGAGAATGTGTGAAACACACTTTGTTCTTAAATGTTTTCTATAAATATATATTGTTTTCGACAGATTCTTTTATAGAAACGAAGTAAAATTGTAGATATCCATTATTGAAAATGATATAATGGTTTCACAACGGATTATATCGAAGTAAATTTACTTTGATGAATCTTAAGGAAGGAGGATTACAATGGCTAGAATTATAGCAATTGCAAATCAAAAAGGCGGAGTAGGTAAAACTACCACCTCAATTAATCTTTCAGCATGTTTGGCTGAAGTAGGTAAAAATGTTCTTACAATCGATATTGATCCTCAGGGAAATACAACAAGTGGTCTTGGTATAGAGAAAGATGAGATAGAGAACACAGTTTATGAATTAATCATTGGAGAAGCAGAATTAAAAGATTGTGTTATTCGTAGTGAATATGGAACAGTTGATGTCTTACCTTCTAATGTTAATTTAGCTGGTGCAGAGATTGAACTTATTGGAATGGATGATAAGGAATATATTCTTAAAAAGCATATTGATACGGTTCGTGATTTATATGATTATATCATTATTGATTGTCCACCTTCCCTAAATATATTAACAGTGAATGCAATGACAACTGCAGATACGGTTCTTGTACCTATACAATGTGAGTATTATGCGTTAGAAGGGTTAACTCAGCTAATACATACAATTAATCTTGTTAAGAGTAGGTTGAATCCAAATCTAGAATTAGAAGGTGTTGTATTTACAATGTTTGATGCCAGAACAAATCTGTCCCTTCAAGTAGTAGAAAATGTGAAAAATAATTTAAAACAAAACATCTATAAATCAATTATCCCAAGAAATGTACGTTTAGCAGAAGCACCAAGTCACGGAATGCCTATCAATATATATGATCCAAAATCATCAGGAGCAGAAGGCTATAGAGATTTAGCACAAGAAGTAATACAAAGAACGGAATAGATTTGTATATAGAAAGGAGTAGATATGAGTATTAAACGTGGATTAGGCAAAGGACTAGATTCAATGATTCCCGAAAAGATTACAAATAGTAAAGCAGAGAATCAGATAGAAATAAAAGATGTTTCACGTGAAACATTGATCGATATCAACGACATTGAACCAAATGGTGGTCAACCACGTAAAGTTTTTGAAGAAGATGCGTTACAAGAACTAGCAGAATCTATTAAACAATATGGGGTGATTCAACCTTTAATTCTTCAGAAAAAAGGCGATTTCTATGAAATCATCGCTGGAGAGAGAAGATGGAGAGCAGCTAAGATCGCTGGACTTAAAAAGGTACCAGCTGTCATTAAGGAATATACGCCGCAAGAAGTTATGGAAATTGCTCTGATTGAAAATATACAGCGAGAAGATTTGAATCCCATTGAAGAAGCATTAGCATATCATAACCTGATGAAAGAATTTGGATTAAAACAGGACGAGTTAGCTGAGAAAATAGCGAAGAGTCGTACGGCAGTGACTAACTCAATGCGTCTTTTAAAATTGGACCAACGAGTACAACAGATGCTAATCGATGGCATGATTTCAGAAGGTCATGGGCGTACATTAATTCCAATCGTAGATGGAGAACATCAATATGAATTAGCCCAAAAGGTGTTTGACCAAAAATTAAGTGTACGTGAGACTGAAAAATTAGTCAAAAAAATCTTAGCAAAAGATAAGGAACAAAAGGATGAAGCTGCTGTAACAGTTGAAGAAAATGATGATTTTATATATAGAGATTTGGAAGATAAGATTCGCAGCATTGTTGGTACAAAAGTAATCATTCATAAAAAAGTTAACAACAAAGGAAAAATTGAAATCGAATATTATTCCAATGATGAGTTAGAAAGACTAGTAGAATTATTTGAATCTATTGGTTAGGCTGAGGTAATGGAGGCTATATTAGCAATGAGCTTAGAAGAAATATTACAAAATTATAAAGTTGAGATACTTTTTGCAGCAGGAGCCGCAATATTATTACTATTTATCTTATTCGTTATTCAAAGCATTCGAATTAGTAAGATGAACAAAAAATATCAAAGCTTTATTGCAGGAAATGATGGTAAATCATTAGAAGAAATCATTATAACAAGGTTTCAAGAAATAGATGAGCTAAAAGTTAATATGGAGGCAGTAACAAATCAGATTACTGAGATTAATGAAGCATTATGTACTGCATTCCAAAAGTTTAGTGTAGTTAAGTATGATGCATTCAAAGAAATGGGAGGAAAACTTAGTTTTGCTCTTGCATTATTGG